>CAJTUD010000034.1 GCA_910579725.1 uncultured Oscillospiraceae bacterium | reverse complement strand
CGCCAGCCCTGTCCGGGTGGTGTGAATCACCACGGCCAGCGCCGCTGCCAGTACCGCCGTCACAAAGGCCATGTTCATCAGCACAAATTTTATCCTCAGCCGCCGGATCATGCCTCCGCCTCCAGATGATAACCCAGCCGCCGCACCGCTTCAATCCGAACCGTGGACCCGATGCTTCGCAGTTTTTTCCGCAGGAACCCCACATAGACTTCCACGTGATTTTCCACCGCGTTGGACTCAAAACCCCAGACCTTTTCCAGCAGCGCCTCCTTAGACACGTGACGCGCCCCGGCGCGCATCAGCTCCCGCATCACGCCGAACTCTCTGGCGGAGAGACGCACCTGCCTCTCCCCGCAGCCCAGCATCCCGGCGGCCAGGTCCAGCGACGCGTCTCCCCAGCGCAGCTCGTCCACCTGTCCGCCCTGACGCCGGAGCAGGGCGTTGACGCAGGCCAGCAGTTCCCTGGCGTCAAACGGCTTTGTCAGGTAGTAGTCCGCCCCGGCGTCCAGCCCCTCAATCCGATCCTCCAGGCCGGACCGGGCAGTCAGCATGAGCACCGGCGTGCCGCAGCGCTTTTCCCGCAGCCGTCTGGCTACCTGACGGCCGTCAAGCCCCGGCAGCATCACATCCAGTATGATAAGGTCGTAAACGCCCAGTTCGCCATAAGCTGCGCCGGTTTCTCCGTCATGGACGGCCTCCGCCTGAAAGCCCCGGGCGGCGAGCAGGTCCCTGATGGATTCCGCCAGCAGCTTTTCATCCTCCACAATCAGAATTTTCATGGAATCACCGCCCTTTCACGGACAGTATACCACGAAACGTCCGCTCTTTCCAGCGCCGCCCGAAGGCGGCACAATTTGTTTACAAATTTTTCAGCGTCATTTCAGCGACGGGGGGTACACTCTTTTCACCGCCCCCGAAGCACAAAACGGAAAGGAAGTGAAGCGAATATGGAATTCCGCCGCGAGTGGAAGCATGAGATTTCCCCCGGCGACCTTCCGGGGCTCCGGGCCCGTCTCCGGGCGGCGGCCCGGCCGGACGCCCATGGGGAAAATGGAATTTACCGCATTCGGAGCCTCTATTTTGAAACGCCCGGAGACCGGGCTCTGCGTGAAAAGCTGGATGGCGTCAACAGGCGGGAAAAGTTCCGCCTGCGGTACTATGACAGCGATCTCTCCCTGATTCACCTGGAGAAAAAAAGCAAGATCAACGGCCTGTGCCGCAAGGAGTCCGCCGCTGTGACCGAGGCGGAGGTCCGCTCCCTTCTGGGCGGAGATACCGGCTGGATGGCGGAGAGCGGACGGGCTCTGGTGTGGGAATTGAGACAGAAGACGGCCTCCGAGCTGCTCAGACCCAGAGTAATCGTGGATTATACCCGGGAGGCTTATGTTTTCGGTCCCGGAAACGTCCGGGTGACGCTGGATTACAACATCCGCACCGGACTGAACAATCTTGATTTCCTGCATCCGGCGAGCCTTACCATACCGGCGGGAGCGCCCATTATCCTGGAGGTGAAATGGGACGAATACCTCCCCGATTCCATCCGCTGCGCGGTGCAGCTGGAGGGCCGCCGGTCGGCGGCCTTCTCCAAGTACGCCGTTTGCCGGCGGTATGGATAGCGCTTTTTCTTCAAAGAAAAAGTATCAAAAAGAGCTTCAGCGCGCCCTTGCAGCCCTGCTGCTCCCGGATTTCCCCACGGCGGCGCTGCCGCCCGAAGAGCGGCGTGATCAAACAGGCGGCCGCCGGAGCCGCCGAAGAAAGGAATTTTTCTATGCTTACCTTCCAAGACATTTTCAAGTCCAGTTTTCTGGAAAATATCACCTCCGTATCCTTTGTGGATATGGTTCTGGCGCTGGTGCTGGCCTTCGGGCTGGGAATGTTCATTTTCCTGGTCTACCAGAAGACCTTTTCCGGCGTGATGTACTCCTCCAGCTTCGGCGTTACTCTGGTTGCCCTGACCATGATTACCACGCTGGTGATCCTGGCCGTCACCAGCAACATTGTGCTGAGCCTGGGCATGGTCGGCGCGCTGTCCATCGTCCGCTTCCGCACCGCCATCAAGGAGCCCCTGGATATCGCGTTTCTGTTCTGGTCCATCGCCGCGGGGATTGTGCTGGCGGCGGGACTGATTCCGCTGGCAGTATTCGGCAGCGTCTGCATCGGTGTGATCCTGCTGGTATTTGTAAATAAAAAGTCCTATCTGGACCCCTACATCCTGGTGCTCCGCTGCGACGGCGGAGCCAGCGCGGAGGCCGCCCACAGCCTTGTGGAAAGGCAGGTCCGTCGCTGCGTCCTTAAAAGCAAAACCGTCCAGCCCGGCGAAGTGGAGCTGAATCTGGAGATCCGCATGAAGGGCGCGGACACCGGCTTTGTCAACACGCTGGGGGAAATGGAAGGCGTGCGCAGCGCCGTTCTGGTCAGCTACAACGGCGACTATCTGGGGTGATAGTATGGCGGCTCATCCATATACCGAAAAAATCTGCGCCGCCGCGCTGGCAGCAGCGCTGGTTATAACGCTGCTGTTTTCCGCCGGCGAGGCGCTGGGACTTCAGGAGGCTTCCTCCGTTATGGGATATGAAACCCGGCTGTTTGACGCATCCCGGGTGCATACCATTGACATTATCATGGACGATTGGGAGGAGTTTCTGGAGACCTGTGAAAACGAGGAGTATCAGGTCTGCTCCCTGATCATTGACGGAGAGGCGGAACGAAACGCGGCGATCCGCGCCAAAGGAAACACCTCCCTCACCTCCGTAGCCGCATATGGCAACAACCGTTACAGTTTCAAGGTGGAGTTTGACCACTACGACGGAGCCAGCACCTACTACGGTCTGGACAAGCTGTGTCTGAACAATCTGATTCAGGACAACACCTGCATGAAGGATTTCCTGGTTTATCAGCTGATGGGGAAATTCGGGGCGGCCTCGCCGCTGTGCAGCTACGTGTCCGTGTCTGTGAACGGGGAGCTCTGGGGCCTCTATCTGGCAGTGGAAGGGGTGGAAGACGCTTTTCTGCGGCGGAACTATGGCAGCGGCCACGGAAACCTTTACAAGCCAGACAGTATGAGCTTCGGCGGCGGCCGGGGGAACGGAGGCGGATTTGACTTTCAGGCGCTGGCAGAAGGCGCAGCGTCCCCGCCGGCTCCGGAAAGCGGCGGGCAGAGAGAGGGGCGGCCGGAGGGCGGCGCCTTCGGAGGCAGGGGCGGTATGGGCAGCAGCGACGTGAAGCTGCAATATATCGACGATGACCCGGACAGCTACGCAAACATCTTTGACAGCGCCAAAACAGACGTTACCGACGCCGGCCAGAAACGGCTGATCGCCTCCCTGAAGGCCCTTGGCGGCGGCGGGGACATGACCGGCGTGGTGGACGTGGAACAGGTTATCCGTTACTTTGTGGTCCATGGCTTTGTCTGCAACGGCGACAGCTATACCGGCAGCATGGTACACAACTACTACCTCTATGAAGAGGACGGCATCATGTCCATGATTCCCTGGGACTATAATCTGGCCTTTGGGGGCTTTCAGTCCCAGGACGCTTCCGGTACGGTCAACGAGCCCATCGACACCCCCGTTTCCGGAGGAAATCTTTCGGACCGGCCCATGCTGGCCTGGATTTTCAGCAGCGAAGAATATACGCAGCTGTATCATCAGTACTACGATGCGTTTATCTCCGATTATCTGGAGAGCGGCGCCTGCCGGGAGCTGATAGAGACCACGGCGGCAATGATCGCCCCGTATGTGGAGAACGATCCCACCAGCTTCTGCACCTATGAAGAATTTGAGACCGGCGCAGCGGTGCTCAATACGTTCTGTGAGCTCCGCGCCCAAAGCGTCCGCGGACAGCTGGACGGCAGCATTCCCTCCACCACCCAGGGCCAGCAGGAGGACGGCTCCGCCCTCATCGACACATCCGGTCTGAATCTGTCCGATATGGGGAACATGGACGCCGGCGGACGGGGCGGCGGAACGTTCCCCGGAATGGACGGAGAGCGGCCGGAAAACGCAGGCGAAAACGGCCTTCCCGTCTTTGCTCCGGAGATGGATTCCGACGCCGGAGACTGGCAGCCCCAGGACGGCAGAGGACAGGCGGGCAGCTTTTCCCCACAGGACATGGAAAATTGGCAATCCCCCCTTCCGGATGAAAACGGGCGGGACGGACTGGCCGCTCTGGCGGCTTCCGGAGCCATTCTGGCGGCGGGACTGATTTTTGCGGGGCTGTTCCGGAGACGGAGAGCCTAGCCGGTTTGCGGCAGGAAGGGGACGGCGTTTCGCCGTCCCCTTCCTGCATCTACTGCTCCCGCGCAGCCTGCAAAGCCGCGTCGTACAGCTCGTTCCGGGCAAGGCCCGTATCTGCGGCCACCTGGCGGACGGCGTCCTTCATCCGCTCCCCCTTTTCCCGGCGCTCCAGCACAAGCGCTGCCCCCTGGTCCAGGGAGACGGCGGTTTCCTCCCTCCGCTCTGCTCCGGCAATGACCAGAACGTATTCACCCCGGGGCTCGTTTTCCCGATACCATTCCGCCGCCTGGGCCAGAGTGGTGCGCCGCACGTCCTCATGGAGCTTGGTCAGCTCGCGGCACAGGGCGGCGCTCCGGTCCCCGAAGGCCGCCAGAAGATCGGCCAGCGTGACGCGCAGCCGGTGCGGCGCTTCGTAAAAAATCAGCGTCCGCTCCTCCCCCAGCAGGCTTTGCAGCCGCTCTTTCCGCTGGGCTCTGTTCACCGGGAGGAATCCCTCAAAGGCAAAGCGCCCTGTGGGCAGTCCGCTGACCGCCAGCGCGGAGATCAGCGCACAGCAGCCGGGAATGGCTTGAACCGTCACGCCGTTTCCGGCGCACAGCCGGACCAGATCCTCCCCGGGGTCGCTGATGGCGGGGGTACCGGCGTCGGTGGCCAGGGCGCAGCTCTCGCCTGCCATCAGCCGGGAAAGAATGGCGGGACCGGCGCTGGCCTTGTTATGCTCGTGGTAGCTGACCATGGGCTTTCTGACGCCCAGGTGGCGAAGGAGCTTCATGGTCACGCGGGTATCTTCAGCGGCGATAAAATCCACCTCTTCCAGCGCGGCGGCAGCCCGGGGGCTCAGGTCCCCCAGATTGCCGATAGGAGTGGCAATCAGATACAGCGTCCCGCTCATAAGAAGGGACCTCCCTTGTCTTTTTGCTTATAGTCGACGCACTTGAGAAGAGGTAAAAAGGAGGGGAGGAAAAATGGCGCGGGGCAAGGCGGAGGATGCAGGCGGGCTGACGCCCGCCAAAGACGGCAACGCCGCCCCGTACCATTTTGACCCCCGAACTTTACCGATTTTCAAGTGTGTCGACTATATCATACCATGTTTTCCGCCGGTTGGCAAGCCGGGCCGCTTCCCGGGGAAGAGTCAGAGCTGTGAAACCGCCGTCCCGGGCAATCGGTGTGTTTTCATAAAGTGAAGCGCTTAAATTTGGAAGCAATTTTGCCGGGGACATGATATGATAGAAAAAATACGTGGGGAGGTTTCAATATGTACGAATCCAATTACCAGACCCTTGCCCGGATCTGCGCGGAAAAATCCGTGATCCGGCATGTTTCCCAGCACAGGAAGGCGGACGGCTCGTTGGATATCGAGGGCAATCTCAAAATCTGGAACAACGCCATCGCGCAGTTTGATCAGATTCCGCTGTGGAAGGACGGCGCGCCCAACTACGACGGCCGCGATCCGCTTCAGCCCCAGCCCTCCATCATTTTCGTTCCGGCGCAGAATGGAGGCGGGCGGCGCGGTACGGTGATTGTGGCCCATGGCGGCGGATTTGAGTCCCGGACCGGCTGCGAGGGCATGCACGCCGCAAAATGGTTTTGCGACGCCGGGTTTAACGCCGCCATTCTGACCTACCGTCTGAAGCCCTACAGCCGGCACGATGCCATGGCGGACATGCAGCGGGCAATCCGGCTGCTGCGGGCGGAAAAAGATGCGCTGGAAATCACGGACCGGGTTGCCGCCATGGGGTTTTCCGCCGGCGGTATGCTCAGCGCCAACTGCGCCACCCATTTTGACGCCGGCGATCCCCGCGCCGGGGATCCCGTCCAGCGGCAGTCCTGCCGGCCGGACGCGGTGGTTCTCGGCTATGGGGCCTTCGCCTTCTGCGGCCTCCCCGGAGGATTTTTTGTGGATCCCTTCAGCGATACGGTGCGCAATCCCTTTGTTGCCTCCAAGGAGGAGCTGATCTATTTTGCGCCTGAGGTGAATATTACCGTTCACACGCCCCCGTTTTTCATCTGGCAGACCAACAGCGACGATCCACGCCATTCCTTCGCCCTGGGACAGGCGCTGACCGCGGTGGGAATTCCCTTTGAAATGCACCTCTTCCCGGAGGGCGTCCACGGATTGGCGCTGGCGGATGGAAATAATGATCTCGCCATGGATCTTCCGCATGTCGCCCGCTGGGCAGAGCTTTGTGCGGAGTGGTTGAGAGAGCAGGGGATTTGAATGCTTTGACAGCGTCCCTCCCGGCGGCGCGTATGTCCGCAAAGCCCCGCACAGAGAATTCCCCCGGCCTCAATGGCCGGGGGAATCCTTTGTGTGTCAAAAAAGTGGCGCAACCATTTTTTTGAGGAGAGGGATCGGGCCGAGTTCGGCCCGCAAAGTACTTTTTCGACGTACACGCCGCCGAAAAAGTGATCGGAATTTATTTTCGCCTTCAGCGAAAACTCCTGCGGAGAGCTTTTGGGGCAGTCTGCGGGAATTCCCCCGGCCTCAATGGCCGGGGGAATCCTTTGCTGCTATTCGATTCCCGTCTGCATCAAAATAGTGCAGGTTTTCTTCACAAATCCGCAGATTTACCCTTTGTCCGGGAAGCAGATGGGCGGCCTGCTCCGCTTCCCATACCGCTGTGACCTCCTGCTCCGCCGTCCGCAGGTGGAGCACCGTCTCAGCGCCCAGGCGCTCCGTATAGACAACGGAAGCGGGAATGCCATCCGCCGCCTGAAGCACATTCACCGGACGGACGCCCACTGTGACGGTTCCCGATGCCAGCGGCGCGGAAAATTGCCGTCCCATCAGCGTCAGACGGCCCTGTTCCACAGGGATTTCCGCATAAAGGTTCATCTGCGGCGTACCCACAGAGGACGCGACATAGGTGTTGGCCGGTTTGAAGTAAATCTCTGCCGGCGTGCCGTCCTGGATCACCATGCCGTCCCGCATGACCAGAATTCTCTGCCCCAGGGAAAGCGCCTCGTTGTGATCGTGGGTCACATAAATGAAGGTAACGCCCAGCGACTGGTGAATGCGCTTTACATAGCGGCGGAGCTCCGCACGCAGAGGCGCGTCCAGATTGCTGAAAGGTTCGTCCATCAAAAATACTTTCGGTTTTCGCACCAGAGCCCTTGCAATGGCGGCCCGCTGCAATTGGCCGCCGGAAAGCTCCGACGGCAGCCGCGTCAGGCACTCTTCAATTTCCAGCACCTCGGCTATGCGGCAAACGGCCGCTTCCAGCTCCTCTCTGGGAATATGCGCCGTTCGCAGGGGGAAGGCGATATTGTCAAAGACAGTAAAATGGGGGTACAGGGCGTAATTCTGAAATACCATCGCAACGTCCCGGGCCTCGGGCGGGAGCCCGTTTACCGGCTGGCCGTCAAAGAGAATTTCGCCCAGCGTGGGAGATTCCAGCCCGGCAATCAGCCGGAGCAGCGTGGTTTTGCCGCAGCCGGACGGACCCAGCAGCACGACAAATTCACCGCTTTTGATCCGGGCGGAAACATGCTGCAAAACCACAACGCCTTCGTCGGTGGTGTAGGGCATTTCCTGCTGCCGCCGCAGTATCTCCCGCTGCCGCTTCCTGCTGAAAATGCCGCCGGGGCTGGCAAAGGGAAAGATTTTCAGGAGCTCACGCAGTTCAATCTCAGCCACGGGCGTCCTCCTCATCCCCGGAAAGCAGCCGCTCCAGTTCCAGCGCCGTCGGCGTGTCGTCCTGACGGTCCGGGCGGGAGGGCGGCTCTTCCTCCGCCAGCAGAGACGCGTCTTTGATATACTGCGTCATGATTTTTTCCACGCCGCCCCGAATCAGATCCGTATACAGCGCAGGGACCACCAGCAGCAGCAGCGGGAAAAAATCCACCGCCCAGATCCCCATGACAAGCAGCGCGGCGTACCACAGGGAGCGGATCAGATTCCTGCCGGAGAAGTATAGGGAAAGCCGGAGCACCATGCTCATCCCCCCTTCAAACCGGGACAGCACCGGAGGAACAAAAACCAGCATGGCGGCGCAGGTGACGCAGATGAGCACGCCCAGCGCCATGTAGGCCGCGCCGAAAATATTCGCGTCCCAGATCATCAGTCCGGTGCGGATTCCCACATATACCAGCACGCCGGCCGCCTCGATGACCGCAGAGAGCGCCACGCCGGGCTTCAGCGCACCCTTGAAGGCGCGGAAAAAATCCCGGGTTACGCCGGAGCCGCTGCCCATAACCACGCGGGTTACGCAGTGGTAGAGCGCCGCCGAGGCAGGCAGAACGGTTATGACCGGAATGCAGCACAGCACCCAGTAAAAGCTGACGATCATCATGTTGGCAATCCTGACCATGAAGACGATCAGCGGATTGTGATAATTGAATACACCCATGGGAAGCCTCCGAGAAGTGATTACAGAGGGGTGGGTTCCAGACGCGTCACCCTGCCCGCAGGAAGAACCGCGCTTTCTGACGCCATGCGGATGGTCACATCCACAGCACTGGGATTATAGATGGACAGGCCGTCCGCGGAGTACTCCAGGCGGCGGTAGGCATTTACATAAGTAATGATTTCCCCGTTGGCGGCAAACCAGACTTCCTCCCCATGACCGGACATGTATTCCGCCAGGCGCTCGATCACCTCCCAGTTGTCCTGCCCGTCAAATTCATAGGCATGGCCCCAGACATAGAAGAGCATGGGGGCGAAGGAAGTCCCCTCAATAAAGCGCTGCGCAAGCTCCATCAGGCGCTGGTCATTGTGGTGGCAGGTGGGATTCCACAGCATGAAATTCTCCGGAATTTCAAATTCATGTGTGGAAGTCACGGTTCTGGCTCCCTGATAGCCCGCCAGGGAAAGCATCTGGATGACCTGATCGTTATACAGGCCGAAGGGATAGGCAAACATTTTCAGGGGCTGACCGGAGATCTGCTCCAGCCGCCGCTTGTCCTCTATAATCTCATACATGGCAAGCGGCGTTCCAACATCGGGCAGCGAGGAGTGATACAGTCCGTGACCGGCAATTTCGTGGGAGCGGTATACCTCCGGCACCTCCTCCGGGGAAACCTTGGAAACGTCAATTTCCTTCCGGCCGGGGGCGCGGCCGGTTTCCTTGTGCCCCAGCAGCCCGGAGCCCAGATTGAAGGAGCATTTCAGCCCGTACTGCCGGAACAGCGCGGCAAGACGCCGGTCCTGCACCACCCCGTCGTCGTAGCTGAGCGTAAACGCCTTGCTTTTCCCTCCGGGAAACAGCAGCGTATCAAATCGTTTTCCCATGATGAACCTCCTATAACATATGGCATGATCCCGGGCGGACCATGCCATATGCCGTCATTCTTTTGCGGTTGGGCGCGTTATAGTCGAAGCAGAGGAAAATCGGTAAAGTCCGGCGGTCAAAACAGGGCGTGGACTTTGTTGCCGTCCTTGGCGGGCGTCAGCCCGCCTACGTCCTCCGCCTCGCCACACCCAGTTTTTTCTCGCCTCCCTTTTACCGACTCTCAACTGTTTCAACTATATTCCACAACGGCCGCAGCCGGCTCTTTTTTTCCAGGCGCCTGGAAGGGGGAGTTGTTGGCAGAGTCAATGCTGACCGCATTTTCTTCAAAGGTCAGCGTGAATACATCCTCCAGACAGGTTTCCAGCCAGCGGCAGTGCATCTGGAATACGTTTTCCTCCGGCCACCAGCCGTCGCACAGGTAGAGCTGGTGGCAGTCGGAGCGCTTGCCCAGCAGATTGGTGAACCGGGTTCCGCCGGTGCTGACGCGGATGGACTCCCTGCGTCCGGACTGCGTGGTAAGGTTCCACACGCAGCCGTATACGTCAAAGTCCAGTTGAAAGTCCGTGATGGCGTCCGGCTGGCTGCCCACCATGAAGTTGCCCCCAAAGGGCGTGAAGCAGCCGGAGGTCATGCGGATCTTCCTGCCGGAAATCTTTTCCACAACGGGACTGAAGGGCTGGCAGGGCGGGTTGCCGATGTTCAGGCGGCAGAGCTTCGCCTTCAGCGCCGCTTCAGCGGCGGCGTTCTCCGGCAGCGCTTCCCGGGCGGTGACTTTTGCCGCAAAGTCCCATGTGATATCCAGCGTGCTCTGCGCCCAGTGGGCGCCCGGCGCGGTTTCGGTGATGGAAATGATCATCTCCTGCTCCGGCAGGACGATGGAGAACTGCCCCATTGCGCCGTCCGCGCGGTAAGCGCCGCGAGGCTTGCACATCCAGATCTGGAAGCCATATCCCAGGAAGTTGTCGGACGCCTCCGGATTGTGGATGGCTTCCGTTGCGGAGTCGTTCTGATTTGTGGTCGCCAGCCTGACGTAATCTTCCGCGAGAATTCTCTCGCCCTCCCATACGCCCCCGCCGGCGTACAGCTTCATCAGGCGGAAATTGTCCTCCGTGGTGGCGAACAGGCCGCCGCCGCCCACTTCCATGCCGTCCGCCATGCGCATCCAGCGCAGGTTCTCCGGATCGATGCCGATCTTTTCAAAGAGCCGGGGAGTCAGATAGTCATGCAGGCCCAGGCCGGTCTTTTTCCGGACAATGGCGCCCAGCAGGGTGGAGCCGGTGGAATTGTACATGTAGGTGGTGCCGGGCTTGTGATTGACGGGGGTGTGCATGAACTCCCGGATCCAGTCCGGACTGTTGCGGGGCATGGTGTCCATGCCGCAGCCCATGCACAGCACGTCGCGGACGGTGAGCAGCCGGAGGTTTTCGCTGGGCCCGGCAGGAGACTCCTCCGGGAAAATGTCGATCAGGCGCTCATCCAGCCTCAGCAGTCCCTCTGTGTAGGCGATGCCCACGGCTGTGGCCGCGTAAGTCTTGGTGTGGCTTTGCAGGCCGTGGCGCACGTTGGGGCCGAAGGGGGCCCACCATCCCTGGGCGCAGAGCTTGCCGCGGCGCATGATCATCAGGCCATGCATCTCGGTTTCGCTGGCTTCCAGGGCGTTGATATAGGCGAGGATGTCCTCGCTGCGTATGCCCACAGCCTCCGGAGAGGAGGTTTCAAACGGCTTATATCGTTTCATATGTCAGTTCCTCCCCGTCAGCCCTTGACGCCGCCGACCACCATGCCTTTGATGAGCTCGCCCTGAATGACAGGATAGACGCACAAGATCGGCAGCAGCGCGATAATGGCAATTGCCATGCGGGCGGATTCCGTGGGCAGCGATTGGGCTGCCAGCATGGCTGACTCATTCGCAAGGTCGGAGGTCTTCAGGAATTGAATTGAGTCCATCAGCTTTTTCAGGTATACCTGAATGGTGAACAGCTTGGAATCCGTGATGTAGTACAAACCGTTCGTCCAGTTGTTCCAGTAGCCCAGCGCCGCGAACAGACCGATGGTGGTCATGACCGGCTTTGAAAGCGGCAGCATGATGCTGGTGTAGATCTTCACGTCATTGGCGCCGTCAATCCGCGCCGCTTCAATAATGGCGTAGGGGATATTCGCGTTATAGTAGTTGCGCACCATCAATACGTTCATGGCTCCCATCAGCGCGCCGGGCAGCAGATAGGCCCAGATGGTGTCCTTCACGTGGAACAGCCGGGTCCAGACGATGTAGCTGGCGGTCATGCCGCCGTTGAACAGGCAGGTGAAAAAGAGAATGAACGCAAATATGTTGCGGTACCTGAAATCCTTCCGGCTCAAGGGGTAGGCAAACAGAGAGGTGATGAGCAGATTGACCGCCGTACCCACTACCGTCACCAGAATGGTCAGACCATAGGCCCGGAAAATCGTGGCGCGCTTCAGCCACAGATAGCTGTAGGCGGACAGGGAAAATTCTTCCGGGAAAAACTTATAGCCGTGGGCCAGCGCAGTTTCGGAGGAGAAGGAAACGGAAATCATCAGGATAAAGGGGATCACGCAGAACAGCGCCAGAACCGCCATCAGGACCAGAGACAGGATATAAAACCCCCGCTCGTCCTTGATTTGGGAAACCTTTGTCTTAGCCATTTCACAAACCTCCTCTTAAAACAGCGCGTTATCAGGCTCAACGACTCTGACCAGCATATTGGAGGCCATGACCAGAGCAAAACCGATAAGCGCCTGGAAAACGCTGGCTGCGGAAGACATGCTCACGTTGTTCAGCTGCAGCAGCGCCCGGTAAACGTAGGTGTCGATTGTCTGGGTGGTGCTGGTCAGCAGGCCGCTGTTCAGCGGCACCTGATAAAACAGGCCGAAGTCGGAATTGAAGATCCGTCCGATGGACATCAGCAGCATCAGGATGATCATGGGCCGCAGCATGGGAAGGGTGATGTGGAGAATCTGATTCCACTTGCTCGCTCCGTCCAGACGGGCGGATTCGTACAGGCTCTTGTCAATGCCGCCGATGCTTGCCATGTAGATGATGGAGCTCTGGCCTGCGTTCTGCCAGAAATGCACAATGGTCAGAATGACGGGCCAGTACTGGGCGCTGGCGTACCAGTTGATGGGACTGTCCTTGAACAGCGTTGTGTTGAGATAGCCGTAGGAGGTGCTCAGGAAAGCGTATACGATGAAGGACAGAAGAACCGCCGACACCATGGAGGGGAAACAGATAATGGGCTGGATGACCTTGGCGGCCCGGCCGGAGGCGATCTCCGCCATCAAAACAGCGATGAACACCGCCAGCGCCAGATCCAGAATGATCCAGCAGGCGTTGTAGGCCAAAGTGTTGCGGATCATCACCCAGGCATCCTTGGTGACGAACAGATACTCGAAGTTATCAAATCCGCACCAGGGGCTCTGAAAAATGCCGGTGGCAAAGTTGACTTTCTTGAATGCGATCAGAATGCCGAACATGGGAATGTAGTTGTTTGCAATCAGATAAAGAAGTCCGGGAAGCATAAAGAAGTACAAAGGCATGTTGCGCCTTCGTTCCTCCGCCTTTTTCGCTTTCTTTTGCCGCGCCAGAAGACCGTTGTATTCCGATAAAGCCGGGGCCGGTTTTTGAGACATACGCGCTCCACTCCCTTTCACAGTGTTGCGGAACCGCTGCGTTCATCCGCAGGCGCAGGCTGGCGGGAAATCTTCCGCCAAAATGCGCCCGGATATGAATTCAGCCCTTCCTCCCCATATGATACCTTACAGAGACGTTCACAGGCAATTAAAAAAGTACAAGCGGATTTTCATTTTCTAACTTTTTTCCTCATATAGCCGTCGCGCTTGAGAAGAGGTAAAAAGGAAGGGAGGAAAAATGGTGCGGGGCAAGGCGGAGGATGCAGGCGGACTGACGCCCGCCAAAAACGGCAGCGCCGCCCTGTGCCATTTTGGCCGCCGGACTTTACCAATTTTCAAGTGTACCGGCTATAGCAGCTGCCGGAGGAAAATCAGCGCCTCTTCCATGTTCTGGGCATTGGCGGCGACGCCCACAACCACGCCGTCCCTATAATATCCGGCCTCGTGGAGCATGGAACCGGCCCGGAGAACGACGCCGCCCAGAACCGTCTGCCCGTCGCCGGTCTGGTAATAGTAAAGATCGTCCTCGTGCCGCTCCAGCACCTGCCGGTCAATAAACAGCGACAGATCCAGAAACGCGTTCTGATCCGCGTACCGGGCAAATACCGGCGCATCCGCGGCAAAGAAGTCCAATCCGCTGATTCCGAAAAGCGCGGCCAGAACCTGAATGGCCTGCATATCTTCGCTCTCGTTAAACTCTCCCCCCAGGCGCAGCTCCGCCATGACGTCAATCTGCCGCCCGGTCATGTCCACTCCACCCTCCTCCAGCAGCGCGTCCAGCATCTCCCGGTTTCCCTGAGAGGCGGAGGCGTTCACCAGTACGGCATACATCGCCTTCGGCTGGCTGCCGGCGGAAGAAACCACGGTGATCACCACCAAAAATACGGCGCAGACCACCGCAAGGGCGGGAATTTTATAGTAATCCCACAGAAACTGAAGCTTTCCCTGCCGGTCAAGTCCCGCCATGGCCGCCCTGTCTTTGGCAAGCTGCTCTTTAAACTTCAAAGGCTTCGCCTCCCTTCTCAAGCCGCCAGTCCACCGGACTCATTCCCACATGCTTGCGGAAAACCGTGGAGAAATAAGAAATGTTATCGTACCCGGCCATGCCGGCAATCTCGCTGACAGGCAGGTTTGTGGATAAAAGAAGTCTCTTCGCTTCATCAATCCGGATTTTGTTGATATATTCCCGGAGATTCATTCCTTTTTTGTTCCGAAACTGCTTGGAAAGATAGTTGGGCGTAATGCAGGCCACCGCCGCCACATCCTCCCGGTTGATATTTTCACGAAAATGCTCTCGGATGTAGGCGTCCGCCTTGGCGATAATATCGTCGGTATCCATCAGGTCCCGGAGCGCCTCCTCCGTCAGGGAGAACAGGCGGTCGGCAAAACGGAGCATATGGGCCGAGGAGAGCACAGCGGACGCGTTCAGCCCGCTCAGCGCGGCATCCTCGAAGAGCTTCCGGGAGGAGATGCCGTTGTCCCGCAGGCAGGAGAGAAAGATGTTGATGAGCTCCCGCCGGAAATCGTCCATCACCTCCCGGGTGTATTCCCCGGAGGCGGTGATCCTGCGGATGGAGAAGTCGACGTACTCCATGCAGCCGTTTCGGTCATACCGCTTCAAATACATGAGAATCTGGTTGGTATCCAGAAAGCCGGTCTGTTCCCCGGCGCTGCCGTCGATTTCCTCCATGGAGAAAATTTTTCCCGTGTGGACCCGGAGTCTGGGAATTTTTCCGGTCATCTCCTCCTTTATTTCCGCGGCCTTGTACAGCGGGAAAGCGCGGCTGACCAGAATGGAGGGCCGGAGGGAAATATGGTCCGCGCACAGCGCCATCATGGTGCGGCAGCGGTCCAGCAGCCCCTCCTCCCCGCAGTTCTCCGCCGGAACGAATACCGTACACCGCAGAAAGCGGCCGTCGTAATCCGTCATGGAGTAGGCGGAGCCGATATAATTGGCCAGAGCCTCGTCGTGCAGCCGCCCTACCGTATACATCAGCAGCTCCCGGCTCCATATGGTCTGCATGGCGTCCGTGATGTCGGCGCATGTCATAACCAGATACCACTGGCTTCGGGCGGACAGCGACAGCCCGTTCTGGTGCAGAACCGTTTCCACGGAGGCAGGCGTCATACCGGTGGTGCCGTCGCTGATCTGACGGAGCACATTGTTCAAAACGGAATCCCGCTGGGCCTGCCCCTCCATTCTGAAGGATTCCCGCTTCTTTCTCGCCGAGGAGATCATGCACTGGACCGCCATCTTCAGCTCCTCCATGGAGAAGGGCTTGGTGATATAGTTGCAGGCGCCGTACCGGATGGCGGCTTTGGCATATTCAAAATCTTCATAACAGGTGAGAAAGCAGAATTCTGTTTCAAAATGATTTTGATGGATATATTTCAGAACGTCAATTCCGCTGCACTTGGGCATTCCGATATCGCAAAGGATGACGTCCGGCTTCTCCCCGGCAATGATCCGGATGGCGGCGTCTCCGTTATAGGCCCGGAGAATCCTTGTGATTCCCAGCTCGCCGCAGTCCAGCTGGCTCTGGATAACATCCACTGTTGAAATGTCATCGTCGCAGATCAAAAGCTTCATGGTTCAACCTCTCTGTCCGGAATCCGGATTTCTATGCGGGCCCCGCCCTCTTTGCGATTGGAAATGTGCAGCAGATCGTTCCGGTGGTACGCCAGATGCAGCGTATACCGGACGTTGGTCAATCCGAGGTGCTCTTTTGTGAAAACGGTATCCTCCGCCAGAATCTGCTCAATGATTCCCTCCCGGAAGCCCTCTCCGCTGTCCTCCTCCACCAGGCAGATTCCGCGGAAATCCCCGGTTTCCAGGCGGAAGCAGCGGACCCGGATTTCCAGCACCTCGTAGAGCGTCATGGCGTGCTTGATGGAATTTTCCACCAGAGTATACAGGATCAGAAAGGGAATTTCACACATGGCCGCCTCCCTCTCACAGTCCACCTCGAACCGGATGCTGCCCGGAAAGCGGATCTCCTGTATTTTCAGGTAATTGCGGATGTGGCCGATTTCCTCGGAGAGCAGAATCCTGTCGCTGCTTACATTCAGCATGTACCGGATGAATTTCGCAAAAGCGGAGATATACGTCCGGATTTCCTCCGGCTCCGCCATGTAAGTCATGTTGCTGATGGTGGTGATGGCGTTCAGGAAGGAGTGGGGCTTGATCTGCGCCCGAAGCATGGTCAGACGGTTTTTATCCTCCTGAAGCCGCAGGTCGTAGGACTCGATGCGAAGTCTGGTAATCTGAGAGGCCATGTTGTTGAAGCTCTCGTAGAGCGCCTGAAACTCGTCGCTGCCCGCCGACTGCACCACCAGACGGTAGTCAAGATTTCCCCGGGCCAGGGCCTGATTGGCGCGAATGAGCTCCTTGCTGGGCCGCGCCACCTGCCGGCGGAGGAGAATCAGCAGAAAGACGGTCACAACGACGCAGACGGCGCTGTCCAGAAACAGCAGCAGGGGAAGGGAAATTCCCTCGTTT
Source organism: uncultured Oscillospiraceae bacterium (assembly GCA_910579725.1). Classification (GTDB taxonomy): domain Bacteria; phylum Bacillota; class Clostridia; order Oscillospirales; family Oscillospiraceae; genus Pelethomonas. Next base: position 11,663 of record CAJTUD010000034.1, on the reverse strand, counting down.
GCCGACAGAACGGGCCTGACGGACAGAATCCCTCTGGCGTTCAGAAACGGAATCTCCATGGATACGGTGCTCCGCTTCCCCTCCAGTCCGTAATCCGGCCGGTCCAAATCCAGCGGCGCAGTCCTGCTGCCGCAGAAGAAAACGCCGCCGTCCATTTCCAGGAAGAAGCACGCGTCCTCTCCCAGAACGCTGAATTTTTGATCGATATGGTATCCGCTCAGGCCGGAAACCGCGCCCACCACATATTTCCCCAGCCGGACGCATTTGGAAAAGTAGGCCGATCCGTCCACATTTACGGCACTCCACTCCTTGCTTCGGAAGGGGGACTCCTGGCGGATTGCGTTTTCCCGGAGGAAATCCTTCAGGGCGTGGGCCTCCCGGCTGTTCAGACTGGTTTTCGCGGAGAACAGATAGTAATCGTTTTCCGTGTCGAATACAAAGAAGGCGTCGGCGTCGGTGCTGACAATCAGCTTTTCCTCCATCATGTCCAGAATTTTTTTCTTGGTCCGGGCGTTCATCACCGGCGTGCCGGTCCGGAGCTCGTTGGAATTGTGCAGCGTGACCAGCAGCTCGTGGAGGTGCTCGTGAATCGCGCCGGTGCGGGATTCCACATCTCCGGCCCACAGCTTCACGGAGTTGATGTTTTCCATTTCAACCGTCCGGCGGATCTGCCCCGTCACATTGAAGCTTGTCCAGGTAAAGAAAAGCAGCGCAGAGAGGAGAATCGCGCACAGCAGCGCCGTCGTCCGCTTCCACCAGGACCCTGTCATTCCGATCACTCCCAACCTTGCAGATTCTGCGCCGCAGGAAAATCCAAACGGGCGCAGATGCCCGCGGCAGCCGTCCGGTGAGCCTCCGGCTCACCGGACGAAAACCAGCGTACCCTGGTTTTCGTCTCAGATGATGCTATTATAGCGAAGACTTTTTTCCTGCGGAAGATTATTTTTCGCGCCTTTCTTCAAAAAATCCACCCGCCGCTCAGAAACTCCAAAATGCGGGAGGATTGCTCCTCCCGCACAGGATGGGTGTGGAATTACTTGTTTGCCGCCAGCCAGGCGTCAGCCTGCGTCTGATAATCGGCAATGATGGTGTTGATGCCCGCGGCCTCCAGATCCTTCAGGAACTGCTCATACGTGCCCGCGTCCGGATCAACGTCGCCGAAGTTCAGCACGTCCTCGTACTGGCTGACCACGTTGGCCACGGCGGCGGATTCGTTGAGAACGTTGGCGTTGCTGGGCGTAAAGCCATAGAGCGGGGGCTCCCAGGCCTTGCTCATCAGCTCCATGCCGTACTCGCTGGAGGAACCGGTGTTGGAATTCTCAAAGGGCAGGCCCTGGAAACCGTTGCCGATGATGCCGCAGCTGTACATGCAGTTATAGGGAATGGTGTTGGCGTCCATGCCCTCGGGGTAATTGCAGACCGTGTGATCCTCGTTCCAGACGTAGTCCTGGCCCTCTGCGCCGTAGATCAGGGTGTTCCAGATGAACTCGTCGCAGTAAAGCAGGTTGATGAACCGGGCGGCGGCGCTGGGGTTCTTGCAGCTGTAGGAGATGCCGATGCCGCAGCCGTCGTTGGTCAGATCCCCGATGGCGATGGTCACGGCCTCAAAGTCGGCGCCGTAGTAGTTCATCTTGTCGAACATGTCGCCGATGGAGGAGGCGTCCGCGGAGTGGCCCATGATGACGCCCTTGGAGGAGCCGGACATGACGGCCTCGTCGTGGGTCAGCGTGTTGGCGGAGCCCTCGGGATCGCAATAGCCCTTCTGGCGGAACTCATAAGCCTTCTGGCAGGCGGTGTGGTACGCGTCGGTGGCGTAGAAGTTCACCAGATTGGTGCTGTCGCCCTCGGTGGCGGTGTAGGTGCCGATCTGGGCGGTGTGGGTCATGAACTTGTTGATCTGATAGAACTGATCCGTGTAGACCAGGAAGTGCTCGTCGGGATACGCGGTTTTCAGAGCCGCCAGGCACTCCTCCAGGGTGTCCATATCGTGGACCTTGGACATGTCGTACACATCCTTGACCAGATCGTTATTATAGATGAACTTCCAGTCCAGAACAGTGCCGAAGTAGCGGGGAACCATGTAGACGGAGCCGTTGATCTTGCCGTTGTTCATGATGTTGCCGATTTTGTCGGCGGTGGGCTTGAGCTCGTTGTCCATGTAGGGATCCAGGGGGATCAGGAAGCCCTGGTCCACGAAAGAGGGCATGTTGTCGAACATCATGACCAGATCGGGGCCCGCGCCGCCGGCCAGCTCCATGGGGACGGTGGTGAACAGGTCGGCAATGGGCAGGATGCTCAGGTCCAGAACATACTCGGTCTCGCCCAGAGTGTTCTTCAGATAGTCGTTGATGACGTTTTCCACCGTCTTGGTCGCTTCCACACTGGGGACGGTCATCAGGGTGGCCAGCTCCAGCTTGATGTGCGTCACCTCGCCGCTGGGCGTTTCGCTGCCGCCGGTGCTGGGGGTGCTGGCATCGGGGGCTGTCGTGTCAGGAGCGGAGGTGTTGTCCCCGCCGCAGGCGGCCAGACTGAGCAGCATTACAAGCGTCAATGCAAGAGCAAGGATTCTTTTCATGTTTCATTTCCCTCCATGATAATTGATTGGGGTTTTCGCCTTGCTCTCTATTAAAACACATGCCGCCGCATTTGGCTTTTAAAAAAGTTGCCTTTGCTTTAAAAAATAAGTCCATTGTGTTTTCCTGAAACAACCGATAAAAACGAAATTGATGTTCACATTTTTGATGTTCATTTGAAGTTTTGGGGGTTACTATTATATCTGGTTATCTATTCTTGAATTCAGGAGGTCGCAACTATGGGAGATTTTGAAAACGCAAAGGTCCGTGTGGCGCAGGGATGGCTTCAGGGTTATACGGAGGGAAAGCTGAAGATATACAAGGGAATCCCTTATGCCGCGCCTCCCGTCGGCGCGCTGCGGTTCCGCCGCCCGCAGGATCCCGGCCGCTGGCGGGGCGTGCGCAGGGCCACCCAGTATTCCGCCGCATCCATCCAGCAGGTGATGGAGATGCCGGAAATGCCCGCCAACGTGCATGGCGTTCCCCAGTTTCTGGCTCCCTCTCAGTATGAGGAGGACTGCCTGTATCTGAACATATGGACCCCTGCGGAAACCCCGGAGGACAAGCTGCCGGTATTCATCTGGATTCACGGCGGCGGCATGGTGGCGGGCAGCGGCTGCGAGGTGGTGTGCGACGGAACCGGCTTTGCCAGGCGGAAGGACGCGGTCGTCGTCACCATCAACTACCGTCTGGGATTTCTGGGATTCTTCGCCCATCCCGATCTGACGGCCGAGGGCGGCGGGACCTCCGGCAACTACGCTCTCTACGATATGCGGAAGGCCTGCCAGTGGGTGAAGGACAACATCGCCCAGTTCGGCGGGGATCCGGACCGGATCACCGTGGCCGGACAGTCCGGCGGGGCGGCCGGAACCGGAGCGCTCCACGCCTCTCCCCTTATGAAGGGGCTGATCAACCGGGTCTCCATTGAAAGCGGCCCGATTTACTGGGGGTTCATGCAGCCGGTGGACCGCTCCGTTCTGGAGCAGCGGGGCGTGGAATTCATGGAGCGCATCGGCTGCGGGAGCATTGAGGAGCTGAGAAGCCGGGACGCCTGGGAGCTGTTTGACGCCTACAACGAGTTCGCAGGCGGAAAAGGCTTCGGCAGAGGCTTCAGCTTCTGCGTGGACGGGGAATTCCTGCCCAAGCGCTACTCGGACATCATGGACGCAGGCGAGTTCAATGATTTTGACGTCATGATCGGCAGCTGCTCCCAGGAGTTCCCCTGCGTGGACCCGGAGAAGTTCACTGTGGAGGAATATCTGGCCTATCTGGAGGAGGCCTTCCCGGACAACGCGGAAAACATGAAGAAGTGGTATCCCGCCGAAACCGGGATTCAGGCGGCGAAGCAGGCGAGCACCATCGCCTCCGATATCATGCTGATGGGCTCTGTGAAGCTGGGCGAGCTGTGCGCCAAAAACGGCCGCAGCGCCTACGTCTGGCTGATGAGCAAGGAGAACGAAACCCAGCGGGGCCGGGACGCAGGCAGTCCCCACTGCGCCGAGATGCCATATGTATTCGGCCGGGTAGACACCGGCGAGCGCAATCCCTTCTTCCCCTATCACTGGGTGGGAGCGGATTACGACTTCATGGAGCTGATCCAGGGCTATTGGCACAGCTTCTGCGCCTCCGGCGATCCCAACGGAGAGGGCCGGCCCCATTGGAAAAAGTATCAGGAGGAATTTGATATCTGCGAGCTCTGCAACCATACGCATATGATCCCGCAGGAGCAGATGGACAAATACCGCTATTTCTACAACAAGCTGATGGTGAACGATTATACGGTGTCCCTGTTCGGCTTGCCCCGGTTCACACCGAAAGGATAAGGACGGCTATGGATAAAAATGCAGTCAGCAGAGCGGCCGCGGCGCTGCCGCAGTGGGAGCCTCCGGCAATAACCGGCGGCATTCCCCAGGGCGATATGCCGGGCGACCGGGTAGAAATCCGTCAGGAGCACATTGACAAGGCGAATACCATTTATCCCCTGCTGGTTCCCATGGCGGCCGAAGCCGCCAGGCAGACCGGAAGGGCGGTTGTGGCCGTATGCGGCGGCTCGGGCGTGGGCAAATCCGAAACCGCAAGCCTGCTCAGCCACTATTTCCGCAGCGCCGGGGCGGGGGCCTACACCCTGTCCGGCGACAACTACCCCAGAAGAATCCCGGTGTATAATGACGCCGAGCGGGTGCGCATCTTCCGGGTCGGCGGGATGCGGGGAATGCTGCGGGCCGGGGTTTACTCCGACGAGACAGGCGCCCGGCTACGCAGCCTCTGGGCGGCGGAAACCGACGCAGACCCCCGGGAAGCCGCCGGAAAGGAGTGGCTGAAGGTATATCAGGCAGAGGGCCGGAAAGCCCTGGCCAGATACCTGGGGACCCCCAGCGAGCAGGATTATGACGAGCTGACCGCCGTCATCGCCGCGTTCAAGGGGGGCTGCCGCATGCTGCCCCTCAAGCGCATGGGGCGCACCGAGGATGAGCGCTGGTACGATACGGTGGATTTTTCCCAGATCAACGTGCTGGTCATTGAATGGACCCATGGCAACAGCGACTATCTGGAGGGCGTGGACATCCCTGTGCTGCTCAACAGCACGCCGGAGGAAACCCGGGCCCACCGCCGCGCCCGGGCCAGGGACGGCAAGACGGACTCCCCGTTTACCACCATGGTGCTGGAAATTGAGCAGCAGGAGCTGGACCATTGCGCCCATAAGGCAAAAATCATTCTTTCCAAGAGCGGCAGCGTGCTCACCTACGACCAGTACCGCAGCATGATGCGGCAGGAGGGGTGACGTATGGGGAGACATGATCTGGGCGCGATGCTGAACGCCTATCCCGACAGTATCGGCGGCCGTCTGGGGGATATTGCCGCCATGCTGGAAAAGGAGGAGCTCAAAGACGCGTTTACCTCGTTCTATATTTTACCCAGCCTGTACCACTCCGATCTGGACCGGGGGTTCTGCGTGGTGGACTACGATCTGAGCGGGAATCTGGCGCAGCGGGCCGATCTGGACCGGCTAAGGGATTTGGGCATTGACCTGAAGCTGGATTTCGTGCTCAACCACGCCTCCGTGATGTCGCCGCAGTTCCAGGACCTGCTGGAAAAGGGACAGGAATCGGAATATCTGGATTTTTTCATTGACTGGAACAAGTTCTGGGACGGCTGCGGCGAGATGACCGGCGGCGGCTATGTGCAGCCCGCGCCGCAGTACATAGAGAAAATGTTCTTCCGCAAGCCGGGCCTCCCCATTCTGATGGTCCGCTTCCCCGACGGCAGAGAGGTTCCATACTGGAACACCTTTTACCAGAAGGTGTGGGAGGAAAACGGGGAGCGGAAATACCTGGGGCAGATGGATTTGAATATCCGCTCCCCCAAGGTGTGGGAGTTCTATGAGCAGACTCTGGCGAAGCTGGCCTCCTACGGCGCGAAGATTATCCGTCTGGATGCCTTCGCCTACGCGCCCAAGTCTCCGGGCAAGAAAAATTTCATGAACGAGCCGGAAACCTGGGAGCTGCTGGAGCGGGTCCGCCAGCTGGCGGACCGGTATGGACTGACCCTGCTGCCGGAGATTCACGCCAGCTACGGCGAAGGCGTTTACAAGGTCATTGCCGGCAAGGGATACGCCACGTATGATTTCTTCCTGCCGGGATTGATTATCGACGCGTTTGAGCACCGCACAGGCTCATATCTGGCCCGATGGGCAGAGGAGCTGGTGGAAAACCACATTTTCACCGTCAATATGCTGGGGTGCCACGACGGGATTCCCATGCTGGATCTGAAGGGGCTGCTGCCCGATGAGCGGATTCAGGGCCTGATTGACACGCTGGTTTCCCGGGGCGGCTATGTGAAGAATCTGCATGGCGCGAAAAACATGTACTACCAGGTCAACGCAACCTATTACAGCGCGCTGGGGGAGGACAGCCGGAAGCTGCTGCTTTCCCGCGCAGTGCAGATGTTCATGCCCGGCAAACCTCAGGTGTGGTATCTTGACCTCTTTGCGGGAAAGAATGATTACGCCGCCATGGAGCGGGCCGGTAAGGACGGGCACAAGGAAATCAACCGCACCAATCTCTCCGTCCCGGAGATGGAGGAACGGCTGGAAATGGACGTGGTGCAAAAGCAGCTGGAGCTGCTCAGGATGCGCAGCTGCTTCGACGTGTTCTCGCCGGACGCCGCCGTTTCCGCCCGGGCGGAGGGCTCCCGGCTGGAGCTGAAATGGGAGGCGGGAGACGAGACGGCCCTCCTCGCCGCGGATTTTGCCGGCAGCGCTTTTGATATCACCATCCGGAACCGGAGCACCAACGAAGTGAAATTTGAATTTTCGCAGAAATGAACCAATTGCTCCCGCTGTACAACGCAGCGGGAGCAATTGCATGCGGAAGTCACAGCGTCTGGAAAAACTTGCCGGCAACCGCCCGGGCCATTTTGGCGCCGCCGGCCCAGTTCGGGTGAACGCCGTCGCCCAGGTCCATGCCGGCCTGCATCCGGTGGGGATCATCCGGGTCCCGCAAAGCAGCGTCCAGATCCACCCAGCTTCCGGCGGCGAAGCGGCTGCGGATAAGATCGTTGTATTCGCAGCGGATTGTCTCCGCCCGGTCCCGCCAGGGCTCCCCAAACGCGCCGAACGGCGTGATGGTGGAAACATAAACGGTGCTGCCCAGGGACTGCCCCTGATGGACCACGTCCGCCAGCGCCTTGAAAATATCCTCCGCGCCGGGAACGTCCGGCTCCTGAAACACAATGCTGTGGGAGCAGTCGTTGACGCCCTCCAGGACGAAGACGTAATCCGGCCGCCCGCCATGATACAGGTCCTGCCGGAAGCGGTCTCTGCCCGCAATGCCGAACTGATGTCCCTCTCCGGGAAAGTCCCTGAGCACAGGATGGGACTTCTCAATCCGGTTGCCGGAGATGCCGCCGTTGACGACGGCGCACCGGCCGGGGAAGCGGTCGTAGAGTATGGCGGTGAGCGGATCGCTGAAATAGGACATATGGGTAATGGAATCTCCAAACAGTCCGATGAGCTTTGTCTCCGCGCCGGTGAGCACCGAAACCTCGCACACGCCGGCCGCGAACTGGTTGGGATAGGGCTCCCTGGCAAGCGCCGGGACCAGCTGCGGCTTGACGGTGAAGCCCAGCTTTTCCGTCCGGGTGAAGTCCCCGGTGTACTGCACGCTCTGCCAGCTTTGCCAGGTGGAGGTGGTGCAGACGCTGCGGACGGTGTATTTCTCTTTGAAATACAGGTACAGGATCACGTCCTCCTCACAGGAAACCGGGCAGTCGATCTCATCGCTGTACGCCGTACTGTTTGCCGCCACGGTCAGCTCCTCCCTGCCGTCAAGCGTGAGAGGCATCCGGGGGGAAAGTCTGCCTGTCACACGGTTGCGCAGAGCGGCGGCGCCATGCCGAATCCGCAGGGGCTCGCCGCTGAAAAGATTGTTCAGCCGGAACCGGAGCTTTTTTCCGTTCAGATTGTTGGTAAAAATACTCTTTTGGGTTATATTTTCAAAGACACCCACATCCTGGTGGTAGTCGATGGGGACATACTGCCAGGAAGGAACCCATTTGTCCATCGTTTACAGTCCTTTCTCCTGAATGCTCCGGATTTTTCCAATCAGGTCCTCCGCCATCAGCTTGTGGCGGTGGATGGTCGGATGCAGGCAGCCGCCCGCGTCCGGTCCCACGTTCATCATTTTGTTGTATTTCAAGGTGAACAGCCGCTGATCCCCTGTCTCCTCCCGGAGCCTTTCCACAATCATGGAGATTTTATCGTAGAGGTAGTAGTCCATACAGCCAAGGGCGCAGATGATCACCGTCTCCGGACCGTTCAGCGTGCGGATTTCCGATACAAAGCGGGCGTAGTTGCGCTCAAAGTCCTCCTCGGCCTGCTCCTTGTCAGAGCGGAAATAAATCTGGTTGGCGTCGTTGGTCCCCAAGTTCAGCACCACATACCGCGCGGGATTCCCGGCAAAGTCAAAGGGGAGGAGGGCGTCCCCAGGCTCTCCCCGGCGCTGCGCCAGCTTTTCCTGAATCACCCGGTCCGCGTAGGGGTACAAATCCCGCATGCAGTAGAATCCGGGCATGGGCGTTACGTTTTCAATGCTGATCCCGCTCACGCAGATGAACCGGGGCTCCAGATCCAGCGCCCTTGCGGCGATGGCGCCGTGGGTCATCCAGCCGTCCTGCTCCGCGGTTGCGTACTCGTGGGAGATATCTGTGGTGCCGTTGCCGAAGCCGCAGGTAATGGAGTCTCCGATCAATTCAATGATATCCCGCTTCTCCTTCTCAAAGGGCAGCAGAGACCCCTCCATATGCAGGGCGTGAATGCCCAGGCAGGTGCGGAAATTCTCATTGAGCTTCACCATGCGGATTCGATGGCGCTCCTCCTGCCCGGCCTGAAACACGCACACGCGCTCCCCGTCCCGAATCCGGAGGCGGCGGAAGGGCTCGCCGCCGCCGTCGAGAAACACGGCGATGAACGGCCAGTCTTCCCGGGGCGGCTGCTCCCCGGCGGCGGAAGGGGGGACGAAGGTATCCGGCACAGCGGCAAATTCCACCGTCAGCTCCGTTCCCTGAAAATCCACTTCAAATGCGCCGCAGGTATAGTTGGCGTAGAGCACGCCGTCCTGCTCATCCCAATAGGTGCGCCCCCACGTCTTCACCAGGCCCAGGGCGTCTTTCATGCGCAGCTCTTTCACCGGCGGTTCCTCCTTTCAGCCGTCCTGACCCAGCATCCACCGGATCGCGGGCTCCAGATACTGGTTCCAAAATGTCCAATCGTGATTTCCGGCGCTTTCATGGTACTGCGCGGCAACCCCCTTTTCCTTCAGGAAATCCCGGAAGGCGCGGTTTGTCTCCACCAGCGTGTCCTCGCTGCCGCACGCCAGAAAAATATCCGGAACCGGCTCACCCGCCGCCAGCTTCCGGCAGATCAGCACCTCCGGGTTGCAGTCCCGGTCCGCGGCGGTTTTCAGATCACCGAACACCTGCTGGTAGTAGGCATAGTTGGCCATGGGGGAGGGCGCTTCGGGAGACAGCTCCTTCAGCTGGTGAATGATCAGCGCGCTGGAAAGGGCCGCAATCTTGCTGTAGTTGTGGGAATAGGCCAGACCGGTGCGCAGCGCGCCGAAGCCGCCCATGGAGTAGCCGCCGATGAAGGTGTCCTCTCTTTTTTCGGAAAGATGGAAGCTCCTTCTGGCATAGCCGAGCAGCTCCTCCCCCACAAAGGTGGCGAACTGCCCGCCCGTCGCCTCCTGGTTGAGATAGAAGCCGTTTCTTCCGCCGGGCATGATGACCGCCAGATGATACCGCGTCGCCAGCTGCTGGATGCTGCTGCCCAGGACCCAGTCCGATGCGCCGCCGCCGTAGCCATGAAGCAGCATCAGCGTTTTCATCCCGCGCTGATAATGGGGGCTGCCCTCCATCATGAAGGGCGGCACATCATTGGGAATCGCCATGTAAAAATCGTTTTGTCCCGCCAGTGCCTGGGAAAAGTAGGTAACGTGCATCAGCGCCATGTAAAAGCTCTCCTTTTCATAATGAATTTGTTGATGTGGAAAAAGATGCCGCCGGTTTTCAAACAGGCTCTAGGCGGCGCCCTTGATTTTCTTGATCCACTTTCCGCTTCGCAGCCGGAAAATGCACCAGACCGCTTTCATCACCTGATCGGAATACAGGCAGAGGTAAATCCAGAACGCGGGCAGATGGAGCCGCAGGCCCGCAAGAGCGCCCAGCGGTACGGCAATACACCACATGGTGGTCATATCCGCCACCAGCAGGAAGCGGGTGTCTCCGCCGCCGCGCAGAACGCCCTTTGTCAGAATGGAGCTGACCGAGCGGAAAATCACACAGACGCACATGGCGTTCATCAGCTGGTACGCGATGGCCTTCGTTTCCTCCGTGATGTTGTACGCTTCAATCACGCAGCCGCTGAACAGCTGGATGATCCCCGCCGCCAGCAGGCCCACGCCCATGCCGAGAAACAGATAGGTATACCCCTGCTTCTTCGCCGCGTCCACCCGGCCCTCCCCCAGCACCTGTCCCGTCAGGAAGCAGCCGGAGAAGCTCAGTCCGGTGATGAATATTGTGCTGATCCGCTGGACCATCATGACAATGGAGTTGGCCGACACAAAGCTGGAGCCGATCTGGCCCATGATGATGGCCAGGGTATTGTCCCCCAATCCCAGCAGGCTGTCGCTGATCATGACCGGGACGCTGATCCGCAGAAATTCTCCCACCATGTCGCCGCAGGGCTCCAGCAGATGGCGGAGCCGGTAAAAAATGGTCCTGTTCCGGAGGAAGAACAGGAGAATGATTCCGGTTTCCACCACCCGGGCGATCACGGTGCCCAGCGCCGCTCCCGCCACGCCCATGGCCGGCAGTCCCAGCTTGCCGAATATCAGCACGTAGTTTGCGCCGATGTTCACGCCGAAGGCGCTGACGGAGGCAATCAGCGGGACGCGGGTCAATCCCGCGCTGCGCATGATATTGGTCAGCACAAAGGAAATTGACATCAGAAGGAAGGCGGCCGCAGACCAGTGGAGGTAGACGACCCCGTTTTCAATTCCCGCCAGCTCCTGAGGCTTGAAGTACAGGCTCATGATCTGCCTGGAGAGGAACACGTCCAGCAGCGTGAAAATCAGGCCCAGCAGCAATCCGAAACGGAGCGCAATGGTGATCACCTTTTTCAGGGAAACCATGTCCCGGGCGCCCCAGTACCGGGATGTGAGAACGGAGGAGCCCATACTCACGCCCATAATGGCGAAGGTGAACAGCCCGATGAACTGATTGGCCTGGGTCGCCGCGCTCAGGGCGGTTTCCGTAAGCTGGCCGAGCATGATGTTGTCCACCAGATTCACTCCCGTTGTGATCAGGCTTTGCAGGATCACGGGGACCGCTATTTTCACCAGCCGCCGGTAAAAGTTTCTGTCTGTCTCAAGGAACGTATGCGCCAATGACATGATATCTGCCTCTTCCCATCAAACTTTTCCTTTCTATGTTACCGGGATTGATTTCTCTCCGCAAGTAATAATCCATCCAATGGTATTAAAAAACTATTCTTTCTCCGGGTTATAGTCGACGCACTTGAGAAGAGGTAAAAAG
>CAJTUD010000033.1 GCA_910579725.1 uncultured Oscillospiraceae bacterium | reverse complement strand
TCTCAGGAACAGTGATGAAGTCGCCGCTGTAGTCCTTCACCGCAGTAGCCAGCATGAAAGCCCGCAGGTTTTCCATACCGCTGCCCTCGTCAAAAAAGACGTGGATGCCGAAGGGATATGCCTGGTCGGCCGGAGCGGGGGCTCCGGCGGCCGTCGGAGCCGCGGAAGAATCTCCCGCCTCCGATTCGCTGCCCCCATTCTGAATTTTATTGACAAGACTATTAATTTTATCCACGATACTGTCGATAGATTCGGAGAGAGCTTCGCCGTTTTCTACCTTCTCAATCTCGCCGCGGAAGAAATCCACAGCTTGAAAGAGCATGTCAAACAGTTCCGGACGCAACGCCTCGGGCACCGCGTCCATGGTCTTTTCCCGGATGATGAAGAAAAGATCTTCGATCCGGTGAGCCACAGTCATGAGAGAGCTGAACTCCATCATGGCGGAGGAACCCTTCACCGTGTGCATGATGCGGAAGATCTCGTTGACGCTGTCCTGAGAGAACGTATCCGCCTGCTCCGCCGCCAGCAGAATGCCGTCGAGCTGTTCCAGCAGGGTGTTCGTCTCATATAGATACATATCCAGGATGCTGTCGTTGCCACTACCCATAAAAACGCCACCTTTTCCCGTATTTTTTCTGTTCTTCGCGGGGGGCCAAAAGGGCAAAATTCCCCCGCGCTGATTTCGTCATAATGGTTATCGGCAGGATCGTCTCAAAAAATAAGACATCCGCCAACTTTTATTGAATGGAGTGTCGCCAATGCCAGATCTGCTCGGCGTAACCAACGCAGTCCCAGGAAATGACGCCAACCTGATTAACCGGAATATGCCCTCCATCCCCAACGATCCCAGGATCCAGAACGCGCCTGATCTCAACCGGGTCAGCCGTCCGGACAACCGCGCGGAGCGGCAGGATTCCGGTGAAGCCGGAAACCAGGCGGCCCGCTATGACTCCAATTTCCTTACTTTCCTCCAGCGTATGAGCGACACCCCCGGCCTGAGCCGGACCATGACGGAGATCCTGCGAGCTTACCAGGGTACCCGGGTTTCCTCCGGAATGGAGGAAGGAATCGCGGTGGAGATGTCCGCCCTGCTGGAGATGCTGAAAATGGACGAGGGAAAATTTTCCTCTTTTTTCCGTTCTCAAATGGAGCTGGGCAGCCGGTTTTCGGGCCCCCTTTTTAACATTCTGCGGGAGGCTTACGGAAACAGCACCTCAGAGGTGCTGCGGGGAAATATTCTGCAATTTCTCAAGCGCTACAGCGACTACTCCTCCTCCGCCCACGTGCAGGGCAATCTGCTTCGGACCCTTACTCGGCTGACCCGGTCCATCCCGGCAACCTACGGCAACCAGCTGCTGGGCATGGTGTCGGAGCTGGAGGGGAAAATGGCGGGAGGAGACCGGGCGGGCGCACTGAAGCTGCTTCAGGGTTCCATTATGCCCTTCCTGGCCGCCTATACCTCCCGAACCAACGACATGGGGCTCAGCCGGTCGCTCATCTCTCTGCTGGCTCTGGATGTGGCCCGGTATGAGAGCGGTTCCAAGGACGGAGTGATGCAGGCATTCCGTCAGCTGGGCAGCAGCGCCGCCCTCCGGGAGAAGCTGGGGGGCCTGAGCGAGACGGATCTGCTGCGGTTTCTGGAGCGCAGCCGTTTTGCCCAGGCTGCCGGGCAGGACCGGTTTGCAGACCAGCTGGCCCAGACGGCTCAGCGGGCTCTCCGAGGCGGGGCGGGGATGGAGGCGCAGGACGCTTTCCGCAATATCGTCTCCGCCTTTCTCATCAACGAGAGCGTCTATATGCCCCTGACGCATCTGGTTCTGCCATTGGAGTGGGACGGAAAGATGATGTTCAGCGAGCTCTGGGTGGACCCGGACGCGGAGGAAAATCTGAAACAGGGGAAAGGGGAACGGGAGAATACCATCCGCTTCCTCTTTAAAATGGATATCCAGGATTTGGGATTTTTTGATATGGTGCTCACCTGTCAGCGGGACAGCGTGGATCTGCAAATCTACAGTCCGCCGTCGGTGAGCAGCTTCGCGGGGATGGTCCAGGGGGAAATGGGCCGCATCCTCAGCGAGAATGGGCTCAAGCCCGTGAACGTCCAGGTGCAGACGCTGGAGAAGCCTCTGGATGTGTCCGCCGTGTTCCCCAAGATCTATGAAGGAGAGAACAGTATCAATGTCAACGCGTGACAGATCCCGCGGCGCGGGACGGGCTGTGGCCCTGAGCTACGACGGCGGCACCGGCGCACCGGTGGTGGTGGCCTCCGGCATGGGCTATGTGGCGGAGAAGATCGTGGAGGTGGCCGCAGAAAGCGGCGTGCCTGTTTACGAGGACAACTCCCTGGCCACCATGCTCTCCCAGCTGTCGCTGGGGCAGGAGATTCCCGATGCTCTGTACCGGGCCATTGTGGAGATTTACGTCTATTTTCTGAATTTTGACCCAACCGACCCGGACAAGGCCCGCCGGGAGCGGCAGGCCAGGAAAGAGAGCGCTGCCGCCCAGGCGGCGGGCGCCGGCGAGAAAGGAGCGGAATAATGGAGCGATTGTACCTGATTTTGGACAGCGCGGGCGGAGCCCTGGCCCAGGCGGTGCTGGAGTCTCCTCGGATCACGGAGGTGGTGCAGCTGCGTCTGACAGAGGAGACGGAGCTGGACTTCCTGCAAATCGGGGAGATTCAGTGCATCGGCTTAGATAATGGCTCGGCGTCCATGCGGGGCACAGTGACCATGCAGCGGGGAGAGCGGCTGGTGATCCGGCCCGGCGCCATGCTGGGCGAGGAAGCCCGGGAAAACCTGCGCATTGTAACGGACTTCAAAAGCGTCATGTATCCCATCACCGGCTATTGGAAGGGCCAGAGGTCCATCCGGGGCCACGATTTGAGCTGCGGCGGCGTCGCCTTCCATACGGAGCAGGCGCTGAAGGTGGGCGAGGTGGTGCAGATCGTCCTGCCTGTAACTGACTCGCCGCTGCTGCTGCGCACTCGTATACTCCGACGGCTGAATACTGACGATCCTGTGCCGCTGTACGCGGCCCGTTTTACGGACCTCTGCCTGGATGAGGAAGTCACCATCCGCAAGGCGGTCTTCAGCATCCAGGTTGCCCGGCCGAAGCACAAATCATAACCGCAAGGCAGCCCCGGCTGCTTTGCGCGGGAACACAGTGTGGAAAAACCGTCCCGCCCGGAGCGCGGCGGACCCTCTTCCGAAAAGATGCGGCCGCATCTTTTTACCCGATCCAGTGAAAGGAGCTTTTCTATGCAGCAGACACACGTTTCTTTCCGCCGCGCCTGGAAAAGGCGGGCGCTGTCCCTTATTATGGCCCTGACGCTGATACTGGGCCTGATTCCCGGTTTTCCCAGCGGGGAGAGCCGGCAGGCGTCGGCCCACTGGGCGGATACCCACCTCAGCCAGCTGGTGGAGTGGGGGTTCATCCGTCCGGATCAGGCCAATAATCCGGACCGGGCGCTGACCCGGGCGGACTTTATGGCCATTGTCAACCGGGCCTATGGTTACCACGAAATCGGGGAAACCCCCTTTGAGGATGTGGCGGAGCCCGACTGGTATTATGAGGATGTGGGCATTGCCTACACCGCCCGGTATATCAAGGGAACCTCCCCCACTACCGCCTCCCCCCTCTCGACCCTGACCAGGGAGACGGCGGCCACCATTCTGGGACGGAACATGATGCTTCAGGAATCTGCGGGGGAGCTGCTGGATTTTACCGACGCCCGCCGGATCAGCAGCTGGGCCAAGGGGACCATCAAGTCTTCTCTGGAGCATTATCTGGTCAGTGGATATGACGATGGCACCTTCCGCCCCCAGCGGGCGGTAAGCTGGGGCGAGATGGCCTCCATGGTTACAAGCCTGGTGGGTACGCCGCTTCAGGAGGCGGGAGATTATGCGCTGGGCGGCGTGTACGGCAACGTGACCATCACATCCCCCGGCGTCACTTTGCGGGACACCGTTGTCAGCGGTGATCTGTATATCTCCGGCGGCGTCGGCTTGGGCGGCGTCACTCTGGAGAACGTGACGGTTCTGGGCCGCATCATTGCCAGCGGCACCGGCCAGAGCGAGGCGGGCGGATCCAGTATCCTTCTGCGAAACGTGATCGCTGATGAGCTTCTGGTGGATAACCTTCAGGACAACTACGTCAGCGTTCGGGCCGACGGCGTCACCGAAATCGGCAGAACCACCGTCCGCACCAGCGCGTATATTGAGGACAACACTCCTGACGGACTGGGTCTGAAGTATATCTCTCTGGAGGGCGAAACCTACCCCGAGGGCGAGGAGCCCGAGGACTGGCAGCCCATTGCGCTGGATCTGGCCGGCAGAATCGGCGAAGTGGTCAACAAAACCCCCGGCTCTCAGGTGAAGGCCGCTGCGGGTACGGTGGCAAAGCTGACCGTGGACGAAGCCGCGGTGGACTCCACCGTGGTCATTGACCGGGGCGCTGTGGTCAAGGAGCTGAACCTGGATACGGGTGTAAACGTCACCGGCCAGGGCGACATTGAGAAGCTGGTAGTCAATGCTCCCGGCTCCACCGTGGAGATGCTGCCCGATCAGATCGAAATCCGGCCCGGCATCACCGCAGATATCAACGGTGTTGAAATGGACAACGTGGCGGCGCAGGAGTCCACCATGGAGCCTCTTATTCTGGCGGGATATCCTCAGGCGCAGGATGTGGTCCCCACCGGACTGGACGCGGTATTTTCCACCAACAAGGCTGGCACCATTTACTGGGCTGTCAGCGCTATTACCGACGGCTCCATAGATGAAGAGGCTCTGATCAAGCCCCCGTCCTATGGCAATATTGCGGTGCGCAACGGCACCGTCTCGGTCGCCAAGGGCAACGAAGAAGTTGTCTCCAAGATCAGCGGCCTGACGCCCGGCGGCTCGTACTATCTGTCCGCCATATTGGTGGATGCCAGAGGTCACCGCAGCCCAGTAAAGGTAATCTCCTTTACTACACCTGACAACACTACTCCCGCCTTCTGCACTGGCTATCCCCGGATGTCCAAGGTCTCCCGGACGGACAGCGTGGTTGTGGTCATGCCCAACAAGGACTGCAAGCTCTATTACGCTCTGCTGCCTCAGGGAGCCGCCGCGCCCACCGAGAATGAGCTGAAGACCAGCTCTGTTGCCGGTGCGCTGGGCTACGGCGTGCGGGATGTGTACAAGAATACGGAGGACGCCTTCCGGGTCAACGATATGATTCTGGACGAGACGACCACCTATATTCTCTACCTCTGGCTCACCGACGCCGATGGGGTGAACAAGTCCAAGATTGTTTCCCTGACGTTCACCACGGATGATGAGACCCCGCCGGAGTTTATCGAACCTCCCTTCGCCGAGAAACCCGGTCCCACCAACGTGGGTATGAAGTTCCAGCTCAGCGAGGCCGGTACCGTCTACTGGGTTGCATTCCCCTCCGGCAGCGTCAAAAATTATCCCAAGCCCCAGCCCGGCACCGATTATGAGTCCGCCCCCCTGAACAGCGAGTACGCCATTCAGCAGGTGGTCAACGGAATGAATATCGGCCCGGAGGGCAAGTCCGGGCGGGTCACTGTCAAAGGCAACTCTGACGGGGCCTTTATCGGAACCTTCAACATCACCGGCATGAAACCGGAAACCAGCTATGAGGTCTATTATGTAGCCAAGGACAACGCCGGACCGGACCGGAACTACTCCGTTACCGTCGGACACATCACGATCAGCACCCAGGATAAGACCGGTCCCGTATTTGTCCAATCCTTTGAGCTTACTGCGGAGGGAGACAAGACGAGGCCCCGCTCCAACTCCTCCATCTACCTGGATGTTTCGGAAGTAGTGTACTACGACGGCCAGGGCGGCAGCCGGAGCCTTCTGGAGCTGTATCAGGCCACCCAGACCGGTTCTGCGGAGTCCAGGGAACTGGCTGTCAATCAGCTGGCTGAAATTCTTTACAAAAGCATTGTGCTCCACAAGTACAATATCCAGAGCAATGCGGAGGAAACCATCTACCGCAAATACCAGACCGGCGATACCCGGGAGGACTGGACCATTGATTATACCAAGGCTATTGTGGAGTCTCGTTCGGAAGGCGGCATCCGGATTATCTTCCCCTCCGAGGGCCTGCATCTGCAAAACGGCGGGCAGTACTGCTTTATCATTAACGACCTGATCGATCTCTCCGGGAATCCCATTGATCCTGCGGACGGCGTAAACTTCTGGAGCAATCCGACAGAGTCCGCCGCGCCCGGTCACGATGTGAAGCCCTTTGTGGTGGATTCTCCCCGCGTGCTGCTGGGGTCCCCCAAGACCGGTTCGGACCTGCCTCTGATCCGCAGCGAGGATGGAACCATCAGCGAGGAGCCTGCCCGCATGGACATGAGCTTCAATATGAGACCTGAGTCCACCGGTTCTGTAAGCGACGATACCGCCTATGACGTTCTCCTGTGGAGCGGCACGCGCATGGCTTACGATCTCTACTACCGCGTGGTGGACGGGACCACACTCAAGCCGATCCACACCTCCAACGGCGGTGGCGGGTACGAGTACCCCGCCACCGCGCCCACCGGCGACAGCAACTATCTCCTGTCCCGGGCCGCAGACAGAGATTCCACTGTGGATAAAAACGGCTGGATTTACCTTGGCAACAGCAACGAGATGCAGCCGCCCAGCAATCAGTATACCGGACTGTCCATCAGCAAGGATTTCAACGGCTGCAATAATCCAGGCGCCTTCGGCCAACTCAACAAGCTCAGTGAAAATCTGGAATATCAGTTCGTCATCATGCTTACCCAGCATGGAAGCAATAAAATCTATGAGCAGTTTGAGGGAACGGCAAAGATGAAGGTCAACGTGGCCGCTGGGCAGGCCCCGGATCTGAACAAGATGGTTAACCCCTTGACGGCCACCAGCTGGTCGGAATTCAAGGGGGACAGCATCGGCGCATACCGGGCGACAGCTCAGGATCCGTTTACCGACACCCAGCCCCTGAGCTGTTCGTTCACCCTCCTGACGCCCCCCGTTTTTGAAGGAGGCAATCCGGAGTTCCTGGTAAACAATGACGGAACGGTTTCTGTCAACCTGACCCTCAGCAGCTCCGGCAAGGTCCACTGGGCCATCTCGGAGGTGGATGAAGAGACCGGCATGCCGAAATATGATACGACGCGATACGGCGTGCCAGGTTCCGACGACTACCAGTACGCAACGCCGGGGGATCCAAACAGCGCCTACGAGTTTGCCCCGGATGTAACGCCGGTTCCGAATACCACCGACCAGATGTACATTACAGCGAACAGCCACCGGCCGCCGCAAACAGGCGGTACCACCATATCCCGCCCCATGCCGGACTGGATGATCGGCGGCGGCGGTGATACGGATGTGGTGAACGGGGAAAATCTGATTACCTGGCCGGACAATGGTACCATCATTTCTCAGGAGTACGGCAGCGACGGCAGAATGCGCGACTGGGGTATCTACACGTTCACCAAGGGCGCTGATACCGGCGCGCAGGGCCCCTTGGCTCTGGACAATGTGGAGCCGAAAAAAACCTACTTCGCCTACTTTGTCACCACCGCTCCGGAGGATTACAAAATCAGGTCTCACGTCTATATTTATCAGTTTACCGTTCCGGAGCTGAAGAAACCTCAGATTGAACTCAGCCCGGATGGAAACACCGGCGGCATGAATGTAGTGCTTGACATGGAATCCCAGCTCGAATGGCGCGTATTCTCCGCCTACGACGCAAATGACGAGGAGCTGATTTCCATCCTCACCCAGCCGTTCATCAATTATACGGATCATAACGGCAAGGACACGGTGGATGCCAGCGGCAATGTCACCGCGAAGGGTACCAACAAGCTCCCGGAGATGTATAAGAATTATACCGTCATGCAGGCGCTGACTTATTCTTACAGCTTCTCAGACGCGAGCAAGGGAGACCCGAATCACAAGTCCAACGAGTACTGGTATCCCACCGTCGGTGAAAGCTATGTGGCCTACGATTTCGAGCCCGGCTACTCCGTGTTTGACATGTATGCCAATCTGGACAGCAAGAAGCAGCTGATCAAGCTCATTTCCACACCGGCTCTGGATTATCCGGAGCATCTTGACTCCGCTACGGCCGCCGCCAGCTGGTCGGGCAAGGGTCAGGCCAAATCGGGAAAGAACGAAGCGGAATTCAGTCAGCCGCTGATCGACAACACTCCGTATGTCTTCCTCTCATGGGCAATTAACTGGAGGACCTTCAACAACGGGGCTACTGCGGACGTAAAAGCACCCAACGCGTCCTTCCGCATGACGGAGTTCATGAAGGGCTCGCTGTCAGGCCCGGAGGTAGACAATGTGCCGACCGGATACCTGGAGTATAACGAGGGGGACCAAACGTACAGCGGACGGTTTACCGTCCACTTCGACAAGCCCACCTACCTGCTCGATGGAAGCCAAAGAGTTGACATGTCCCCATCGAACCTCTTTGTCGGCGGCAGCGGCCAATATGCCGACAACCCGATTGGCGGTGGAAAATTCACCGCCGGGACGGTGACGACGCAGAACGTCCAGTTTATTTTCAAGGGCGTCACGCAGGGTGTCATTATCGAGTTCCTTGACCGGTACTTTGTCAACTACAACCGTCTGCCGGCTCTGGCCAGTCTGAGCGCCTCTATTGAGGACTATAAGGGCACTATGCATCTGGTCGTCAAATGGTCGAACAAATCTGAACCCTGGCGCTTCCCCCTGAGCGGAAGCAGCAGCAGCGGACTTACGTTCGCGGTTTCAGGCAAAGGAATTGATGGCGGTACCAGCAACGAACCTACCCTTAATCTGGACAGCAGCACAACAGGACAAGAGACAACAGAGCTTACTGCGGCCCAGACAGGCGGCGGCGATATTAAGAACCTGACGTACACATGGACTGTGCTTGACAGCGCCGGTCAAAATGAGATTACCAGCGACGTGATTGAGCTTATAGATAAGGGCGAAACCGATGGTTCAAAATTTACCATCAAAGGCATCCGTCCTGGAACGGCTTGGGTCAGAGTTGCCGCGTCGGGAATGCTCAACGGCAGTCCGGTCAACAAGGTAAAGAACATCAAGATTACGGTTACGGGTAAGCTGGAGCCCTTTGCAACACCTGCCTCTGCCAATGGCGTAAGCTGGGAGGACAGCACCAAAACCTTGACCTTGACCATCGACAGTACCAATACATCCCCCAGTGCCGTGTTTGATGTAGAAGCAACCAATCCTGGTGCACCAGCAGTTCCCTTGACCGCGCGTGCAGCCGTCAATGTCACAGGGAACGCTGCTTCGTATGTGGACGCTACCTATGATTCTGCCACCCAAAAGCTGACTGTAAAACCAAAGGGAACCATAAAAGAAGGCTATACAGGCGAGGCAACAGTAACCGTCAGTCTGGTGGCGGCACAGGACAGCACCAAGAGTCTGACCAACGCAGAGACCTTTAAGGTCAATATTTCCTATCCCAAGACTACCACCTACAACATCCCCTCCAACTCTTCCAAGGTTGTCCCCACGGGCTTGTCCTTCTCCAACGTCAGCGGGGCCAAACTGAACAGCGGTACTCTGCGGCTGACCGGAACGGCCCTGACCTCCACAATCCGGGCCGCCATCACGCCCTCCGGCGCTTCCGGAACCATCAACTGGGAGTCCTCTAATTCCAAGGTGGCGTCCGTAACGCCGTCCAGCGGTTCAAGGGTTACAATTACCGGCCTGACGGCGGGCTCCGCCATCATTACCGCCAAAGTGGGAAATGTGACAAAATCCATCACAGTCGTTGTGGAACCTTCCATCTCCATTACCAGCTTTACCCCCAATTCGCCGGATAAGATCAAGATCACCCAGGCCGCTGACGGAACCTATACCTGGACCCGGCCGGATGGTTTTGGCAGCTGTGCGGCAATACTGGAGTTCACCACGGGTCTGTCCATGGATAACGCGCAGGTAATTGTAACGTCCAGCACAGATTCCGCGGTTGCCGCAGGAAACGCGACGACGAACGGAACCAGCGGAAGGGTTCAGCTGACCTTTGGTACACGGAGCGTTTCCGAGGTGACAATTACCATTAAGGTTGGTACCGTGGTGCGCAAGATCACAATCAAGCTGGAGGGCAGCGACATATCCTCCGGCAAAGTCAACGCAGTAAAACGATAAGCACCATCCCCACGGGAGCGGGCCTGCGCCCGCTCCCGTTTCCCTATCCGGCAAATGATGAAAAAGGAGCGTTTTTATGAAAATCTCCCTGAAACGGCGGCTTTTGTCCCTGCTGCTGGCATTCGCCGCAGCCCTTACCCTGTCTCCCGCGGCCCTACTGACAGAAAACCAGCCGGATCCTCCGGCGGAGGAACCGTCCTCCGGCGTGCTTCAGGAGCTGAAGCTAAGTAGCGACGCCTGGAGCAGCGTTCAGCCGGGCCAGACGCAGTTTGAGCTGACGTTGGAGCCCAACGCCTCTGTAAACCGGGGCGGCGTGCAGATCAAAGCCTCCTTGGAACCCAGCGACGACCCGAAGGTACAGGAGCTGCACGTGGCCTGGGTGTCCAGCGACTCCTCTGTCGCCACCGTAACCGATCAGGAGAACGGTCACGTGGGCACAGTATACGGCAAAGCGCCCGGTGAAGCCACCGTCTCCGTGACGGCAGGCAGCGGTGAGGCCCAGAAAAAGTGCGAAATCCGCACCACCGTCAGCGGTATCCAGATCAGCGAAGCTCTGGCCGCAGGCATCTCTGTGGCGGAGAATCAGACGGTGGACGTGAAGCTGGACGAAGACTTCTTCCTGTTCGGCAACGCGAATTCGGAGTACGCTGTGCTCACCGCGTCGATTGTCAACAATAAAACCAATGTAAAGACCCTTATCAGCGCCGACCATAAAACCGTCACCGTGGAAGGCCGTCAGGCGGGCGAAGCCACGGTGGTTCTGCAAGTCGCTTCCGCCGGATATAACTATACGGCGGAATTCCCGGTAACAGTCACCTCCAACGAGCAGGTCATTTCCTGGACCGAAGGCTGCAGCACCGCCAAGCCGCTGAAGTTCTCCGTACTGGAGGAGCTGATTGCCAGCAAGTGCAAGGAAGTCACCGGTCAGGAGCTGACGTCCATCATCGGACTGACCGTCCCCACCGCCCAGGGTACGATCTACCTGGGCTACAACTCTCCGGAGGACACCGGCGCGGGCGCGGGCAGTTCTGTAACCTATTACTACCGCACCGGGGCCCGGGGACCCTATATCCGGGATCTGACCTTCGTCCCCAACCCCTCCTTTGCCGGTGAGAAGGCATCCATCACATTCACCGGCCAGAGCAGCAGCAGCGGCGGAGAAACCCGCACCTTCAAGGGACGGATTGAGGTCACGCTAACCCAGGAAAAGACGGATCTCACCGTCTCCACCAAGCGGGATACGCCCCTGAAGCTGACGTCCAGCCTGTTTGCCAAATCCTGCCAGGAGCAGACCGGTTCTCCTTTGAGCTATGTTGTCTTCACACTGCCTCCCGCTAACCAAGGTACGCTGTATCTGGGATATAAAGACGAATGGGATTACGCAGCCAAAGTCTCCGCCAACGAGCAGTATAAGCAGAATAGGCTCAATGAGATCACCTTTGTTCCCGCCCAGGGCTATGTGGGTACGGTGACAGTCAGCTACGCCGGTTACAGCGTCTCCGGCAGCAAGTACAGCGGCCAGCTGGTGATTCAGGTGCAGCAGGGACTGGACGACGCCATTACCTACAATGACGAGGGCGCGGGGTATGTGGGGTTCTCCTGGGCGGACTTTGACGATTTCTGCCAGAATGTCACCGGCCGCCCTCTCTCCGCCGTTTCCTTTACACCGCCTCCCGCCAGCCAGGGCAAGCTGTATAATGGATGGGACGGCGCTCGCGGCGGCGAGGTGACGGCCGGGACCGCTTATCCCGCCTCCCAGCTGGACCGGATCACCTTTGTGGCAGCGGAGGGCTTCCACGGTGTGGTGCGCATTCCCTTCAGCGGCACAGACCGCTCCGGGGAGGAATTCCGGGGGACTGTGGAGATCCATATTCAGTCCTCTTCCTACGGCGGAGGGGATATCTCCTATACCTGCGCCCCGGGAGAATCGGTGAAGCTGGCTTTGTCTGACTTCTCCTCTCTCTGCCAGTCCCTCACCGGTCAACGCCTGCACTACATCAGCTTCCAGTCCCTGCCGGATTTCAATCGGGGCGCACTTTACCACAACCGCACCAGCTCCGGCGGCATGGGTACCCGGGTAACTACCTCCACCCGGTATTTCAACAGCGCCACGCCCTATATTGCGAACCTCTCTTTCTGGGCGGCGGCGGGCTTCCGGGGCGCAGTGGAGATTCCCTTTACCGGCTGCGCCGTATCCGGAGAGACCTTCACGGGACTGCTTTATATCAGCAGCGGCGAGGGAGACGGCAGCGGCGCGGCAGGAGCTGTGTGCTACAGCGTCACCTCCGGCAGCAGCGTCACTTTCTCCGGCAAGGATTTTGATGCTGCCTGCCGTCAGGCCACCAACGCTGCTCTCAGCTATCTGCGTTTCGATCTGCCCTCCTCCGGACAGGGAATCCTCTACTATGATTACCGCGCCTCCAACGCTCCCAAGGCGCTTGATCCCTCCACCAGCCTCTACCGCTCCGGCGAAGTATCGGTGGACAAAGTGTCCTTCGTCCCGGCCAAAGGCTTTGCCGGCGTGTCCTATATTCCCTTCACCGCATGGTCCATCGACGGGCGGGAGTTCCGGGGCAATGTAGAGATCACTGTGCGCTCCGCGGCGGCTATGGGCGGCCTGATCCGGTATGAAACCGGAGGCGCCCCGGTCCATTTCGGCGCCTCCGACGTGCTGGCCGCCTCTGGCGGGCAGCCGGTATCCCTGAAGTTCACCGGCCTGCCCGAGGCCAGCCAAGGCAAGCTCTACTATCAGTACAACGGCCCCACCCAGTACAGCTGGCAGGGCAATACATCCACGGAATACAGCATTTACGGTGACCCATCGGTATCCAGCCTGACTTTCGTTCCCAAAGCGGGATATTCCGGAACGGTGGAGATTCCCTACGCTGCTGTCAATCAGGATGGGACCTCCTATACCGGCACCATCCGCATTACGGTAACGGAGCCCGCCGCCTCGGAGAACTTTGACGATCTGACGGGTTATTCTGCCCAGAACAAGGCTGCGGTGGACTACCTGTACAGCATGGGCGTAGTCAACGGCACCGGCGCCCGGCGGTACGAGCCCAAGGCGTCTATCCGGCGGGGAGACTTCTGCCTGATGCTGTCCAGGGCCTTCCAGTTCAATGTGGGAGCCACATCCCAGGGCTTCAGCGATGTGCCAGCCAACGCCTATTATGCCCAGGCGGTCAATCAGATGTACGCTCTTGGCGTAATCAACGGCGTAGGCGGCGGGCGGTTTGATCCCTCCGCATCCATCACCCGGCAGGACGCGGCGCTGATGGTGCAGCGCGTCCTCCAGAAGGCGGGAATCAGCGCCCCCGACGGAAACGCCGCCGCATTGGCGGCCTACAGCGACCGGTCTCAGGTGGCCTCCTACGCCCAGGGCGCGGTCGGCGGACTGGTTCAGCAGGGGTTGTTCCCCGTCAGCGGCAAGCGGCTGTCTCCCAAGGCAAATCTGACAAGAGCAGACATGGCGTTGCTTCTGCACCGGGCAATGACACAGTGATCTTTCTTGTGAAGCGGGTAATGCCATACTTGTTATCCAGAATAGCATAAAAAGTGCTCCCGCGCCTAAAATGGCGCGGGAGCACTTTTTCAGGTTTGACGGATCATTCGTCTTCCAGACGCTGTACCAGGGCGTAGATTGCCGGAAGAGAATTGAAATTCTCCGGAATCAGATCCTCCGCTCCGATGGAGATGTCAAACGCCTCATTCAGCTCTCCCACCAACATGACAATGCTCAGGGAGTCCAGAATTCCGTCGTCAATCAGATGCTCTTGTCCCTCGAAGTCAATACCGGGACAATTTTCGGTTAAAATCCGCAAAAGCTCTTCCATAGGATAATCTCCTTTCTTCCAGTTTTATCGTACAGGAGAGCAGCCTCTCCTCTACAGCTCCCGCCGTCCTTCCAACGCCCGCATCAGCGTGGCGTCGTCGGCAAACTCCAGATGTCCTCCTACAGGAATACCGTAAGCCAGACGCGTGACCCGCGTGCCGAAAGGCTTGAGCAATCGGGCAATGTACATGGCGGTAGCCTCTCCCTCCGTGTCGGGATTGGTCGCCATGATGACCTCCTGTACGTCTCCCTTGGCCACCCGATCTACCAGGGATTTGATCTGCAAGTCGTCCGGCCCCACGTGGTTCATGGGAGAAATCACACCGTGGAGCACATGATAGCTGCCCCCGTACTCCCGGGCGCGCTCTACGGCGGCTACGTCCCGGGGATCGGCCACCACGCATATGGTAGTACCGTCCCGCCTGGGAGAGGCGCAGATGGGGCACAGGCCGCCTGCGGTGAGATTCTGACATACCGGGCAGCAGGTGACATTCTCCTTGGCGTCCAGGATAGCCTCTGAAAACTCCCGGGCCTCTTCATCCGTCAACCCCAGTACATGGAAAGCCAGCCGCTGGGCAGATTTGCCGCCGATGCCCGGCAGCCGGGCAAACTGCTCCACCAGCCGTTCCAGGGGCGCGGGAAAATACTCCATAGCCTTATCCTCTCAGTTCCTTGATCCGCTCAGGAATGTCCGGGGCCTTGTATACCGCGCTGCCTGCCACCAGAACATTGGCTCCATTTTCGATAACCGTTTTGCAGGTGACGGGATCCACACCGCCATCCACCTCCAGCTCGCAGTCCAGTCTCCGGCTGTCGATCCATTTCCGGATCTGCCGCAGTTTGGGCATCATCTCCGTCATAAACTTCTGCCCGCCAAAGCCCGGTTCCACCGTCATCACCAGCACCATGCTGCACCGGTCCAGGAAGGGCAGCGCATCCTCCGCCGGAGTCCCAGGTTTGAGAACCACGCCGGAGCGCTTCCCTTGGGCGCGGATGATCTCCAAGGCTTTCAGGGTATTCTCCACGCTGTCGGCCTCCACATGTACGGTGACAATATCAGCCCCAGCCTGACAGAACCGTTCCACGTACCGCACCGGCCGGTCAATCATCAGATGAACATCCAATGGCATGGACGTAATGGCGCGGATAGACTGAACCACCGGCAAGCCGATGGAGATATTAGGGACAAACAGACCGTCCATTACATCCACATGAAGGTAGTCCGCGCTGCGGACAGCGTAAATATCCCGCTCTAAATTTGCAAAATCAGCAGCGAGGATCGAAGGCGCAATTTTAATCACAGCTGCACTTCCTTCCTTTTTTTCACAGCTAAAATCGGAGGGACAGGTCCCAGACCGGTGAATCCGGCAAAGCACCCTGGCCAAGCTCCCTACATAGGATACCGTAAGCGGCGAAAGCGTCACGGCGGGGCGCGATTCTTTCCCACACGCCTGCCCCCACCCGCGCCGGCGGCGCGCCGCATAATATAGATGGCCGCCGGGGCCCGCCCCGGCGGCCATCAGCAGGTTTCTCAGATTAAAGCGGCAGCGTCCGGATCACCTTGGCGCACCGGGCGCACAGACAGGGATGATCCTCGCTCTTTCCGACGGAAGGCAGGATCTTCCAGCACCGCTCACACTTGGCTCCCTGGGCCGGTTCCACCTGGATGTCCGCCGCTTCAGCGGAGAGGTCTGCCTGGGAGACAATCAGCAGATCCGCCAGCTCATCCGTTTCAACGGTCCTGCATCCGGCGATCCTGCCGGATGGAATGGTCACTTTCGCTTCCAGGCTTTTGCCGATCTTCTTCTCGCTCCGGGCGGTTTCCAGAGCGGCGTTGACCGTGTTGCGGAGCTTGATGAGTCCGTCCCAGGAGGTCATGGCCTCCGTGTCCAGCGCATAGTCCGCAAAGGGCCGGTTCATCTGGTTGAGCAGCACGTTCCGGGGATCGTCTCCCTCCCGGTGAGGCATCGCCAACCAGATCTCATCGCAGGTAAAGGCCAGAATGGGGGCAAAAATCTTGGTAATAGTATCCAGAATCAAATACAATGCAGTCTGGGCGCTGCGCCGGCTGAGACCATTGGTCTCGTCGCAGTACAACCGGTCCTTGATGATATCCAGATAGAAGCTGGAAAGCTCCACCACGCAGAAATCATTGACCGCATGGCTGACCACATGAAATTCGTAATTCTGATAAGCCGCCTCGCACCGCTCCATGAGCGCATTCAGCCTTGTCACTGCCCAGCGGTCCAGCTCCAGCATCTCGCCGGGCTCCACCAGGCAACCGGCATCGAAGCCGTCCAGATTGCCGAGGCAATAGCGGGCAGTGTTGCGGAATTTGAGATAATTCTGACTGAGCTGTTTGAAGATGCTGTCGGAGCATCTCACGTCCACGTGGTAATCAGCGGAGCCGGCCCACAGGCGGATCATGTCCGCACCGTATTTCTTGATCACGTCGGCGGGGTCCACGCCGTTGCCCAGGGACTTGTGCATGGCCCGGCCCTCGCCGTCTACAGTCCAGCCGTGAGTGACGCACTCCTGGAAGGGTGCGCCCTTGCCCATGGCGCCCACGGCGGTAAGCAGGCTGGACTGAAACCATCCGCGGTACTGATCCAGGCCTTCCATATAAACGGTGGCGGGCCAGAAGCCTTGATCCTTTTGCATGGAAGCGAAGTGGGTGGAGCCGGAGTCGAACCACCCGTCCAGGGTGTCCTCCTCCTTGGTGAAGTGCAGGCCGCCGCAGTGGGGGCACTTATACCCGGCGGGGAGAATCTCTTCTGCGCTCTTGATATACCATGCATTGGAGCCTTCCGCAGCAAACAACCGGGAAACCGCGTCGATGGTGGCGCCGTCGCATACCGGCTTGCCGCAGTCTTCGCAGTAAAACACGGGAATGGGCAGGCCCCAGCGGCGCTGGCGGGAGATACACCAGTCGGAACGTTCCTGAATCATGGAAATCATCCGGTCTCTGCCCCAGCCGGGAATCCATCGCACGCCCTCGGTTGCCGCCACGGCGGCGTCCTTGAAGGACTCCACGGAACAGAACCATTGCGGAGTAGCCCGGAAGATAATAGGATGCTTGCACCGCCAGCAGTGCGGGTAGGAGTGAGTGATGTCCTCGCTGGCGAACAGCGCTCCGCTCTCTTTCATATCCGCCAGAATGACGGGATTGGACTCATCCGTTGTCATTCCGGCATACTTCCCGGCATAGTCGGTGTGACGGCCCTGATCGTTGACAGGCACCACCATCTCCATGCCGTAACGCTTGCAGGTCTGATAGTCGTCCGCGCCGAAGCCGGGAGCGGTATGAACGCAGCCGGTACCGGAGTCCATGGTGACGTACTCGGCATTGACCAGCCGGCTGGTCTTGGGCAGGAAAGGATGCTCTGCCAGCATGTTTTCAAAAAAGCTGCCCGGATGGGTCTCAACGATCTCATAATTCTCCAGGCCGCCCACCTTCATGACCTTTTCCACCAGCGCCTCGGCCATGATATAGACCTCGCCGCTGCCGGTCTTCACCAAGGCATAACTGTCCCGGGGATGGAGGGCGATGGCCAAGTTGCCTGGCAAGGTCCAGATGGTGGTGGTCCAGATGACAAAGAAGAGCTTGTTTTTATCATATGCACTCAGCTTCCCCAGATCATCGCGCATGGGGAACTTCACATAAACGGTAGTAACAGGGTCTTCCTGATACTCGATTTCTGCCTCGGCCAGGGCGGTCTCATCGTGGGGGCACCAGTATACAGGCTTCAGTCCCTTATAAATGTATCCCTTCTGATACATTTCGCCGAAGATTTTAACCTCTTCGGCTTCAAATCCGGGATCCATAGTGAGGTAAGGATGCTCCCAATCCCCCACCACGCCCAGCCGCTTGAAACTGTCCCTCTGCACGTCCACATAACGCTGGGCGAAGTCATGGCAGGCGGAGCGGAACTCCGGCACGCTCATGGCTTTGCGGTTGAGCTTGTTCTGCTTGATGATGGCGGACTCGATGGGCATGCCGTGGTTGTCCCAGCCGGGGACATAGGGGGTGTAGCAGCCCCGCATGGCGGCGGAACGGACCATAAAGTCCTTGATGGACTTGTTTAGAGCGGTGCCCATATGGATGTTGCCGTTGGAGAAGGGGGGGCCGTCGTGGAGGGCGAAGCGGGGCTTCCCCTCGTTTTTCTTGAGGAGCTCATGGTAGAGGTCCATGTTCTCCCAGCTCTCCAGCATCCCCGGCTCCCGGGCCGGCAGGCCCGCCCGCATGGGAAACTCCGTCTTCGGCAGGTTGATGGTCTTGTTATAATCCATTTGCCTGTATTCCTCCTATGTGAATGATAGTTCTTCTTAATATTCCACAACTACCTTCCGGCAGTCCTTGCAGATATGGGCGGCGGGAAAACCGGTCATGCAGGTGACTGCAAAATCGTCCTCCAGCAGGGATACGTCTCCCTTCCGTTCCCGCAGGATGGAGCGTCCCTTCTCCGGGCTCCAGACCAGCGGCTGCCTGCCGCTGAGCCACCCAGGCGACATTTCCTTCCCGCACGATGGACAATTCACAAAAAACGCCCCCCTCTCACAAAGCGGAACCCACTTCCGCCCCGTACCCCCGTTTCTCAAACGCGAGCCCAGCAGGTGTTGGCGGCTGCGCCGCCAACTTCGTTCGCCATCAGCGCGAACGAACTGTGGGTCGCGTTTGAAAGCGAAGAAAAAGCCCGTCCGGCGTATGGAAAAAGCCCTGAAGGCTTTTTCCATCGCCTTCAGGGCTTTTTCAGAGCTGGCGCGGAAGGAGGGATTTGAACCCTCGCACGTTGTTTGGACGTCTACTCCCTTAGCAGGGGAGCCCCTTCGGCCACTTGGGTACTTCCGCATCGGTCGAATGAAATACATATATGGTCTTAAAAATGGCGGAGAGAGTGGGATTCGAACCCACGGATGCTCGCGCATCGCCGGTTTTCAAGACCGGTTCCTTAAACCGCTCGGACATCTCTCCCAATCGGTTTCAGGCGCAGTCCCTATGTTACCACGGCATGTTTATTTTGTCAACCGTTATTTTTGATCTTTCCGGGACAACCACGGAAAAAGCCGGCAAATATTTATTTCTCACGCAACAATGCTGTCGCTTTGCATAAAAAATGGATTTTTAATCCGTTTTCTTTCGTCGACTTGACATATTCTCTGGAATGTGTTATCCTAATAACAAGGTACCTAATTAACCTTTCAGGAGGGATTACCCATGAATGCTGAGGCGGGAAACGGCAGTGAGGCTGACCACAACTGGCGTGGGCGAGAGGTGCTTCGCCCGGACGATCTGGCAGGAAAGCTGGAACGATGTGGAAAAATCCTGACATGCTGTCTGAATAAGCGGCGGGGACAGTGGAAAATCCTGCGGATTCTTCATGACCGAGGCAGTATGAGTCAGAAGGAGCTTCAGGAATGCCTGGGCATCCAGGCGGGCTCCATGAGTGAAATCGCGGCTAAAATGGAGAGCAGGGGACTGATCGTCCGGGACCGAAATGAAGCGGACCGGCGAAAAATTCTGCTGTCCGTCACGGAGTCGGGACGGACGTGGCTGAATCGTCAGGATGAGGAGCATGTCCGAAACCGGAGGGCGGAGTGGTTCTCCGTCCTGACGGAAGAGGAGCGTACGGAGCTGGGCGCATTACTGGATAAGCTGGCAGCAGATTGGGAGCGGCGATTTGAAAGGGAGCGGCAGGAACGCGGGTAGGTGTGGCGGTGCGTGAGCTGTCTCCAACAACAGAATTTCAAGAAAGGTGGTGGCAGCTGATGAGCTGGCAGGAGGAATTGAGGAAAGGGATACGGACGGCAGAAGAACTTGCGCCCCTTCTGGGCTGGTCTCCGGAGGAGACCGCCAGAAGAGCGGAGGTGGCGGAGCGGTTTCCCATGATGATTACGCCGTACTACTTATCCCTGGTGGACCCCCGGGACCCGCAGGACCCGATCGGACGGATGTGTGTTCCCTCTCTGGACGAGTTTGATCCCGGCGGGTCCTTTGACACCAGCGGCGAGGCATCTAATACCAAACTGGAGGGTCTCCAACACAAATATGCCCAGACGGTGCTGCTGCTGAGCAGCAACCAGTGCGCCATGTACTGCCGCCACTGCTTTCGGAAGCGAATGGTGGGCCTGACGATGGATGAGCTGAACCAGCGGGTAGACGAGGCGGTGGACTATGTCAAAAGTCATGAAGCTGTTACCAACATTCTCATTACTGGCGGAGACGCTTTCATGAATCCCAACGAGATCCTCGAACGCTATCTCCGGGAGCTGACAGCCATCCGCCAGCTGGATTTCATCCGGTTCGGCTCCCGGGTGCCGGTAACGCTGCCGGAGCGGATCTACGGCGATCAGGAATTTCTGGACATGTTCGCTCACTACGCCCAGAAAAAAGCGCTGTATCTGGTGACGCAGTTCAACCACCCCAGAGAGCTGACGGAAGAGGCGGTGAAAGCACTGCGGGCGATGATTGAGCGAGGGGTTCAGGTCCGCAATCAGACCGTACTGCTGCGGGGGGTCAACGACAGAGGAGAGGTTCTGGGACAGCTGCTGTCCCGACTGACGCGGGTAGGCGCTATGCCGTACTACGTGTTCCAGTGCCGCCCGGTGACTGGGGTGAAGGAGCGGTTTCAGGTTCCCATTGAAGAAGGAATCCGTATTGTAGACGCAGCCAAAGCCCGGCAAAACGGCTTTGGCAAAGCCATCCGCTACGCCATGAGCCACCCCCGGGGGAAGATTGAAATTCTGTGCAGGCTTCCCGGCGGCGAAACGGTTTTTAAATTCCACCAGAGCAAGGACGATGCGGACAATGCCCGCCCCTTCCTCCGGATGCTGTCTCCCACGGATACCTGGCTGGATGAGGAGCTCAACGGAATCTGATTCTTTTTCTAGTAAAAGACCGGTAAAACTGGTAAAACCTGCCCGGCCACATCAGGCGGCCGGGCAGGTTTTGATTACGGATACTCCCAATCTGCCGGATCATCCCAACCGACCCAGCCGCCATCCACAGAGGTCATTTCCCCGAATTCGGGATTCATGCCGTAGGGAATTCCCCGGACCACAAACTCCCGGCCGTACTCGTCCACAATAACTGCGGAAACAGTGAAAACGTCCCCGGCCTGGGGTGTAACGGACACGTCCGGGAATTGATAGAACGTACCATCCTCAAAGCTGTGATAGTTCTTAGGCTGGTCGCAGGGCGTCAGCCAGCCCAACAGCTTCTGATTTCGGAACAAGCCAACTTGCAGGAACTGGATCTCCGACCGGCCGATCCGGCTGGAGCCACCGTCAGAAGAAGCGCCGTCCTGCCTGCAAAAATAGGCGTATTCACCGGACCAGTCCAATTCCCCCTGCTCATTGGGTTTCTTCCACATCATGGCCGAGTGGGGATTGTAATAGTCGGCATATGGAAGCGACTCTCCATACAGGTTGCAATAGCTTTCCAGCAGCTGGGTCTCCCGTACCTCCCCGGTGACAAACACGACGGAAATACTGATACCGTCTGTGAGCTTGCAGGCCAGTCCGGCGGAAAAGGTCTGATTTTCTCCCAATTCTCCTGGTATCTCCGTCGGGCCGAAACCATCGTCCACGATAAACACAGCGGTCATCCCCTCGGTATAGGTTTTGGGAACGGCGTAGGCGGAGAAGGAAATTGTACCGGCAGCCAGGTCGGCAGAGATAATTTCCGTACCGTATCGGACGGTAAGAGTGTTCTGTGCCTTCAGCACCTCCTCCACCCGGGCGGTGATACCGTGAATCTGGGTATTGACCGAACTGGTGACGCTGTTGACCGAGCTTTGCAGGGCGTTGTACTGGTTCTGCATGGTCTGCAATTCTCCCCGCAGGCTGCTCAGTGCCAGCAGCAGTGCAAGGCCCGCCGCTGCTCCGGCAGCCCAGGGCCATCGCCGCCGTTTTACCGGCTGCTGCGCCGCCAGATAGCGCGTCACGATCTCCTCCACCATTTTCAGCTGCGTATCCGTCAGCTCACCGCTCTCCGCCGGGGCGGCCTTTACCTCTTCTTCCACTCCCAGCAGCCAGCCGGTGGTTACGCCGAACAGGCGGCTCATAGTGATCAATTTATCTATTTCCGGCAGAGCGGAACCGCTCTCCCACTTGTATACGGACTGGCGGGAAACCCCCAAAACCTCTCCCAGTGCCTCCTGACTCAAGGCCTGTTCTTTTCTCTTTTGCGCAATGCGCTGCCCTACTGTCACGGCAACCGCCTCCTTTTCCGCTCCAGCATAGCAAATCCTCTCCGGCTGCGCCAACAACCAGCGTGGAAATTTTGCTAACCAAGAGTTTACATTTGCCGGAAATTGATCTGGTCAGCCGTTTTTCAGTATCTCCCGGCGAATATAGGCGATGGTTTTTTCCTCTCCCTCGTCCCGCAGCATGAGAAGCAGTTTCTCCAGAAGGGCCTGCGTCCCGGGATGAATTATGTAGTGATCCAGACTTTTGGCGTAGTAGTTCCAGGGGGAGGCGTCGGTGTATTGTTCCTTCTGGTATATCTGGCAGGCGGCGACGCGGTCGCAGAACATCTCCACCACGTAATTGACCGGCATCTCCATGCCGCTCATTTTGAAATTCAGTCCGGGGGCATAGTCGATCCAATACTCCAGATGGTGACGGTTTCTCCCCTTGTGATGGAGCCAGGCGGCAGAATACCCCTTTTCCAGCCGCTCCATCTCATTGGGGCTGCGGTTGCCCTGGTAATATCTGACGCCCGGCAGGAACTCTATCGGGGCGTATTTGCTCAGATCGTGGAGCAGCCCCTGCCGGTAGAGCCCCACCTTGAAGCAATATTTCATGACCCGGAGCTTATGGGTGGTGATGGTATGAAAATGGCCCCAGAAATTGGACATGGCTGCTCCTTTCCTCTCCTCCTTCCGGAGAAGGCCGCTGGCTTGTGCTTCCGGCAAAATAGCGGTATGCCGAACCATTTTTATCGAAAGGGACACCGTTTTGAGAAAGTCCGGCGTTTCTTGAAGATAATTGCTGTGACCACCGGTACCGTCTCATCCGCCGCCTTGAAAAAGCTACAGATGAGGCCGGAGGGTGCTCAGCGAAGCCAGACCAGAAATAACTCCGCGGCCAGAGCGGATCTCCGGCTGTATGGCACCGCTGGCGGAAGACCGGTCCGCTCAGCTCAGATAGGCTGCCAGCAGCCGCAGAGTGCTGCTCACACCCTTCCGGTGACTCCGTTCATATCCATGGGAGGCATACACCCCCGGGCCAATGAGGCCGTGACGCAGGTCATGCCCGGCGGACAGCGTCGCCTCCACGTCAGACCCATAGTGGGGATATACATCCACGGCGAAGTCCGCGCCGCCCCGGCGGGCGGCCTCGATTAGCGCAGATACCACTTCATAGTGGTAGGGGCCCCCGCTGTCCTTGGCACAGATGGACACCTTCCGTTCGTCGCAGCCCAGACCATTGCCCACGCAGCCCATATCCACGCTGATAGCCTCGCAGACACCCTCCGGAACAGAGGCCGCGCCGCCATGGCCCACCTCTTCAAATACCGTGATGTGCTCCCACACCCGGCGGGCGGGCTTGATCTCCCCCGCCGCTACCTGCGCCGCCAGTTCCAGCAAAATCGCCACCGACAGTTTGTCGTCCAGAAAACGGCTTTTGATGTATCCTGAAGGCGTGACGGTGGTCCTGGGCTCAAAGCAGACAATGTCGCCGGGCATAATGCCCAGCTTTTCCGCATCCTCCCGGCTGGAAACCTCCTCGTCAATGACGGCCTCCATGCTCTTGTACTCCCGCTTGGCGGTATGATAGTCCCCGTTGACATGGACGGAAGCATTGCGCATCTGGAAGGTTCCTGTATAAATCTTCCCGGAGCGGGTGACAATCCGCACATTCTCTCCCTCCGCGTTGTTAGGCTCCATTCCTCCCAAAGGCGTCAGATACAGCCGGCCGGTGCTGGAAATCTCTGTCACCATGCCCCCCAGAGTATCCAGATGCGCCTCCAGGAGCAGGCTGTCCTCTGCCGGTACCTCCGGATTCAGGCATACCAGCACTCCGCCCTTCTTTGTAATTTCCGGGCAAAGCCCCATGGTTCGATACGTATCTGTCACATGCTCTGCCGCCAGCCAGGTATAGCCGGTGGGACTGTCAATCGCCAGCAGCTCTACCGCCCGCCGGACGCAATTGTCCGTTAAAAGTTCCATATGTTCATCTGTCACAGCAGTGGCCTCCTAACTAAATAGATCCGGAAAAACCGGCGGATGGGATTTTCCCATCCGCCGGTCATTATAGCATGTTTTTTCTGAAAACGCAACTTATGCCACGCGCTTTGCACCCACATAGTAGCCGTTGTAATAGCCCTCGTTGAGGCTGCTGATCCGCACAGCGTTGGAGCCGGAGGAGGCGT
Source organism: uncultured Oscillospiraceae bacterium (assembly GCA_910579725.1). Classification (GTDB taxonomy): domain Bacteria; phylum Bacillota; class Clostridia; order Oscillospirales; family Oscillospiraceae; genus Pelethomonas. The sequence continues at coordinate 4,749 of CAJTUD010000033.1, read as the reverse complement.
GAATGAAGTCGCCGTCGCCTACATAGATTCCCACGTGAGAGCAGGCCTTGCCGGCGCTGCGGGAAGGATCGCAGAAGAGGACCAGATCGCCGGGCTGCAGTTCGTCACGGGTCACATTGGTGCCGGAGTTGTACCACTGGGAAGTGGCGGAATGGGGAAGGCTGTAACCATACAGGCCAAATATGTACATGGTGAAACCGGAGCAGTCAAAGCCCTTGGCGGAAGCGCCGCCGTAGGAATAACGAGTACCCAGATACTGCTTGGCGGTAGCCACAATATCTGCGCCCAATCCGCTGCTGCCAGAATCTCCGGCATAAATCTGAAGAAAATCAGCGTGAATGTATCCTGTCTGCCCGCCGCAGGAAACCATATACCAGCCATTCTCCAAAGAAAGCAGGTCTACCAATTCTCCGGCGTATACCTTGGTGATGATACCGCTGTCAGTGGAAGGTGTGCTGCGCACATTGACACAGTCGCCGGTGATCACACCCCGGGGATCCACCAGAGGAATCCCGTTGACGGAAACGTAGTCGGCCTTGATGTAACCCTCCTGCCCATTCTGCTGGGCCCGGCACCAATCGTCAGCAACACTGACAATGGTGACCTCCATGCCCTCCGGCAGGGTGGTGAGGACCGCGTCGTCGGTAGAAGGTCCGTTGCGGAAGTTGACTGTATTGCCGGTGATCACACCGGTCTGCCCCGCTACGGATTCCGAGGGCGCGGCAGCGGTGACGCTTGTGCTGGACTTGAAGGTGATGTAGGAGGCGTAGACATAACCAGTGGTGCCGTTGACGCTTACATGATACCAATCACCTGCGTCCTCCAGAATTTCCACCTGGGTGCCGCTGCTGAGATAGGTAATTGTGGAGGAGTTGGTGGATGGCTCTGAACGGAGCCGGAGAGCGTCCGCGTTTACCAGACCCATTTCCAGTTCGCCGGCGAAAGCGGTAACAGTCAGGAGCGCGGCCGTCAGCGCCGCCAGTACAATCATCTTGCCCAGAAATTTCCTCATAAGTAAAATCCTCGAACCTTCCCATCTTTTGTTTATCAATTCTTAAAGCGGCCCATGCCGCCGGCGGCTGTTATCTGCCTGCCAGAGCCCTCTCCAGCCAGATGGCGGAAATATCCATAGCGGCGTACAGGCTGTCCTTCTCGCTGCGCTTTACAACCCGGTCCCGGCTTTTCAGGTCCGCTCCGGTGCGCTGCAATTCCACGGAAACTTTCGTGGCAATCTCCAGATCGTTTTCCCGCCTGCTCTCCTTCACCTGCATGAGGATAATGTGAGAATCGGCCATGGAGCCGTAATAGATCATCTTGCCCACCCGGCGCAGAGGATGATTACGGTAAATCAAGCCCTCGGTCTTTTCTGCCATCCGGTCACGTCCTTTCTTAAATCCTTCTTAAAAATAGCTTTGTCATATTTGTAACCGAATTGTAACATATCGTCTTCGATCTGTCAACACTTTCCTCGCTATTTCCGGCAGTGAAATTTATGGTAATTCTGAAAATCCCATAAGCTTGGTAAAAGCAGGAACAGAAATTGGCTCCCGGCATATAAAAATGCCGGAAAGAATACGCTTGGAAACGCCGGAAAGGGTTTTATATCTCCGCTCTCCCGGCCCAGGTGGTTGACGGCCGGTCCGGGAACTGATAAAATGGAGAAAACCGTTCAGGACGGCGGGAAAGGAGAAAACCGGCTATGCAGAGCGGAACAATCCGGGTGGACCTGCATGGGATGAACCTTACCCAGGCCCAGGCGGCAGTTGACGCAGCCCTGCGGCGGGCAGGCGGATCCGTGTACCGGCTGGAGGTGATCCATGGCTACCATGGCGGCACCCAGCTGCGGGATATGGTCCGCCGGGTATACGGCAGGCATCCCCGGGTCAAACGCGTGGAGGTAGGACTCAACCAGGGTTCCACGGAACTGGTGCTGCGGGAGTACTGACTTGTCCGGGCGGAAAATTTCTGTTCTCTTTGCCGGGGCAGTTTGAAGCCTGAATGGAATCTACATAATGAAGGAAGGACCGAAGCAGTCCCCGCGCGCTGATCTCATCAGTCTTTTCCTGAAATACAGCAGAGATGTGTTTATCATTGGAATAAAGGAGGCACTCATATGGGCAGCAGACAGGAAGCAACCGAACAATATGGCAAGGCTCTGCGGCTGGGACAGAAGAACTACAAAGAGCAGGTACTCCGGGGAAACTATCCGTATCCTCAGGTGCTGGACGAAATTTTGGACGAAGCCATGGTGGCCGGACGGGTGGATATGGGCGTCATTGAGATTCCCACCGAACAGATTATCGGCACCAAGGGTGCCGGACGGCGCAGCGCTTTTGCATCCAACTTCATGCCGCTTCTGGCACTGGATTCGGAATTCGCCTGCAAATGGATGGAGCTGTGCTCAGCCCATCTGGGGGACGAGGGCATCCGGGATCCCATCCGGTGCTTTGAATACCTGGGCCGGTTTTATGTTCAGGAGGGCAACAAGCGGGTCAGCGTGCTGAAAAGCTACGACGCGCCCACGATCCCCGGCTATGTAATCCGGGTGATTCCCGCATGGTCCGATGATCCTGCGGTGCGGGCGTATTATGACTTCATGGACTCCTACCGGCTCACCGGACTTTACCGGGTGTATTTCAGCCGCCCCGGCAGCTTTGCCAAGCTTCAGGCGGCTCTGGGCTTTGAGGCGGATCATGTCTGGACGGCGGATGAGAAGCAGCACTTTGTGGCCGGCTTCACCTACTTCCGGGATGCCTACCGGAAGCAGGGAGGCGATGAGCTGGAGATTACCGCAGCGGACGCGCTGCTGGTGTGGCTGCGGGTTTATAAGTTTGAGCAGCTCTGGAGCCTCAGCGCCACGGATCTGAGCAAAGCGGTGGCGGCGGTCTGGCCGGATGTGAAGCTGCTTTCCGCCCCGGATCCGATTTCTGTCAGCACCGAAACCGAAGAGCAGAAGACGGAGGACACGCCCGCGCCCAACATTTTCGGCCGTCTGCTCCATGCGGTGTTCCCGGATCACCTGAACATCGCTTTTATCAATGAGTACAGTCCGGAGGACAGCGACTGGATTCGCGCCCACGATCTGGGACGGCAGTACCTGGAGGCGGTTATGGGGGATAAGGTTTCCGTTCGGGTATATAACAACGTCCACCCTGGCGAGGCGGCGGAGGAGGCCATGGAGGCCGCCGCCGAAGACGGAGTGCAGGTGATTTTCGCCACCACGCCGCCTTTGATCGGCGCCTGCCGGAAGCTGGCGGCGAAATATCCCGGCGTCCGGATTCTCAACTGCTCCGCCTCCATGCCCTATACGGGAGTCAGGACCTATTACAGCCGGATTTACGAGGGGAAATTCATTACCGGGGCCGTTGCCGGGGCCATGAGCAGGGACGGCGAGATCGGCTATGTGGCCTCAAATCCCATCTTCGGGGTTCCCGCCAGCATCAACGCGTTTGCGCTGGGCGCCCGGCTGACCAATCCCAGGGCCAGAATCAAGCTCCGCTGGTTCTGCGTGGAGGAAAACGCTATGAGCGCCCTGGCTGCCGATGGAGTGGATGTGATCTCCAACCGGGACATCCCTGCGCCCGACCGTGGAAAAGAGACCTGGGGCCTGTGCCAGCTGCAGCCGGACGGAACCATGGAGCCGCTGGCCTCCCCTTACTGGCACTGGGGAAACCTCTATGTAAAACTGGTGCGCAGCATTTTCAGCGGAAGCTGGGACGGCCTGAGCTCCCGGGAGGGCGAGCAGGCGGTAAACTACTGGTGGGGGATGAGCAGCCGGACGGTAGATGTCTGGCTCAGCGAGGACCTTCCCGATGGGGTGGCCCAGCTGGTGCAGATTCTGCGCCGGGGAATTATTGACGGCTCCATTGAGCCTTTCCGCCGCCCCATCCGCTCTCAGGACGGCCAACTCCGCAATGACGGCGAGAAATGGTTTTCTCCTGAAGAGATTCTGCACATGGACTGGCTATGCGACTGTGTGGACGGCGCAATTCCCTCCTATGACCAGCTTCTGCCTATCTCCCGGCCGCTGGTAAGGCTCCAGGGAGTGTACCGCGATCAGATTCCGCCGGAGAAAGAAGGGCCAATGCTGTGAAGATTCTGCTCGTCTCTGACAAGGAGAGCCCTTATTATTGGGACTACTACCAGCCGGGCCGTCTGGCGGATATTGATCTCATGATTTCCTGCGGCGATTTGAAGTCGCAGTATCTCTCATTTCTAGTGACCATGGGTCGGGCCCGGCTGCTGTACGTCCACGGCAACCACGACCAGACCTACGCGCGGCGTCCCCCGGAGGGCTGCGATTGCATCGAGGACCAGCTGGTGACGGTGAACGGACTGCGGATTCTTGGTCTGGGCGGCTGCCCGGTTTACAGCGGCGGTCCCCACCAGTATACAGAGCGGCAGATGGCCCGCCGGATTGGGAAGCTTCGCTTCCAGCTCTGGCGGGCCGGGGGGGGTGGATATTGTTGTGGCGCACTCCCCCGCGCAGGGATACGGCGACGGAGAGGACTACGCGCACCGGGGGTTTGAATGCTTTCTTCCGCTGTTGGACAAGTACCGTCCCAAATATCTGGTTCATGGACACGTACATCTCAACTACGGAGCCGAGCGGCCCCGCACTTTGATCCGGGGAGAGACCACAATCATTAACGCCTATGAAAGGTATGTATTGGAACTTCCTGATGAGAAGTAAGTCCGCTTCAGGACGCGGCGTTCTTTCCTGCAAAGCCGTTGCCGGGGCGCACATTG
>CAJTUD010000032.1 GCA_910579725.1 uncultured Oscillospiraceae bacterium | reverse complement strand
GGGGACTCCGGTGCGGGAACGTTCTGGGCAGGAGCACCCTCCAGACCAGCATCGAACAAGCTGGGCTGGGGATTTTCCTCCGGGCTCACGTTCAATTTTTCGTCTGCCATGTGCAAACCTCCTTTTTTATGGAATTAAAAAAGTCAAGCCCCTCGGCTCGGCCAGCAGAAAAATATTCCCCCTTTCCATTTGAATTTTAATAGAGCACCACTCCTTTCCGTTTCGAGCTATAGAAAAACACCTCTTTTGTTCCCCCATTAGAGGCGTTTTAATGTAGGTTGGATCTGTTTTTGAGTTTCATATTATTATACCCTTGTCAAATACGGTTTTATGTATTGAAGTAAAACTTTTGCAAGCAGGGCGAAAATCGAAAGTTATTGAAGAAATTAGCGCTTGATATTACAGCATATCAAAAGATGTACCCACACCAGTTATTCGTTGTTTATGATCTTGGTGAAATTCAAAACGAAGTTGAGTTCAAACGTGATATCGAGATGATAGATGGTGTAAAAGTCATTGTCGTAAAGCATTGATACACTTAAAGAACCGAAAATTGCAAAAGCTGTTGTAATGTAATGGTTATGAGGCTGTATCTTTTTGTCAATGAAAGACAAAGTGAACGCCTTTACCTAATCTGAACAGACTGCAGTCAGTTGTTCGATTATGAAGGGGCGTTTTACCCTGCCGGCGGTCCTGGATGCGGGTAAAATTCTAAGATTCTTTTAAGATCTGTTTGTTAAATGATCCTTAAACTTTCCGCTCCTTGGTTTTTAATTTTTTTCTGCTATGATACGTCTATCCTACAACGTAGTCAGTTGCCGGGCAGGCAGCGGAAAGGAGCGTTTCATGAACCTTCTCTATATTCTTCCCTTGGCGCTGTCTCTTGCGCTGAAGGTCTTTACCATTTATTTCGCGGCGATTGCCGTCTGTGCTCTGGTGCGCCGCCGCCGCTGGCCCAAGGCCGCGCCGCAGACCCGTTTCGCCGTGGTTGTTGCCGCCCGGAACGAGGAGGCGGTCATCGGCAACCTGATCTATAGCATCCGGTGTCAGTCCTATCCGGAGGATCTGCGGGATATATATGTGGTACCAAACAATTGCACCGATTTTACCGAAGCCGCCGCTAGGGCCGCCGGAGCGGAGATTCTCCACTGCCTGACCCCTGTGTCCAGCAAGGGCGGCGCGCTGCATCAGGCCTTTGCCCAGCTGCGGGATAAAAACTATGACGCTTTCTTGGTGTTTGACGCGGACAACGTACTGGAGCCGGATTATCTGGCTCACATGAACGACGCCTTTGCTGCCGGAGCCATGGTGTGCAAATCCAGAACCCGGGCGGGCAACCCATCTGCCTCCGGCGTTGCGGGCTGCTATGGGCTATATAATGTAATTTTTGATCTGATCTGGAATCGTCCCCGGGCGGCCTGTGGCCTGTCCGCCAAGTTGGTGGGTACCGGCTTCGCCTTCCGCCGGGAGGTGCTGGAGGCTCTGGGCGGATGGAACACCACTACCATTGCCGAAGATGCGGAGTTTGCCGCCCAGTGTGCCCAGGCAGGCTTTCGTGTCTGCTGGGTCCCCGATGCCGTCAACTACGACGAGGAGCCAAACAGTTTCCGGGTTTCCCTGCGACAGCGCTACCGGTGGTGCAGCGGGGTCATGCAGGTGGGACGCAAGTCCTTGGGCGGCATGTGGCGCACCGCCTCTCCCCGCCCCATGCTCCGGTGGGACATGACCATGTTCCTGCTGGCTCCTTTCACCCAGGCGATTTCCGGCCTGCTGCTGGCATGGAGCCTTCTGGCGGGAATTGCCGCTGGAGGAGGGCTACTTCCGGCGCTCTGCGGTCTGGGGCTGTACTATGTGGGCGGTATGGGACTGGGTGTGATCTTGTGCCTGCTGGGAGGCTATGCGATTGAAGGCATGACAAAAAGTATTTTGCTCTTTCCGGTCTTCATGGCATCCTGGCTGCCGCTTCAGGTGCTCTCGCTGTTCCGGGACAGCACCTCCTGGCACCAGGTGGCGCACCGGGGGCAGCAGCAGGTTAGAGAAGCCGCCTGACAATATATCACAGCAAGCTAAAATACGTCCGGTCACAATTGTGACTGGACGTATTTTGGCTGACCGCGCTTCATCTCACAGGCGGCAGATCAACGCTCCACTCCTCTGGCTTTTACCCGCAGCCGGTTCAGCGCTCTGGCAAGGGTGGCCTGCGCAATCTGATGCTCCTGACGGCTCCTCTTCTGCAAGAGGGCTTCCCGGGCCTCATCAGCCTCCCGCTTCGCCCGAACCTCGTCAATTTCCTCCGGGTGCTCGGCAGAGTCCACCAGAACGAGAACCTCGTTGCGCTCCACCTTCACCATGCCGGGGGAGACGGCAGCCATCCGGGGCTCCTCGCCGGGAATCTGATAGCGAAGCGTCCCCGGCTGCACAGCGGCGATCATGCTGCTGTGGTGGGCCCAGATGCTCTGCTCCCCGTCGCTGGTGGGAATGATCAAGCTTACGCAGGGGCCTTCATAGAAGGTTTTGTCTGCCGCCAGAATGTGTACCAGGAAGGTCTCCATCAGATTTCACCCGCTTCCAGCCGCTTTGCCTTTTCCACCACGTCCCGCCAGGTGCCTACATTGTAAAAGGCGGCCTCCGGATATTGGTCCATTTCGCCGTTCACAATGGCGCTGAAGCTCTCAAGTGTGTCCTTGAGCGGCACATAGACCCCGGGGATGCCAGTAAACTTCTCTGCCACGTGGGTAGGCTGAGCCAGAAAGCGCTGGAGCCGCCGGGCTCGCGCGACGGTGTGCCGGTCGTCCTCGCTGAGTTCATCCATGCCCAGAATGGCAATGATATCTTGAAGTTCCCGGTATTTTTCCAGAATCTCCTGAACCTTCCGAGCGGTATGGTAGTGTGTTTCGCCTACCACGTCGGCCTCCAGAATCCGGGAGGAGGACGCAAGGGGATCCACCGCCGGATAGATTCCCTGTTCGGAAATCTTGCGGCTGAGGACAGTGGTGGCATCCAGGTGGGCGAAGGTGGTGGCGGTGGCGGGGTCCGTCAGGTCGTCGGCGGGAACGTATACCGCCTGAACTGAGGTGACAGAGCCCTCCTTGGTGGAGGCAATCCGCTCCTGGAGTTCGCCCATCTCATTGGCCAGGGTGGGCTGATACCCAACGGCGGAGGGCATACGCCCGAGCAGGGTGGACACCTCGCTGCCCGCCTGAACAAAGCGGAAAATGTTGTCGATGAACAGCAGCACGTCCTTGTGCTCCTTGTCCCGGAAGTGTTCCGCCATGGTCAGCCCCGACAGGGCCACCCGCATCCGCACACCGGGAGACTCGTTCATCTGCCCGAAGACCAGCGCTGTCTTGTCAGACACGCCGCTCTCCCGCATCTCCCGCCACAGATCGTTGCCCTCCCGGGAGCGCTCGCCCACGCCGGTGAAAATGGAATATCCGCCGTGTTCCATGGCCACGTTGTGGATCAGCTCCTGAATGAGCACCGTCTTGCCCACGCCGGCGCCGCCAAACAGGCCGATTTTTCCTCCCCGGGGATAGGGCTCCAGCAGGTCGATGACCTTGATGCCGGTCTCCAGAATCTCCACCGCTGGGCTCTGCTCCTCAAAAGTAGGTGGTGTGCGGTAGATGCTCTGCACTGGCGTGTCCTCGGGCAGAGGGCCTCCGCCGTCAATGGGCTGCCCCAATACGTTGAACATCCGGCCCAGTGTGGCCCGACCCACCGGCACTTGGATGGTACGTCCCGGCACGTCTACGGCCAGTCCGCGGGCCAGTCCCTCGCTGGGGGAGAGCATCACGCAGCGCACAGTGCCGCGGCCCACGTGCTGGGCCACCTCCATCACCCGCACAGTGCCGTCCTTCTCTACAGTCAGCGCCTCCCGCAGCCGGGGCAGCTCGCCTTCCTGGATTTCCACGTCCACTACGGGGCCGGATATTTGTACGATAATCCCTCTTTCCAAATCCCTCACCTCTCATTCTTTTGATGGTTTTTCCGCTGGGCTCTGGCCCCGGCGGAAACCTCGGTGATTTCCTGGGTAATGGCCGCCTGACGGACTCGATTGAATTCCAGAGACAGCTCTCCCAGCAGCTTTTCCGCGTTCTGGTTGGCGCTGTCCATGGCCGTCATGCGGGCATTCTGCTCGCAGCAGAAGCTGTCGATCAGGGCGCTGTAAATAAAGCCGGATACATAACTGGGCATCATGCTGTTGAGTACCGCCCGGGCGTTGGGCAGGAACTCAAAGGGAGACGTCACCGGCTCCTCGGGCTTGATATTGTCGGCAAAATAGGTCCGGTGAAAGGGCAGCAGGCGGGTGGAGCGGGCCTGAAAGGACATGGCGCTGGCCATATCAGTGTAAACAATGAAGATTTTTTTCCACTCCCCCCGGTCAAATCCGTCCAGCAGCAGGGCGCTGATCTCTCTGGCCCGGGCCATAGTGGGATTCTGGGCGGTATAGAGGAAGCTGTGCTCAATAGGGATGTTCCGCTGGCTGAAAAAGCGGCGGCCGTACTCTCCCACCACAAAGAGCTTGGTGTCTGGATGATGCTCCAGCAGCTTCATGGCTTCCCGGATGGCGTTTTGGTTATAGGAGCCCGCCAGTCCCTTGTCTGCGGTGATGACCAGACAGCCGTAAGTCCCTCCTTTCCGGGTATCGTTGCCGTCCCGGTAGAAATAGTGACTGTCCACATCCCCCGCTGTGCGAAAAATCCGCTTGATTTCGCCCCGCAGCGCCTCAAAATAGGGCCGGGTATTCTCCAGCTCCTGCCGGGCTTTGCGCAGCTTGGTGGAGGCGATGAGATACATGGCGCTGGTGATCTTCTTTGTCTCCTGAACGCTTTCAATGTGGGTTTTGATTTCCTTTGTTCCGGCCATGTCAGCCTCCGAGCTTTCCGGACACCGTCAGGAATTCCCCGGCCAGCCTGAGAATATCCTCCCGGTCCCCGTCGGAGAGCAGCCCGGTGGCATCGATCCGGCGGCAGAGATCCGGGGCCTGCTCCTCCACAAAGGCCAGCAGCTCCCGGCGGAAGGTGTCCATCCCGTCCAGGGGAACTTCCTGCATCACATGGTTCAGCGCAGCGATCAGGGTGACCACCTGCTGATGCTGGGAGAAGGGGGCGTACTGCCCCTGGCGCAGCAGCCGCATCAGCCCCTGGCCATAAGACAACTGCCTTTTGGTGGCCTCATCCAGATCGCTGGAGAACTGAGTGAAGACCTCCATCTCCCGGTACTGCGCCAGCTCCAGACGGATGGCGCCTGCCGCAGATTTCATGGCTCTGGTCTGGGCATCACCGCCTACCCGGGATACGGACAGGCCTACGTTGACGGCGGGCCGCTGGCCAGAGAAGAACAGATCGGTCTCCAGAAAGATCTGTCCGTCTGTAATGGAGATAATGTTGGTGGGGATGTAGGCAGACACGTCGCCCGCCTGTGTCTCCACAATAGGCAGGGCGGTCATGCTGCCGCCTCCCAGCTCGTCGGACAGATGCGCCGCCCGCTCCAGGAGCCGGGAGTGGAGATAGAATACGTCGCCGGGATAGGCCTCCCGTCCCGGGGAACGCTCCAGCAACAGGCTCAGCGCCCGGTAAGCGATAGCGTGTTTGCTCAGATCGTCATAGACGATAAGCACATCCTGCCCCTGATACATGAAATACTCGCCCAGAGCGCACCCTGCGTAAGGCGCGATATACTGCAAGGCGGCGGAAGCTCCCGCCGGCGCACTGACGACGGCGGTATACTCCATAGCGCCCCGGCGGTTCAAATTTTCCACCAGCTGGGCCACAGAGCTGGTTTTCTGCCCGATGGCAACATAAATACACACCACCCCCTTGCCCTTCTGGTTGAGAATGGTGTCCAGGGCGATGGCGGTCTTGCCCGTCTGGCGGTCGCCGATGATAAGCTCTCTCTGGCCCCGGCCGATGGGGAACATGGAATCAATGGTAAGAAGCCCTGTTTCCATCGGGGTGTTCACCGGCTGGCGCTCCAGAATACCGGGAGCAGGCGCTTCAATGGGACGGCGGCTCTCCGCGTGCACGTGTCCTTTGCCGTCCACGGGAACCCCCAGTGCGTCCACCACCCGACCCAAAAAGGCGTCGCCTACCGGCATGCCGGCGGTCTTCAGCGTGCGGCGGACCATGCTGCCGGCGCTGATCTCCTCGCTGTCGCCGAAAATAATGCAGCTCAGCTCACCCCGGCGGAGGTCCTGCACCATCCCTTTGACGCCGGAAGCAAAAACCAGAATTTCGCCATACTGCGCGTGATCCAGTCCGCCCACGGTGGCAATCTCGCTGTCCACCGTCAGCACCGTACCAATTTCCTCCGGCACGACCGACAGCGACCAGTCTGCGGCAGCCTGACGCATCAGAGGCAGCAGATCGTCGTTTCCCGGTTGGAGCTGGCGGAGATAATCGGTGAACTGCCTGACCCGGCCGTCCAGTGTCCAGTCGTATACGTCGGACCCCACCTGGAGCCGGAAACCGGAGCGTAGCGCGTCGTCCTGCTCCCAGCGGAGGGGTACCTTGCGCTGGTAGGTCCGGGTAAGGAAGTCTGAAAACCGCTGGAGCTGGGCCTGAGTTGGCTCCCGGGCACTGCGCAGTTCCGCCGTCAGGCGGCCTCTAGCGGTCCTCATTCTTGCCGCCCTCCTCCGCTAAATCCAGAAATTGATCAAAGGGATCGCTTTGCAGAGCCAGCTTCTTGGTAGCTTCCGCCGCCAGACGGCGCAGCTCTCGCTGGGAGGAATGGAGGATCTCCTCCCGGTCATGCTCCGCCTCCGCCCGGGCGTGAGTGAGAATCTGCTGGGCCTGAGCCTTGGCCTGGTTGAGCTGTTCCTCGGCGGTTTGCTGAACCGCCAGCTGCACCTTGGCCCGGGACTGTCGGATTTCCTCATCGGCGCCGTCCAGTTTTGCCTGATATTCCGATTTGATTCGCTCCGCCTCCGCCAGCTTAGCCTGGGCCTGCTCGTCCCGCTCCCGGTAATGGGCCTCCCGTTTTTCTATAAACTGCTTGACGGGCTTGAAAAGGATGAAGTAAAGCCCGCCTACCAGAATAGCCAGATTCATCCAGTGCAGCAGGATCTGCTGCAGGTCGATATTCAACGGCATTACTTCCACCTGCCTTACAACACAAAGATGATAAGGATAACCACCAGCAGGGCGTAGATGATGGCGGTCTCAATAAAAACCAGACCAAGCATCAGGGTGGTACGGATTTTGCCCTCGGCCTCCGGCTGGCGGGCAATGCCCTCGGCGGACTTTGCGGTAGCCAGCCCCATGCCTACCGCACCGCCGGCGGCGGCAATGCCGATAGCGATACCTGCAGCAACGGCCTTCAGTCCCAGAGAGCTCTCCTCCGTCTGCTCCCCGGCGGGATGGGCCTCCTCCGGAGCGGCAGCCCAGGCAGGGGCCGTCAGGGCCAGCGTCAAAATCAGGGCTCCGGCAAGGGCAAATACTTTTTTCATCAGATGATTCATGATAGGTAGCCTCCCAAATAATAAAATTTTATGTGTGGAGCTGGGCGCTATTTGCCCGGAGCTCAGGCCCGGCGGGCCTGCTTTTTCTTCTCCTTGGGCAGAGACGGCTCGGAAACCTCGCCATAATAGAGCGCCGTCAGCATGGTGAGCACATAGGTCTGAATCAGCGCGTGGAGCAGGGTGAACAGTACGCCTACAATGACGGGCAGAACAAAGCTCAGTCCCACGTAATAGTATACCAGCTCCGTCACCAGCAGTCCGCTGAGCAGTGCGCCGAACAGCCGGAAGCTCATGGAGATGGGCAGAGAAAACTCCTTGAGCGCTTTGCCGATTCCCTTCGCGCCGTTTCCGGCGATGGCGCCGGAGACAATGACCAGAAAGGAAAAGGTTCCCATACCGATGGCGGCGTTGACATCAGAGAGGGGGGCGGGCAGGGTGATGGGGTGTCCCAGTGTGGTGACGGCCTGAATGCCCAGCAGCTCGAAAAGCGTTCCCACAAAGATGTAGGCTCCGGCGCCAAAGATGTACGCGCCCAGAAAGCGGGAGCGGTGGGGGCTGCTGGAGCTCGCCATGCGGTCAAAGAGGCCCACCGCCTCCTCCAGCAGCATCTGGAACTTTCCTGGCGCGAACCGGAACCGGGGAATGGCGAAAATCCGGATACCAGCGGCAGCCAGCAGCAGAATTGCCGTGACGGTAAAGGCGGAGATCAGTCCCGGATTGACGGTTTTCAGTCCGAAAAGGCTGATCCGGTTGGCACTGTGGAGCACCGCGTCCCGCATGGCTTCCTGCACGCTTTCCGCCCGGCCCGGCGATCCGGTAAGCAGCGCACCCGCCAGTAAAAGCAAGATCGCCGTAAGCCACAACGCCAGACCTTTTTTGTGTTGTTTCATCCAGCATACCCTCTTTCGTTTTGGTTGCCGGCGCATCCGCCTTTCCCCGGCGGCGCACCATGTAGCGATACAATTATACCACCATTGTCAAGCCCTGGTTTTTATGTCTGCGGAGATGCTTTTTGGGAAAAGGAGGCGCTTCTGGAGACCGTCTGGCCTTCAGAAGCGCCTCCATATTACTGATCGCGGCCGAACTCAGCCTGATAGGCCTCCGCCAGTTTGTCGGGCCAGTCGCCGATGGGCTCCAGAACGCCGGTAAAGAACCGTAGCGTCTTTGGTTCGTGGACAAACCGCAGGCCGCCAATCAGCTCCCTGTGGTCATAAATCCATTTGACCCGGTCGATGACGTACTCCGTTTGAGAAAGAGTGAACACCCGGCGGGGAAAGGCCAGCCGGACCAGCTCCATGGACGCCATCCGCTCGCTGCCGTCAGCGTTACGCTCCTCGGAGAGGGTGCCCCGCTCCATCCCGCGGATGCCGCCGCAGATATACAGTGCGCAGACCAACGCGCCTGCGGGATATGCCTCCTGCGGGATATACCCCACAAACCGGCTGGCGTCCAAATGGGCGCCCAGCCCTCCGCCGGGCGTGATGACGGGCACACCGTAATCGTCCAATGCCTTGACGCAGTAGCCCACAAACTGGGGCCCCTGGGAGATGATATTCATATCCATGCTCTCCTCAAAGCCAACGGTCATGGCCTCGATCTCCCGGACGGACATGCCGCCATAAGTGAGAAAGCCCTCGAACATGGGGATCAGATCTTCCATGGAGTAGTACAGTTCCCGGTCCCGGACCAGAATCACTCCGCCCCGGGCAAACCCGAATTTCCGGGCGGAGAAATAGATGATGTCAAAAAGGTCTGCCACCATACGGGTGATTTCCCGGACGGTTTTATTTGCCATGCCCTCCTCCCGGGTTTTCATAAAGTACAGGTTGTCCTGAAGCAGGGAGGCATCCAGCACAGTGAGAACGCCATGCTTTTTGCAGATATCCGTGGCGGCTTTCATATTTTCATAGGAGACGGGCTGACCTCCGATCAGATTGGTGCCCGCCTCCAGACGGACGAAGGGGACGTTTGCAGGGGTTTCCTTCAGGATGCAGGCCTCCAGCTTCTCCAGATCAATGTTGCCCTTGAAGGGCAGATTGCTCTGGCTCACCAGCCCCTCGTCCTTCACCAGCTCCTCCACCCGGCCGCCTACCCGGGTGATATGGGCCTTGGCAGTGGTAAAGTGATAATTCATAATGACGCAGTTGCCGGGCTTCACAAACCGGGTGGCCAGAATATTTTCGCAGGCCCGGCCCTGGTGGGCGGGGAGGCAGTACTGAATACCGAAGAGCTCCTGGAGTTTCTTCTCCATACGGAAATAGCTCTCGCTGCCGGCGTAAGCGTCATCCGCTCTGAGCATGGCGGACTCCATGTCGTCACTCATGGCGTTCACGCCGGAGTCAGTAAGCATGTCCAGAAAGATGTCGCTGTTGTGAAGCTGAAAGGTGTTGTAGCCGGAATCCTTGATTTTTTGCAGCCGTTGGCTGGTGGGCAGCAGGTTCAGCTTCTGGACGATGCGGACCTTGTGCATCTCCAGGGGGATGGGGGCGTGCTTGTAGAAAGTAATCTGAGGCATATTGCAGTCTCCTTCGTCATATTTGGTGCATCTCTCATGCCGAAGCATAAAATATTCTTTTACACTTTAACACTTTGCATGCAAAAAGTAAATGCCTAGGATAGACAGTTTGTCCAAGAAAATTTTCTATCTTCCCGGTAAATCTGACAAAAACACCATTTTTTAGCAGTCACTATTCTGGCTGCGAAGCAAAATATCTGGAAAGGGACATATTATAGCAGAATTCGGAGATGCTGGCGATATGGGGACGAGCCGCCGTAGACGGCGGCATGATGTCTGCAATTCTGAAAATTACCATAAACGGGTATCAACCAAAAAAGGAGATGGACGATATGATTGAACCGGATACCATTAAGCTGCTGCGGGAGTGCGATGCGGGAATCAAAATGGGCGTGGCCTCCATCGGCGGCGTTTTGGGCCATGTCAGCAACAGCAACTTCAAGCGCCGCCTCGCAGACTGCATACAGGAGCATAAGATGCTGGACCGCGAGCTTCGCGGCCTGCTGAACCAGCACCATGACGAGGGTAAGGAGCCCAGTCCCGTGGCCAAGGGCATGAGTTGGATGAAAACCAATATGAAACTGGGGTTGGACGGCTCCGACGAGTCGATTGCCAGTCTGATGACCGATGGCTGCAATATGGGGATCAAGTCCCTGTACCAGTATCTCAACGAGTATCAGGCAGCCAGCGAGGAGGCCAGGGACATTGCCAAACGCCTGATTCGTCTGGAGGAACTGCTAAGTGCCGACATCCAGAAGTACCTGTAATCCTAATTTTCAATAAGATATTTTTAAATATCGGCGGCAGTACCAAGAGTATATAGTGATAAGCAAAACGCAGTGCTTCCGTTATCTCCTGTTTAATTGCTCCATATATCTCCATTTTTCGATATTTTCGGACAAATACAATATGACATTGACATCTCTATGGGGTATGATCTAAACTGCTGATGCCCGCATCTTTTTCTATGGGCCGGCCTGCGGTTGACTTAACGTTTCACGGACGTACACGCCGCTGGAAAAGTGATCGAAATTTATTTTCGCCTTCGGCAAAACTCCTGATTTGGGAAGTCTTTTCCTGTCTATTCTTACCCTTGCTTTAAGATCTTTTTCCCACTGGTATAGCAAGTGTTTGCCTTTGTCAATGACAGAACAGATCGTCGCGGGAGAGTTTTGCTCTCGCGACGATCTGTTCTGTGCCAGAGTTCCCACGGATTTTTTCTTCGCTGAAAGAGAATGTCCAGCGTCAATCTGCACACATTGACTTAAGGTTTGTTTGAAAATTGTCAACACACCCAATCAGCAGGCTTTTTCCGCCATTGTGAAAATTTGACCTGTCTGGCAAAGAAATTCCTCGCTGTTGGGTATGTCACCAAATATCAAACAAGTCCTAATCAGAATGCAGAGATCCCTGCAAATAGCCGGAGGATGCCTCCAGCCAGCTATAGTATCCCGCCATGCAGTGGGCTGAGCGCAGCCCGTTCTGCTCCTGCTGGAGAAGAGGAGTGAGTCGGGAAGATGCCTCCATTGCCGTTTTCCCCATCAAAAGTGCGGCGGGCCCGTTTTCCTTGACCAGCGCTGAAAGCCCTTCAAAATCCCCGCTGAGCAGGGCGGAAATCATCGCCATATTCGCGCCGGAGGCGGATGGGACCAGACGGTACAGTGCGCCGGTGATCTCCGTCACCGCTTCCGGGTTCCGGTATGCGGCATATTCCTCGCCAGTCAGTTCCCTGTAGCGCTGGTTCATGCTGTCAAAGAGCTCTTGACAGGCTTGATCCCCGCTGTTTCCGGCAGGCAGCGGAAGGTCGGCACCATAACGGCGGTATCCCCAGACAGAAAGGGGAACCTGTGTTACCAGATCTTCCGTGTTGATGATATTGAAGATATTCTCATACCCTTCTGCGGTTCCCTCGGTGGATACCGCAGGAGCGGCAAAGGTGTACCCGTATACGTGGTTCTTCTCAGCCAGTCCCTCCGCCGGCAGCCGGGCCGCCAGCAGGTTTGCCACAGCGCCGCCCCTGCTGTGGCCGGTAATCAGGAACCTGACAGAACCGCGCTCCTTCTTGGGAATTTCCGCCAGATACTTTTTCAGGTTGACCAGCAGCTCGCCGCAGGCTCTGGCGAAGCCTTCATGAACAGTGCCTGTTCCCACATTAAGGTTGCTGGCCCACTCTGTATACTCCCCGGTGCCCCGGACAACCACCGCCACAAGCCACGCAGGCTTGCTCTGCTGGTCCTTCACTTTTTTCATCCCGAAGGTATAGGCAGCCCTGCTGCCTGCTTCCGTAGAAATCCAGTAGTGGTGCGATTGGGTTTTCTGGAAGCCGAAGGCCCGCAGCGCATCCTGGGCGCAGCTCTCTCCGTCCTTCTGGAGATACGCCGCGCCGCTGAGGGCCATGGAGGTCAGCGCCAGCTCCTGCCGGTAGATGGAGGCGCTGGACGCGAACCATGCGTCGTCCCACTGCGCCGGGACCTCCGCCTCCGGCCTGCCGGGAATGCCGGTGCCGATGACGACGGAGGATTCCGCTGCCTGAGCCGCCGCAGACAGCAGGCAGACCGCCGCGAGGCACGCCGCCAGCAGGCGCACGCGCCTGTTTTTTGCAATCATACGTCTTCTCCTTTGTGCCAGTGTGGTCCTATTTTTCCCAGGGGCGTGCTGCAATATGCGGGAAAATTGCAACGCTCAGTGCTCCGGCAGCGGAGCGCCGCTTTTCGCGATATCCAGCAGCGTATCGAATCTGTCCACCACCTCGTAGACCACACCGCCGCCGCTGAGCGCCTTGAAGTGCGCTCTTGCGCAGGCAATCTTCGCCTGCTCCAGGGGCGTGATATGATTCAGCGTCAGGGTGTCCGTGGAACCCTTGGTTTCCACTACAAAGTTGACGTGCTTCACGGTTCCCGCGTAGAACGCGATGGCCCAGTCCGGGTGATAGCGGCCTACCGGGGTGGAGATAAAAAAGCTGCTTGGCAGCTTCACGTATACCGCCACATTTTTATTTGTCTCCAGTTCTTTGGCAAAGTCCAGCTCGTTAGCAGAGTCGTAAACCACGTGGTCATACAGGTGGTTCCGGGTTTTCGTGGCGTTCACATCCAGCTTGCCTTTGATGGTGGCCTTGGTAAAGATATCTGTGGAGAATTTCTCGTCCAGAACGTGATAGGTGATATGTGAAATGATGGCGGCGGCCTTCTCGTCGTTAATCAGAGCGGCGGCCCTCAGAATGAAATCCTCGGGGTTTTCCTTGAACTGGCCGAAGACGTTCTTATCAATTCCCCGCAGAATGGCGGCGACAGCCTTCCTGGTCAGGCTGGTTTCCTCCACCAGCCTGCCGATCAGGTCATATCTGATGTTTGCGCCGGCGGCGGAGGCGACGTCGTACAACGTGCTGCTTTCCTTTTGAAAGGAGCCGCCGGCCGTCAGCTCGTCCCGCGACTGGATGGACTCCATGGCTCCGGATTCCACCTTGAAGTATACCGGAGCGATCCGGAGCTTTCTGTTCAGCGCATCGATGGTTTTCCGCTCCAGCTCCTGCTCGTCAAAATGGACCTCGTATACGGACTTGCGGTTGATTCTTGACCAGAGGTCCTGAAACTCCGGCATATTGAGCTTCTCCTCATTCAGGCACAGCTCCACATTGTTGACCCGCCCATTCTCCGGCTGCATCGTCCGAGCGTTATAGACGGAGTCCAGAATGTCTACCACCGCCTGCGTGGAGTCGGCAGCCTCCTCGGCAATCCGGATCTGCCCCCTGGCCCTGTCGCTGTAATATTTATCTGTCAGAACGCCTTTTCTGTCAATATAGCCGTTTACAATCAGATCAAAGATAATTGCC
This sequence comes from uncultured Oscillospiraceae bacterium, assembly GCA_910579725.1. Taxonomy (GTDB): domain Bacteria; phylum Bacillota; class Clostridia; order Oscillospirales; family Oscillospiraceae; genus Pelethomonas. The sequence goes on along the minus strand of CAJTUD010000032.1, from coordinate 16,820 downwards.
CGGGCCATGGCAGCGTCCAACACCTGCTCGTCGCCGTTGACGTCCTTGACGACCTTTCCCATGAACAGCTCCGGTGCGACGGCGCGGGGACGGTTGGCTACCGCCTCAGCAATCTCGCACTGAAGCTCTCTGGCAAAGCTGTCGTAGCTCTCGCTGGCGATGACGGTCAGGACGTTGACGCTGTGCACGCTCTCGCCCAGCAGATTGGTATCCATCCGCTCCCCGGCCTGATTGACACACAGCCGCAGGCCGCGGCCCACCTCCTGGCGCTTTCGGACGTCGCTGCCGCTTTGCTTGAGCGTACAGATCTGAAACACATTGGGGTTGTCCCATCCCTCCCGCAGGGCGGAGTGAGAAAAAAGAAAGCGGACAGGAGACTTCTTCGGATCCCGCTCCAGAAGAAGCTCCTTGTTTTTCATAATCAGATCGTAGGCATCTGTATCGTCGGAGGTGCGCTCTCTCCTGTCGCCCAGATGGCTGTCGGTCATCTTTCCCTTTTTGTCCACGGAGAAATAGCCGGCGTGGGTGAGCTCCGCCTGGATGTTGTCCAGATAGCGGATATAGTCCTCCTCTCCCACCTTCAGCTGTAGGTTTTCCACAACATCCCGGTATTCCTCCTCAAACATATCCGCGTAGACGCCATTCACTGGTTGACCGGAGCCGTCGTACTGCCGGTATTTTGCCACCTCATCAATAAAGAACAGGGAGAGAACCTTTACGCCTCTGGCAAAAAGCTGGCGTTCCCGCTCAATATGGGAGAGAATTGTCTCCCTGATCTGGATGCGCCGGATCTGCTCCTCGCTGATATCGCCGGTCACATCTCCCGCGTAGATTTTCAAGCCGTTGAGAAACTCCAGGGAGTTGTCCCGTCCGTCGATCTTTTTCACCACAAACCGGTTCTGGTATTCGTCCAGCAGGCCGGAGTTTTCGTAGAGGCTGTACCCCTCTTTCACCGTCGCCGTTTTTTTCCGGATGCCGGTGCGCCCCTTGCAGTCAAATTGGATGGTGGCCGCCGGCACATCCTTGGAGAGGTTGACGCTCTCCAGATATACGAACCCGGCCGCCGCCTCTGTGCCGGATCTGGTAATTCCCTTCACCGAGATTTTCTTCACCAGATGCTTGTTGTAAGCCTCCACGGCGTCCAGGCGGTATACCAGATTGTAAATGCTGTCCTTTCTGTGGGTGGCGGAGTAGCGAAGGGTCATCAGCGGATGAAATTCCTTCAGACGTTCCTTGGTCTGCCGGCCCTCTACCGATTGCGGTTCGTCGATAATCAGAATCGGATTGGTACCGGCAATGATGTCGATGGGGCGGCGGGAGCGAAATTCGTCCATCCGCAGGTAAATCCGCCGGGCGTCCTTCCCACGGGCGTTGAAGGCCTGGGAGTTGATGATCATCACGCTGATGGAACTGCTGGAGGCGAAGCGTTCCACCTCCGCGAGACGGCCGGAGTTGTAGATGAAAAACTGAATTTTTTTGCCGTAATCCTCCGCGAAATGCTCCTGCGTGACCTGAAAGGACTTGTAGACGCCCTCCCGTATGGCGATGCTGGGAACCACCACGATGAACTTGCTCCACCCGTAGTGCTTGTTCAGTTCAAACATGGTTTTGATATAGGTATAGGTCTTGCCCACGCCGGTTTCCATCTCAACGGTCAGATTGTACCGCCCCTCCAGTCGGGAGGAGGGTTCAATCTGATTAGTCCGCTGAATCTTGTTCAGATGTTCCAGGATTACCGCGTCGCTCAGCTCCGGTACCACCGGTTCATTGCGCCAGCAGGAAAAGTCCATTTGATCGATGACCCGCTGCTGGGCGCAATCCGGATTCGCTGTATACATGGGGGCTAGATAGGGCTGTCCGGCAAACACATCCACCACCGCCTTCGCGGCGTCCGCCTGGAATTTCTGGCGCCTGAATTGGAGTTTCATCCCTGACTTTTCTCTTTCCTCAATTTTTTCAAATCCTGCACAACCGATTCAAATTCTTCATAATGCCTGCCGCCGCTGCTGTTATAGGCCCGCTTTTTCAGGATGACGGGCTCCAGGGTTTCAAACGTGCGAATAAAGTATCCGCCTGCCAGGCGGTTGAGAATTTTCAGAGAGTACACGCCGGTATTGACGCCCACGGAAAAGTGCTCGATCCGGGAGAGGAAGTCCGTTGCTTTCTTCCACGCCTCGCTGCTGCGCACAATATGCTCCATGTTTCCCTCGCATTCGGACAGCAGGTCCTTCAGTCCCTGGAACACGTCGTTTTGCAGATGCTGAAAGGCATCTATAGTGGCCTCTTTCTTCTGCCTAGAATTATCCCGCAGCCACTGGTAAAGGGACACAAGAAGAGCCGCCACGGACAGGATCAGCGCTGCCAGATCCATCAGATCACCTTCACTCTCGTATCAGGGGCGTACAGCTTAAAAATCTCAAACACGTTGATCTTTTCCGGACTGCCGGCAAATCCGGCGTCCCGGAATACCGCCCTGCGGGGGCGGCGCTGTGCCAGAGCCCGGACGACGCACTCCGGAATATTCGCATCAAAGCAGGCTACCAGATCGCCGCCGCCGCAGGTGTGCACGGAGCAGCCCTCCAGCCGCTCCGTCTGGCAGGACAGCGAAAGCGGCAGTCCCCACTCCAGCATGCAGCCGAACAGCAGATCCAGATCCGTCCGGTCCGGTTTGATGTTACATACATAGCTCTCCAGCATGGCCTGATCGTACTCTCCGGCGCTGTAGTAGACGTCCGCCATGTTGGAATCGTCCAGCCGGAACACGCGGAAGCCTGTGTCCGGATGGATGCCGTCCTGCGCGGCCTTCCGGATTTGATCCCCCGCCCGGCGGATGCGCTCCTTGCCGATTTCGCAGATGCTCCGATACCCCGCCTTGAAAGCCTCGCTCTCCTCGCCGCAGGGCTCCGCAAGCTGCACCATAATGAACTTCCGCTGGCCGCCGTCTTCCGCGTTGAGCTCCATGACAGCCTGGGCGGTGGTGGAGGAGCCGGAAAAGAAGTCAAGAATGATATCGTCCTTGCCAGCTCCGATCTGAATCAGCCTGCGCAGCAGCTTCACCGGCTTGCTGTAGTCAAAAATGCCCTTGCATTCCGGGAACAGCTCGTCAAGATTCCGCTTGGCCAGAGACGTGTCCCCCGCGAATTTCCTTGTGAACAAGGTGGTTGGGACCAGTCCGTCCTGCACATCCTTCAGATATCTCTTGGCCAGAGGCATGCTGTCCCCCTCGCCCCAAACGATGGCGTTGCTTGCAATCAGCTTCTGGATGGTGGCCTCGCTGTAGGCCCAGAAGCGGTCCTGGGGGCGCTTGATTACCGTCCCGTCGGGCTTGGTAATGGTGTAATCGGCGCTGTAATAGTTGTGGGCGGTGATGGGGTCCGTCTTCCAGGGACCATTGGGGTCGTTGTCCGGGTTGTGATAGGCGTCGGTCTGCTCCCTGGGCAGGAGGTTGCGCAAAAAGCCCTCCCGGTCGTTGATGTTGTTTCTCCGGGTTTTGGCATAGCAGAGGATATACTCGTGGGAGGAGGAGAAGTTGATCGCCGAGTTTTTCCTTGTGTGAACCTTCTCCCAGACGATCTGCGCAATGAAGTTGTATCCGCCGAACACTTCGTCGCAGATTTTTCGCAGGCTTGCCTGCTCGTTGTCGTCTATGCTGATGAGAATCACGCCGTCGGGATGGAGGAGCTCTCTTGCCAGCAGCAGCCGGGGGTATATCATGCTGCACCAATCCGAGTGGAACCGGCCGTTGGCATCCGTATTCCGGAACAGGCGGCTGCCGTCCTCGTCCCGCTCTCCGATCTCCCCGGCATACTCCTCCGCGCTCATGGCATAGTCATCCTGATAGAGGAGATCCCCTCCCGTGTTATAGGGAGGGTCAATATAGATCAGCTTCACCGCGTGCAAATAGCTGCTGAGCATCAGCTTGAGCACGTCCAGATTGTCTCCCTCAAAGTAGAGGTTTTGCGTATGGTCCCAGTCCCGACTTTCCTCCGGACAGGGACGCAGAGTTTTCCGGATGGGTTTATAGGCATCCACAACCGAGGCGCGCTTGCCCACCCAGGTGAATTCATAGACTTCCTCGCCCTCCAGCTCCGTGTCCGACAGCATCTGCTTCAGCAGCCCAAAGTTGACGGCGCGACGGGCGGTGTTTCCGTCCGTCACATCCGTGACGCAGCCGGGGAACAGTCCGGCTAGCTTATCAATATTCCGCCGGATCAAATCCGGCGTCTCAAAACGTGGTTTATCCATCCGCAACTCCTTTTGCAGCCGCTTGGGCGCCGTTCGCCGGTTCGGCTGCCTTTTTCGCCGGATTTCCTTTTCCGGCGGGCGCTCCATCCCCGGCCATGTATAGAAAAACTTCCTCTGCCCATAGTTTAACAAATTTTCAATGGAAACACAAGACGGATTGCAGAAATTGCCGGGGAAGAGGCGCTTGAAGTTTCAGGGAAGAATCACGGAGCGGTTCATTCTTCCCTTTGTCTGCCGTTTCTGAAGCCAGCCGGCTATCAAAACAGACGTTAGAAAATGAAAAAATATAGAGAACATCCCCCGGGCGGGTTGCGGCAGCACAGGCTGCCGCAACCCGGAAAAGACGTTCTCTGTAAAAGATCGGATATGCCTGCGCCGCACCGGCCGCGGTTATCTGAATCTTGTATCCAGAGAAATTCTGTGATACAATAAAGCCCGCTAAGACCCGGTGGACCGGTAGTGCCTTACCCCCAGCCGCCACAGCAGGGCGCAGGGAATAAGAAATACCAGCGACGCGATGGGCAGCAGCCCGTACCACGCCGGTCCCCGGTCAAAGAGGTATTGCAGGGGCCAGTGCTGCACCAGCGCCAGGGGCACCAGGAAGGTAAGGATTACCAGCACCGGCTTGCCGTAGATGCCGAAGGGGTATTTGCCGTACTCCCGGGGGCCGTCCATGAAGATGTTCAGCGCCTCCACATGTTCCAGGGTAAAGAACGTGACGCAGGCGTTGATCAGGAACACCCCAAAGAAAATGCCCGCGCCGCAGAGGATCATCAGCGCCAGCGTCAGTACCTTGAACGGCGTCCAGTATACCGCACCGGAGGGAATAGCCCAGGCCAGCATGATAACCGCCTGGAGCAGCCGGGCTAGCATGGTGGGCTTCATGTCCTGGCACAGCACCTGGAAGAGCAGCGGACGGGGTCGGAGCATGATTCGGTCAAACTGCGCCTGGGAGAGAATACGCCCAAAAGCGTCAATCCCCCTGGCGAAGCATTCCGCCAGAGAGGTTCCCGCCAGAATTACCGCATAGCACAGCGACAGCTGGGGCAGGGTGTAGCCCCCAACGGACTCGAAGCGGTCCATCAGGAACGCCACGCCGAGGAACACGTTGGCGGTAATAAGCAGGTGTCCCAGACAGCTGAGGAAGAAGCTGGAACGGTAGGTCATGGCGGAACGGAAGTGGATGGAGAAAAATTTGAAATACAGTCTCATCTCTCATCCCCCCAGTATCACCGCGCGGCGCAGGCCGCTTCTTGTAAGAAGGTATCCGGCTGAGAGCAGGATCACGATCCAGAACGCTTGCAGGCCCATTACCGCAGGGGCCTCCGAGAGAGGGATGTCCCCGCTGAAAATGCGCAGGGGCACGTTCTGCATGGAGGCGAAGGGAGTCAGCTCCGCAAACTTCCGGAAGCCCTCCGGCAGGAAGGGCAGCGGCACGATGGCCCCGCCCAGCAGGTCCGCCGCCGCTACCGACAGCACCATGATTCCATTGGGGTCTGTGAGGTAGAAGGTCAGAGAGTAGACAAACAGGCTGTAAGCGCATACCACCATCACCATCGAGACCATAGACACCAGGAACACGCCGAAGGCAGCCGGAGAGATCAGCAGCTGCAATCCCCAGGGTGCGGGGATCAGGCTGCTGGTCAGGATCACCGGGATCATCCGCAGAGCTGCCCGAGCCAGCCGGTTGGCGATGGAGTGGGACATCCACATGCTGTAGATGTCCGTGGGCCGCAGCAGCTCGTAGGATACCGCGCCGGTCTTCACCGATTCCAGGATATCATTCTCCCAGTTCCACATGGCGAACAGGGACAGGAACGCCTGCTGGAGCCATATGTAGGAGGAAAGGGCTTCCATGCCCATGGGGAACCGCTCCGGATGCTCCAGCCAGAAGGCCCGGTAGAGCAGAATCTCCATGGCGCCCCAGACAAACTGGGTGCTTATGCCCGCTAGGGCGGCGGCCCGGTACTGGAGACCCGCCATCAGGCGCATTTTGAAAAAGGACCAGTATTTTCTCATGCCGCCGCCTCCCTTAAATGCCGAAGCGACGGTACAGGTCCGCCACCGACTCCTCGGTGGACAGGTTCTCCCCGGCCATGGTCCGGATCTGGGCGGTGTCGCCGTCCAGAAGGAGCTGCCCCTTGCCGATGAGCAGCACCCGGGAACACAGTGCGTCGACGTCCTGCATGTCGTGGGTGGTCAGGAGGACCGTGGTGCCGCACAGACGGTTCTGCTCCAGAATGAACTCCCGGACCTTGAGCTTGCTCACCGCATCCAGGCCAATGGTGGGCTCGTCCAGAAACAGGATCTTGGGTCCGTGGAGCAAGGCGGCGGCGATCTCGCACCGCATCCGCTGGCCCAGGGAGAGCATTCGTGCCGGGGTCTTCAGCAGGTCCCCCAGGTCCAGCAGTGCCGTCAGCCGGTCCAGATTCTCCCGGAAGTCCGCAGCCGGAACCCGGTAGATGTCCCGCAGGAGATCAAAGGACTCCATAACGGGCACGTCCCACCACAACTGGCTGCGCTGGCCGAAGACTACGCCCAGCCGGGCTACGTGGCGCTTGCGGTCCTCCCAGGGAACCAGGCCGTCCACAGTACAGGTCCCGCCGTCGGGGCGGAGGATACCGCTGAGAATTTTGATGGTGGTGCTCTTCCCCGCGCCGTTGGGGCCGATATAGCCTAAAATCTGGCCGTCGGGGACGGTGAAGGATATGTCCCGCAGGGCAGGAATGTGGGTGTAGTCGCGGGAGACGAGGCTTTTCAGCGCATTCCACAGTCCGGCCTCCCGCCGGCGAACCCGGTAGGTTTTTGAGATTCCTTTCATTTCAATCATTAGATTTTTGCTCCTTGTCTGAAAGATGGTCCCGCTGCGTTCAGACCAGCGGACGGCGATCAGGCGCGCCGTCATGGCCTTAAAAGCAGGCGGGAGGCAGTCTTGTCCGCAAGATGCGCGGGAGGTCACGAACCTTCCCCGCTCATGACAGGACCACCCTCTTTCTGGGGCGGAGTTAGGGGAACTCCGGGGCAAAAAGGAAAATTATTTTATCATGCTCCGCAGAAACTGTCAATCTTTTTCCGGGAATCTTCCATGTTGGGAGGTGGTTTTATGGAAAGTCAGGCGAGGCGCAGAAATGCGGACCGAATCCTGTACGAGATGGGGCTGCTGGACATGCTGAGGGAAATCGGCACGCCGCACGTTACCGGCAGCTATCAGATGGACATGATGGCCTGGAACGATCTGGATGTAAATATTGAAAACGAGGGGATGACTTTGACAAAGTTGTACCGGCTGACGGGGCAAATTCTGGAAACCTTCCGCCCCTTATGGTACGAGGCCAAGGAGGAGCGTACCCCGGAGGGAAAAACCGTCTGGTTTCACGGCTTCGAGGCGATGGTTGGCGGCGGGCTGTGGAATGTGGATCTGTGGTTTTTTGATCAGGAGACCATCGCGGAGGCGGAGCGGTATTGTCTTCGGATCGCCGGGGCGGCTTCCGCCGCGCAGAAGGAGCAGATCATCGCTGTCAAGCGGGGGCTCCTGGAGCGGAACCTGTACGCTTTTGATAAATTCCGTTCTATGGACGTATACCGGGCGGTATTGGAGGGGCAGGTCCGGGATGTCAATGAATTTTTGGAGAGGTATGGACATGAATCCTGTAATATATGAATTTTCCGCCGTGATCGAGCCCGTTCCGGAGCGGTACGGAGCATTTGTCCGGTTTCCCTATGATATCCGGAAGGAGTTCGGGAAAGGGCGGGTAAAGGTCCGGGCCACGTTCGACGGAGAACCCTATGTGGGCAGTCTGGTGAATATGGGGGTGAAGAACGCCGACGGTTCCGTCTGCTATATCATCGGCGTCCGGAAGGATATTCAGGCAAAGATTGGAAAGGGTCCGGGCGGCATAGTCCAGGTAACTATCCAGGAATTGCAATAGAAGGAGGCCGTTATGAAGAAACTGTTTGCCGCGCTGCTGCAAGAGCTGACTGCTGGACGGGGCGCGGTACTGTGCGGCATCGTGGCCAGCCGCGGCTCCACGCCCCGGGGCGCGGGAGCAAAAATGCTGGTGATGGAGGACGGGAGCACCGCGGGGACCATCGGCGGCGGTGCGGTGGAATACCGGGCGGCCCGGCTGGCGCGGGAGCTGCTGGCGGAGGGGGCGTCCCGGTTTGAGAGCTACCGGCTGACTCCCGGAGACGCGGCCGATATCGGTATGGTCTGCGGCGGTGATGTGCGGGTGTACTTCCAGTACTTCAATCCGGCGGACCGAACGGCAGAGAAAACCCTGGAGGACGCGCTGGTTCTGTTGGATGCGCCCGGACCGTCCTGGCTGATCACGGCTATGAACGAAACTGGCTGGGGGATGGGAATATGGGATCCCAAAGGAGGACTGCGGGGGCTGGAAATCTCCATGGACCGGCTTGCGCCGCTGCTGTGCGGCAGGGGAGTGCTGGAAGAAGAGGGGGGGACGGCGCTCTTTGCCGAGCCCCTTGCCCGCGCCGGTACGGTGTACCTCTTCGGCGGAGGCCACGTGGCCCGGGAGCTGGCCTGTATCCTTGCCATGACGGATTTCCGGACTGTGGTCTACGACCAGAGGGAGCAGGCCGTCACCCGGACGTTTTTTCCGGAGGCAGCCCTGCTGGCCTGCGGACCCTTCGGAGAGGCTGTAGAGCGGGTGGGCCCTATCACGGCGGAGGATTACGCTGTCATCATGACGCCGGGACACCAGGGGGACTGCGAGGTCCTCGCTCAGGTTCTGAAAACTCCGGCGAAATATATCGGCTGCATCGGCAGCAGGAAAAAGATTGCCGCTGCCCGGGAGCGCCTGCTCTCGGACGGGTTCACAGAGAAGGACATTGACCGGGTCCATGCCCCCATCGGCCTGCCCATCGGCGGAGAGACCCCGGCGGAAGTGGCGGTGAGCGTGGCGGCCCAGCTGATCGCCTGCCGGTCCGGCCGGCTGGAGGATTTCCGGTGAGCGCCCGGGAATCCGGTGCGGTCCGGTCGGTGAGCAAGGCCATGGAGCTCCTTTCCTGTCTGGCGGGAGGTCCCCTCTCCCTGGGGGAGCTGTCCCGGCGCACCGGGATTCCCAAGGCCACGGTCCATGGGCTGCTCTCCTCCATGAGGCCCTTTGCCGTTGTGGAGCAGTCGGCGGAGGACGGGAGGTACCGGCTGGGTGTAAGGCTGTTTGAATACGGCTGCGCGGTCAGTCGGAGTTGGAATGTGCTGGAGGCGGCAGCGGAGCCCATGCGCCGGGTGGCGGAGGAGACGGGAGAAACCGTTTCTATTGCCGCGCTGGACCGGGGAGAAGTGCTGGTGCTGGACTGCGCCGACGCCCACAGCAATCTGCGGGTGGTTTCTGAGAAGGGGGCCAGACTGCCGCTGCACTGCACCTCCCAGGGGAAGCTGCTGCTGGCCTGCCTGCCGGAGGCGCAGCGGCGGAGTCTGCTGCGGGAGTGCGTCTTTACCACCTATACCCCCCACGGGCATACAAACGCCGCCTCTCTGGAGGAGGAGCTGGAGGAAATCCGCCGCAGGGGCCTCGCGATGGAAAACGGCGAGTACCGCATCGGCCTGCGCAGCGTGTCCGCGCCGGTGTTCGATGTAGACGGCAGGGCGGCCTACGCCGTATGCGTGGTGGGAATGTTCCGCCGGATGGACGCGCCGGAGCTGGAGCGGGCGGCGGAGCTGCTGTTGAAGGCGGCGGCGCGGATTTCTTTTGACATGGGTTATCGGGGCGCGGAGGAAGGGAGGACGGATCATGCTGCAAATTGAGCGGGTCAGGCTGGAGCTGGAGGAGGATGAGGCGCTTGTACGGCGGAGGGCCGCCGGGGCGCTGCGGGTATCGGAGACGGAGATCACATCGCTTCAGATTGTGCGCAAGGCCATCGACGCCCGGGAAGGCGTACGATTTGTGTATACGCTGAGAGTTTCCGTGAAGAATGAGAAAGCGGTTCTGAAGCGGTGCGGAAACCGGAACGTTTCTTTGGCTGGCGATACGTCCTGGCGCTTGCCGGAGCCGGTCTCTCCTCCGGAGATTCCGCCGGTGGTGGTGGGAGCGGGGCCTGGTGGGCTGTTCTGTGCCCTGGCTCTGGCCCGGTGCGGAGCCAGGCCCATTCTGCTGGAGCGGGGCTGGAATGTGGAGAAGCGGCGGGAGGACGTAGAGCGGTTCTGGCAGACCGGGGGGCTGGATCCGGAATCCAACGTCCAGTTCGGCGAGGGCGGCGCGGGAGCGTTCTCCGACGGCAAGCTGAACACCGGAACCAGAGACCCCCGCCACCGGTTCATTTTGGAGACGCTGGCTGCCCACGGTGCGCCGGAGAGTATTCTGTATGACGCAAAGCCCCATGTGGGTACGGATTATCTCTACCGGGTGCTCTCGGACATGCGGCAGGAGCTGGAAGCGCTGGGCTGCGATATCCGCTTCGGGCATAAGCTGACCGGTGTAGAGCGGCAGGAGGGGCGCGTCACGGCGCTGGAAGTGCAGAGTCCGGCTGGAACCTGCCGTATTCCGGCGAGGCAGGTGGTGCTGGCCCTGGGCAACAGCGCCCGGGATACCTTTGAGATGCTCTGCGCCGCCGGCGTGCCCATGGAGCCCAAGCCTCTGGCGGTAGGGGTACGGATCGAGCACCGGCAGGCGGATATCGACCTGTCTCAGTACAAAGCCCTGGCGGGCCATCCCCGGCTTCCGGCGGCCAGCTACAAGCTCAGCTGCCATCTGGAAAACGGCCGGGGCGTATTCAGCTTCTGTGTCTGCCCCGGCGGGGAGGTGGTGGCTGCCGCCAGCGAGGCGGAGCGAGTTGTCACCAACGGCATGAGCCGGTATGCCCGGGATGGCGGGAACTGCAACGGCGGCCTGCTGGTGGGGGTTTCTCCCGCGGATTTCACAGGAAACGGTCCCCTAGCGGGAATTGCCTTTCAGCGGCAGCTGGAGGAGCGGGCCTATACCGCCGGAGGAGGCGGCTTTACCGCGCCTGCACAACGGGTAGAGGACTTCCTGCTCCGGCGGGCCTCCGCCGGACCGGGGGCTGTAGTTCCCACCTATCGCCCCGGAGTGAAGTGGAGCAACCTGTGGGAGGTGCTGCCGGAATTCCTGTGCCAGTCTCTGGCGGAGGCCCTGCCGGTACTGGATCGGAAGGTCCGGGGCTACGCCCATCCGGACGCGGTGCTGACGGCAGTGGAAACGCGGTCCTCCTGCCCGCTGCGGATGCTGCGGGATGAAAGCGGACAGTCGGCGGTAAGGGGACTGTGGCCCTGCGGCGAGGGCGCAGGTTATGCCGGAGGCATTCTGTCCGCCGCAGCCGACGGACTGAGGACCGCCGAGCGGGTGCTGGCGGAAATATAGAGAGGAGATGTGCCATGAGAGAGATCGGGGTTTGCGTTGGGTTTATGAACGGCAGCTACCGCCGGACCATCACAGAGACGGCGGCCCGGCTGGGGTTTTCCGTGACGTTCCATGACAGCGAGCAGGTGCTGGCGGGGGAAATCGAGCAGTATGAGGTCCTCTTTGGCCATCCGGCTCCCGGCCTGCTGAAAAAAGCGGACAAGCTCCGCTGGCTTTGCAGTGATTTTGCGGGAGTGGAGAAATATCTGCCGGAGGAAATCTGGCCCCGGCCGGACTGCCTGTTGTCCAACGCCTCGGGGGCCTACGGGACCACTATTTCCGAGCACATCGTCATGGTGCTGCTGATGCTGCTGCGGCGGATGCCGGAGTACCAGCAGGCCCTGTCCCGGCGGGAGTGGCCTTATTTTTCGCCCATCCGGTCTATTGCGGGCAGCCATATGGCGCTGCTGGGAACCGGGGACATCGGGACACAGACCGCGCGGAGGCTGAAGGCCTTGGGAGCTGGCGTCACCGGTGTGTGCCGCACCGGGCGGGCAGAGGACCCGGCCTTTGATCTGGTCCTTCCCGTGGAGGAGCTGGACCGGGTTCTTCCCGAAGCAGACGCGCTGATTATGGCGCTTCCCGCCACTGCCGGAACAGAGGGGATTCTGTCCCGGCAACGGATTGGGCTGCTGCCGGAGCGGGCCTTGGTCGTCAATGTGGGCCGAGGGTCCGCCATTGATCAGGAGGCGCTGGTGGAGGCGCTGCAAACCGGCCGGCTGGCTGGCGCGGCGCTGGATGTGATGACACCGGAGCCACTGCCGGGAGATCACCCCCTGTGGAGCTGTCCCAACGTCATTCTCACCCCCCATGTGTCCGGAAACATGTCTCTGGAGCGGACCTGTGCACTGGATGTGGAGATGTTCTGCCGGGATCTGGAGCGCTACGCCGGAGGACTGCTGCCGGAGCATCTGGTGGACCGGGTCAGGGGGTACTGATGGAGGGACTGCGGGAGAGCGATCTCTACGGACCGGTCCGGGATTACTTGCAGTCATTGGGCTATGAGGTCAAGGGCGAGGTCAAGGACTGTGACGTCACCGCCACGCGGGACGGGGAGCTGATTGTGGTGGAGCTCAAGCGGGGCTTCACTCTGGAGCTGATCTATCAGGCCATGGACCGGCAGAAGGTGGCCGACGGGGTCTATGTGGCGGTGCCCCTGCCCAGAAGAGGATACCTGTCGCCCCGTATGCGGGAGATGCAGTCCCTGTGCCGGAGGCTGGAGCTGGGACTGATTTTTGTAGGCTTCACCAGTAAGGGAACCGGGCAGGTGGACGTGGCGGTTCATCCCAGGGAGGCCTCTGTCCCGCGGCGGGACAAAAAGCGCCGGCTGGCAGTGATCCGAGAGCACGAGAGCCGCACCGGCAGCGCCAATACTGGCGGCGTCACCCGAAAGAAAATTCTCACAGCATACAAGGAGCAGGCTCTGCTGGTAGCGCGGCTGCTGCGGGACCACGGCCCTCTGCGGGCGGAAGACATAAAAAAGCTGGGCGGCCCGGCCAACGCCGGGGTCATTCTGGGGCGGAATGTTCTGGGCTGGTTTGAACGGGAGCCGGATCCCCAGAGCCGCCGCTACGTCTACCGTCCCGGTGAGAAGGCGCTGGCGGCCCTGGAGGAGTATCAGGATCTGTTATGAAATGTGAAGGAAAGACGGCAGGACGATAGGGCAGGAGAGCAAATTTTGCCGGACAGAGATGGGAAAATTTTGGGTAAATCACACGATTCTTGGGAGAAAAGGCGGTTTCCCGTTTACACTGCTGGAATTCCGTGTTAGAATATCCGTCAGAAGCACCAAAGACCGCGGGCGCTCTGCCCAGCGCGGAAAGGATTTATACTATGAAAGCTATTGTCACCGTTATCGGAAAAGATCATGTGGGCATTATTGCCGCCGTGTGTGCCCTTCTGTCGGGGTATGACGTCAATATCCTGAATATCAGCCAGTCCATCCTTCAGGAGTATTTTGTTATGGTGATGCTGGTGGATCTGACCAACTGCCAGTCCTCCGTTGTGGAGCTCGGCGAGAAGCTGGACAAGGCCGGTCAGGAGAGAGGACTGTCCATCCGTATCCAGCGGGAGGATATCTTCAACGCTATGCACCGCATCTAAGAGCCTGTTTCCTATCTTCCCGCCCACGTCTTGACGGCGGATTTTCCGCCCAAGCTTCGTTAAAAAACTTGCAATCCACACACGTTGAGATACCAAACAGGCTCTAAGGAGGCACTTTTATGCTCAGTCAGAACGAGATTATGCAGACCATCCAGATGATCGACCAGCAGCATCTGGACGTGCGCACCATCACCATGGGAATCTCCCTGCTCTCCTGCGCCCACAGCGACGCGGAGACGGCCTGCGGCAAGATTTATGACAAGATCACCCGCTATGCTGAAAAGCTGGTTTCCACCGGCGAGGCCATTGAGAAGGAGTTCGGAATTCCCATTGTCAACAAGCGAATCTCCGTCACACCCATCGCCTTGGTGGCGGCCGCGGCGGAGGCGGAGGACTACGTGCCCTTCGCCAGGACTCTGGACCGGGCGGCCAAAGCCTGCGGAGTGGACTTCATCGGCGGATTTTCCGCTCTGGTACAGAAGGGGATGACGGATGCGGACCGGAAGCTCATCGCCTCCATTCCCCAGGCCCTGGCAGAGACGGACATTGTCTGTTCCTCCGTCAACGTGGGCTCCACCAAGGCAGGCATCGACATGGACGCGGTTGCCATTATGGGCAGGATCATCAAGGAGCTGGCCGCCCGCACCGCAGACCGGGGCGGCTTCGGCTGTGCCAAGCTGGTGGTGTTCTGCAACGCCGTGGAGGACAACCCCTTCATGGCGGGAGCCTTTCACGGCGTAGGAGAGCCGGAGCGGGTCATCAACGTGGGTGTCTCCGGCCCCGGCGTGGTTCACTACGCGCTTCAGTCGGTGAAGGGACAGCCCTTCGACGTGGTGGCTGAGACCATCAAGAAGACCGCCTTCCGCATTACCAGAATGGGTCAGCTGGTGGCCCAGGAGGCCAGCCGGAGGTTGGACACACCCTTCGGTATCGTGGATCTGTCCCTGGCGCCCACCCCCGCCGTCGGCGACAGCGTGGCCCGGATTCTGGAGGAAATGGGACTGGAGGTCTGCGGTACCCACGGTACCACCGCCGCATTGGCTCTGCTCAACGATGCGGTGAAAAAGGGAGGCGTCATGGCCTCCTCGTCGGTGGGCGGCCTCTCCGGGGCCTTCATTCCTGTCAGCGAGGACGAGGGGATGATTGCCGCCGCGTCCTCCGGGGCGCTGACGCTGGACAAGCTGGAGGCCATGACCTGTGTGTGCTCAGTGGGACTGGACATGATCGTGGTTCCCGGCGACACCGGGGCGGAGACCATTTCCGCCATAATTGCCGACGAGGCTGCCATCGGCATGGTCAATGCCAAGACCACTGCTGTGCGCGTGATCCCTGCTCCCGGACGGAAGGTAGGGGATATGGTGGAGTTCGGCGGACTGCTGGGCTCCGGACCAGTGCAAGCGGTTCATCCCTTCTCCAGCAGGGACTTTGTGACCCGAGGCGGCCGGATTCCTGCGCCGATGCAGAGCCTTAAAAATTGATATGTTTTCTTGAAAGGCAAGGCAGCAAAAGGAACTTTGGCGCGATTTTAAAATCGATGCTGTTCCGGAATTTCTGCGTTAAGCGGATAAAAGACATGTTAAAAGGAGAGCATCCCAGTCCGGGATGCTCTCCTTTATAGTCGAAGCGGTTGAAAAGAAGTAAAAACCTCTTTTCAACAATAACATATTCACACTTTGATTCCCCGGTGCGCTGTCATGACGCCTTCCCTCGCAACAGTTCTGTCAGCTGCGCCAGCAGGCCGCCGGAGCCGCTCAGGTCGATGCTGCCCACATTGGCGCAGATGCGCTCGATGTACTCCAGCTCCTTGAGCCGGTATAGGGTCTGGCTCTCCTC
This sequence comes from uncultured Oscillospiraceae bacterium, assembly GCA_910579725.1. Classification (GTDB taxonomy): domain Bacteria; phylum Bacillota; class Clostridia; order Oscillospirales; family Oscillospiraceae; genus Pelethomonas. The sequence goes on along the minus strand of CAJTUD010000032.1, from coordinate 1,263 downwards.
CATGAGCCGGGCAGTGTTCAGCAGGGAGCGGGTGGAGGCAACCTCCTCCCGGCGAGTGATGACGCTGGCCTGGGCTCGCTTTTCCGCCACCAGGACTGTATTCATGATATCCCGGATTTCCCCAGGCAGGATCACGTCCTTGACACCGCCTCCGGCGATCTCCAGATATAGAGCTGGAGACTGCTCCCGCAGCCGACCGACGGCGTACTCGGAAATCTGTTCCTTGTTTTCCAGAATTTCATCCAGCTTATGCCTGCCCACGTACTCCCGCAGGGCCAGTTGAGCGGTCACATGGAGCTGCTCGGCGTAGTTGTCAATCTCGGTCAGCACCTTGACATAGTCGGTGATGCGGTAGCTGCAAACGAAGCTGATCCGGAGGGATACTTTGTCCCGGGTCAGCAGCTCCTGTCCGGTGATATTCATCTGGGTCAGCCGGGTATCCACGAAGTCGGCGTTCACCTTTACGCTGGCGTTCCAGAAGTAATAAACGCCTGGCTCCAGCAGACGGACCAGCTTCTGGTCAAAATACAGCCGGGCCCGTTGGTACTGCGCCACTTCTACTCTGGAAAACCACTGGCTGTCCAGCTGGGAGAAGATGTAAGCGGGAACCTCCGGTCCCACTTCCGGAGTGGAGACGTCTACGAATTGATAGGTATGCTCCTGCCGGACGTTCCAGAAGGCGTGCTTTCCGGCCCGCAGTGCACCGGAAAATTTGCCGTCTACGAAGTGGAGGGCAATCTGCTGATCCGGGACCTCCACTATGCTGGCTGACGCGGCAATTTCCGGGTTGGCCAGAAGCGCGTCCAGGGTGCACAGACCGGAGCACAGGGCTTGGTTCAGAAGGAGTTTTTCCACATGACGGTCGCCGAGCAGGTAGTATTTGCCTGGTTGGAGCAGCCGTGTGAATTTGCCGTTTCGGAACAGCAGTCCTCTCTGGTTATCGCTGATGATGACCTTCTTCATATCACAAACCTCCTTTGTCAATCCGAAGTACGGTATCATTACTGTGGGAAAATTGTGGAACAGCAGCGGATTTCAGAGTGCTTTGAAGTTCTTTTTGATCCTTGTTTCTTCAAGAAAAAGGATGGACCCCTGCGGCCGGGGGCTTCAGCACCGCGTCGGATGGAGCGGGGAGGGGCTCCTCCTGGCTCCGTCCGCGCTGGTGCGGTATCTGCCGCCGGACAGGGCGGGGATCCATCGCCGGCGACCGGCGGCCGGCAGGAGGCCGGAGCCGCCGGTTTTCCGGCAGGGAGGCATTTTGCT
>CAJTUD010000031.1 GCA_910579725.1 uncultured Oscillospiraceae bacterium | reverse complement strand
TTCCGCCGGTGGCTGGAAGGGCCGGAGGGATTGGAAAAGCTGGAACGGACGGTGGAGGCGCTGGGAAAGCTGATGACCCACCCGGAGCTGGGCGGGCCGGGATTCCTGACGGTGCGTCTGCCGCAGAAGGGGGAGGAGGGGCGCGTCACGGCGGCGGCCCAGTATCCCAATATCCGGGAGTCGATGTATCGCCGGGTGCGGCGGCGGGAGCTGGAGGCGCTGGAGGAGGCCGGAGCGCCTTGGGAGCTGCTGGCGCTGTCTCCGGACTTTGAGACGGACAGCGGCGGGATGGTGATCGTCGCGGTGGAGGCCGCCGCGATGACACCCGAAGCGGCAGAGGAGGTCTCCGGGCGAAAGGAGCGGCAGGCGGCTCTGGAGCTTCTGGCAGCACAGCTGGGCAGGCGGTTTCCCCGGTGGGAGGTGCGGATCTTTGGAACGGAACTGACACTGACGCCAGTCTGGAAGAAGACGCCGGTCTGTACGCGAAAAAAACGGGAGCGGTAAGCTCCCGGCTTTTCTGCGTGTTGGAAAAATAGCCGCACCACTTTTTGCGGAATAGGATCGGGCCGAGCTCAGCCCGCGTGGAATCCCCTGTAAAGATCCTCGTACAATCTTGGAAATTTTTTGTTTCAGCCATTGACTGGCTGGAATTCGGATGATATAATAAATATATCAAATCCTTAAAATAGACCAAATACGCAAAACCACCGTACTCAGTACGGGAAACCGTACCGGGAGGGCGGAAGGATGAACGAGCGGATTACCTTCGAGGAGTTCCGGGAGCGGGTGAGCGGCGGCATTGTGACAGAGGGCGGCAGCTGCCCGGTGACGCAGGTGACGCGCATGCTCCAGGGAAAGTGGAAGCTGCAGATCATCTATGAGCTGTGCGTCCAGTCTCCGCTGCGGTTCGGAGAACTGCGCAGGGCGCTGGGGGAGATCACCAACACCATGCTGGCCAGCGCCCTGAAGGAGCTGGAGGCGGACGGTCTGGTTCACCGGGAGCAGTTCAACGAGATTCCGCCTCATGTAGAGTATTCTCTGACGGAACGGGGAAGGGATCTGCTGCCGGTATTCTGCGCCATGGCCAATTGGGGGCTGAAATACATCCCCTGAGCGGTCCTATTCTCCGGCGGGCGGAAGCGCATCCAGCAATCCCTGCGCCTGTTTGAGCCGCAGCACCCGAAGGACGCTTTCGTCCAGCCGGGCCTCGGTCAGCCCGCCTTCCTCCACTGCCTGAAGCAGCGCCTCCACGGCTTCTTCCAGGTCTGTGGGACACAGCAGCACGTCTACGCCCGCCTGAATGGCGGAGACGGCGATTTCGCCGCTGCCGTAATAGTCCGTCATGGCCTGCATTTCCAGACTGTCGGTGACGACCACGCCGTCAAAGCCCATTTCAGTGCGCAGCAGCTCCGTAACCAGCAAATGAGAGAACAGGGCTGGCTGGTCATCGATCTGGTCGAGGATGAGGTGTCCGATCATGACCGCGTCCGCGCCCGCGCGGATCCCTGCCTGGAATGGCAGCAGCTCCGCCTGCCGCAGCTCGTCCAGCGATTTATGGATGTAGACCGCGCCGTTGTGGCTGTCGGCAGAGGTGTCTCCGTGGCCGGGGAAGTGCTTGAGGGTGCAGGCCGCGCCGCCGTCATGGAACCCCTCCACCGCGGCGGCTACCAGTTCCGCCGCCTGCTCAAAGCTGTCGCTGTACGCCCGGTCTCCGATAACAGTGTTATCCGGATTGGACCACACGTCGGCCACCGGCGCAAAATCCATATTGAATCCGCAGGAGATCAGGTCGGAAGCGATGGTCCGGGCATTGGCCCGCGCCGTCTCCGTCCCCTGGTCTTTGTAGTCCAGCATGGGACCTACCCAGGTAGTCCCCACGGTTTTCATCAGCCGGTTGACCCGTCCGCCCTCCTCGTCGCAGGTGACGAGCAGGGGAATCCGGGAATAGCTCTGGGTTTCCTCCAGCATAGCGCGGACCTGCTCCTGGCTGACAAGATTGCTCCGGTTAAGCAGCAGGCCGCCTACCGGGTAAGCGGTCAGCCCTTTTTTCATGGCTTCTCCTGCTTCGGTCACGTTGGCCCCTCCGGTGATGGCGGAGGGCTGGACGATGAACAGCTGGCAGATTTTCTCCCGCAGATCCATTTCCGCCAGCAGAGCCTCCGCCGGGTCCGGTTCAGGCTCCGGCGGCAGCTCCGGCTCGGGAACCGGCTCCGGTTCCGGTACCGGCTCCGGAACGCCTCCTTCAGATGCGGAGGCGGGCAGCGCTTCTACAGGGCCGCCGCCCAGCTTCATTCCGGCTACGATTCCTCCCGCCAGCAGAATCAGCGCCAGCGCGGCGGCCGCCCAGCGCAGCCGGCCGCCGGTTTGAGTCCGTTTTCCTTTGTGCACGATTGGGTCCCTCCTGTTGATCTTCAGTAGTGGATCCATTGTATAACATCTCCCGGCGGAAGGCAAGAGCAGCGGCGGCCGGGAGATGGAAAAATCACAAAAAAGCCGCCAGCAGACCTGCTGGCGGCAAAGAGCTTTGTCCGGGATACGGGACTACGTCTGGGTCAGGATCACGTTCACTTCCTCTCTGGCTGACATGATGTCGGAAAGATCGTAAGTTGACTGAAGTGAGAGGAACTGCTGGTAGGCGATGTTCCGCACATCGGGATGAAGCTGCATGATTTCATCCCGGACGCCGTTCAGGGCCGCCCGGCCGTAGGGCTGCACCGGTCCATGCCAGAGCATCTGGTACACCGGTATTCCAAGCTTGTCCGCGATCAGCTCCATCGTATGCAGCGTGGGATTCCCTTCTCCTTTCAGATAGTCTTGCAGGGAGGTTTTGCCAATATCAAGGAAAATGGCGAACTCCTCCACACTCATGTTTCTGCGGCGCATTTCATAACTTAATGTGGCCGCAAACGTGGTTGCCGGTTTATTTTTATACATGCAAACCACCTCCTCCTATTTAGGATAGGAAAGAGGCGGAGGCCGGTAAATGCCGGCATACCGGCAGAACAGCCGACATACCGGCAGGGGGCCTTCAGAGAGGCGCAGTATAAAAAAAGGCCCGTTTTGCAGCGGGCCCGAAACGGGATCGACAGATCATCTTGAAAGGAAGAGTCTGCGCGGCGATATTCAGGAGAGCGGAAGCGGCGGCAGTTTCCGTGTCAGGCCCCGCCTGGACCAGAGCTTACTCAAAATTCATACCGGAGCCGGAATGGGCTGGGGCGATCTGGGCGGGAAGAACGGCTTCCATGGGGCCTGTGGACTGCGGCGCCGCCTGCGGCAGAGGAGGCTTTCAATCTGGTACCCGCAGTTTCCGGCCGCTCATAGCTGTTTTCCGCCAGAACACATCACGCTCCTGCCCGCTTACAGGAGGCGGCGTTACCTTTCCCGTGTAGTCCATTATTTATTTAAATGTATACGGAAGCAGTCTTCCGCTGGAGGCGCTGCTGAAGTGGTTTCATCGTACTATATTTTACCGGGATGGTCCATAGCGTTGTATGAAAATTTTTTCTTGCACAATACAGCAGCTTGTGAAAAATTTATCATCCTGTGCAGAATCATTCTTTGCAGGCTGCGTCTTCCTTTTGTGTAATTTTCTATTTGGCTTATTTTAGAGTATATAAATCTCTCCAAGACAAGAAAGGAGTAGAATCGTGGATGAGATTATGATTGGAACATGCATTAAAAACCGGCGTGAAGCTCTGGGAATGAGTCAGGAGGAGTTATGTGAGGGATATTGTTCTGTTTCCACCATTTCACGAATTGAAAACAACTCACAGATTCCATCGCGCAGTCTGGCAAAAGGGCTGTTGGGACGATTAGGACTGTCGGATGATCTGCTTGCCATAATGGTGGATCAGAAGAGCACCACTACACGGGCGTTGGTGCGGGAAATCCGTAATGACTTGATCCGATATCATCGGGCGCAGGATAAGGAGCGTGTTTGGATTCAAGAGCAGATAAAAGAGAAGCTCTTGGAACTGGAGAAAATCGTAAAACCAAAAGATCGAAGCGCACAGCAATTCTTGCTGGCTCAAAAAGCTCTTCTGGGTGGACCAGAAGGTGCTTATGATAGTAGCCAAAAATTGGAGATGCAGTTAAATGCAATTCAGATGACGCATCCAAGGTTTGACCCAGAGGACTTTCAGCATAGTCATTACAGCTTGGATGAGACCAGATTGATAGGTCAGATTGCTGGTACTTATGCAGAGATGGGTCAAAGAAAAAGAGCAATTGACATGTACCGTCAACTGCTCAAATATGTTGAGAAAAATGATAAGGCATTAAGTGGTTATGCCGACCATTTCTGCTTTATTGCTCATAACTATTCTATTGATTTAGCATCAGAAAAGCGATACTCAGAGGCATTAGAGCTTGCAGAATGCGGACACAAAACCGCTATAAATGAGGGATCATACCAATTATTGCCTGGATTTTTAGCGATTGAGGCTGAGTGCTTGTACTTCTTAGGTGAAAAAGAAAGAAGTAAAGAATTATATCTCCAAGCTTACTATACATATGCTGCCTTTGAAGACAAAAGCAATCAAGCGGCTATGCAGCAGGAGATAAAAGAACGTCTAGGTATTGAGCTGACAAAATAAAGCCACTCAATCTACGGGGTGTTCGCCAACAGCTTTTTCCGGGAGTTCCACCGCAGAGGCGGGCATCGCGGGATCCGGGTCATCGGGTTCATCCGGGTCCAGAGGATCTACCTGAATGACAGGATCATCGGGCTCCGGAACACTGGCGGCCAGAACCTGACTGGGCAGCAGGGACAGGCACAGCAGCAAGGACAGCGTCAACGCAGCGAATTTTTTGAGCATAGGGATCATCCTTCCTTTAATGTAGATGGATTCATTATATACCACCCCTGAAAGAATCGTCCATAGCGTTTCATGGAAATATTCTTTTGCGCAAAACATCAAGTTGTGAAAATATTATCAATCTGTCATGACATACAGAGAGCGCCGGTGTGGATAGCCGCACCGGCGCTCTCTCTGTTGCAAATATGGTTTCTTAACTGCCCTGCATCACAACCAGAGCCTTGCAGATTTCCGCCCGGGTGATGGACGCTGCGGGCAGCAGTCTGCCGTCCCGGCCGTCCATCGCCCCGCGGTCCACCAGAATCCGGAAGTACTCCGCAGCATACTCCGGCACCTCTCCGGCATCCGGGTAGCCGTCAAAGCCCTGGGCCGAGGCGGACAGAGTGGAGACCTGTTTAACCGCGTAGGCGGCGTAGTCCGGCGGGAGAACCGGTTCATCCGGCAGCACCGGCTCGCCGGAAGGCGTTTCGGATTCACCGGGCGTACCGGGATCACCGGCGGGCGCGGAAGGTTCGCCGGAGGACTCCGCCTTCAATCCCAGCGCGCGGCCCAGCATGGCCGCCGCCTGAGCTCTTTGCAGAGGCTCCTGGGGGGCAAAGTGGGTGGCGTCCACGCCGTTGACGATACCCTTTTCATACATGGCCCGGATGGCTCCTCCGGCCCAGGCATCCACGCCTTCCAGGTCGGTAAAGGGCGTCGCCTTCCCGGCGTACTGCTCTGTGTCGAGCTTCAGATACCGGGCCAGGAGCACCGAGAACTCCGCGCGGCTCAGTCCCCGGTCCGGGCGGGCGTAGAGCAGATCACCCTCGTACTCGCCGGTAAGGATCTGCTGCTGATAGAGCTGGCCCATATACGCCTCCGCCCAGTGGCCCTCCAGATCCGCGAAGGGATGATTGGCTTCCACAGTTACCGGCAGCGTGGCCCGGACGGTGCCGCGGGTGGCGGTGATGGAGCCGGAGCCAGCCTGCCCGGAGGCGGTAAAGAAGCCGTGTTCATCAATGGTCCCCAGCTTGGGGTCCACAGACCAGCTTACGTCCTCCGGGGAAATCTCCAGATTCGTGTGGTTGTAGGCGGCGGAGACCGTCAGCTGGGCGGTTCCGCCCGCGATGACGGACAGCGACGCAGCGGCGCTGCCCTGAGCCCGGACAGCCATGGTATCCGGCTGGTCCACCACCAGAATCTCCCTCTGGGCGGACAGTCCGCCATAGAAGGCGGAGACGGTCACAGGTCCGCTCCGGTCCGGCGCGGTGAACACGCCGCCGGAGACCGTTCCGGCGGTGGTGTGGTAATCTACGGGCAGGCTCATGGGATAATAGTGGGTGTCCGTCACGTTGGCGGTGAGATTCACCGTGTGGCCCGTCAGCACCACCGGCGCGGCGGCAGAGAGGTATACGCCCTGCGGCTCGCTGGTGGCGCCGCCGGGGGCCAGCAGCAGCAGATGGTTGGATACCTGCCGCTGGGTCTTGTCGCTGGGGGAATTGAGCAGCTTGGACGAGCCGCTGTCGGGAAGGGCGGCCACCGCCGTGGTGGAGCCGCCTCCGTCCAGACACAGCGCCGTGACGCAGCCCAGCTCCGCCATTCGTTTGGCCAGCACGCCCAGAGACGCGCCCATACTGACCGTGTTCTGCCGTCCGTCCAGCGTGTAGAAAATCACGTCGCCGTTGGCCTTCATTCCCACGGCGGTGCGGGGGGCGGCGGAGACCTCGAAGCCTTCCTTGGCCACGCCGTTCTCCACCAGCAGGTAGTACGCGCCGATGGACTCCGTCACATCATTCCACTGGGGATCGGGGGTAGAGAAGCGCACCGTCACCGTTTCCCCGGGAACCAGGGCGCGGAGGAACGCCAGACCGGCCGCGTAGCCGGCGGTACCTCCGGTCAGGAGGACCTGGTTCTCCGCCAGGGTGCGGACCTGGGCGTCCTCCGCCACCTCGTCCACCCGCAGAACCAGCTCCTCACCGATGGAGGCCCGTCCGCCCAGGATGGTGGTCAGGACGTTGACCCCGGCGGTGGCTGTGGAGGGTCCGGAGGTGTGGTCGTCCCGGAAGTCATAGGTCATCATGGTCACGCCGGCGTGGTCCACCCGGGGCTTGTTGAGGGAGGCCAGATTCAGTGCGCCGCTGCCGGAGGCAGCCGTCATGACCAGCTGGGGCATACCCATCACGGCGGTTCCGTCTGCGCGGAATCCGACGGCGTAGTACTCCTCGGAGCCGGAAAGAAGCTCTCCGTCCGAGACCAGGATGCCCAGGGGGTAGCCTGTGGCGGTGTCATAGAAGTCGCCGTTGATGGCGCCTACCACCCGGTAGCCCAGGCTCTCGTATTTCTGGGCGGCCTGGGAGACGGTGCTGCGCCCGGTGACAGAGGAGCCATAGGAAGCCACGGGCCGCACCCCCATGGGAAGGGACGCGGCTTCCGGGGTCTGCCCGTTCTGGGAAGAGCCGTCCTCTCCCTGGCCGCCGTCCTCCTGATTTGGGAACAGCCAGGAGAGGTCCAGACCATCCGGATTCCACCCTCCGGAGGAGCCGGAGCCCGCCGTCCCGCTCCAGGCGGAGGGAAGTCCGCCGCCAATCCCGGGGGTGTAGGTAAAGAAGTATTCATGGCGGGGCTTGTCATAGCCGCTGCTCCAGAATATGTTCTCGCTGTAGGTGACGCCCTCCTGAAGCCGGGTGTCCCGCAGCCATACGTCGCTTCCATAGGCGCTTGACGCAGCCCGGGCCGGGGCGGGAAGCAGCGCCAGAACCAGGGCCAGGGATACAATCAGGGATGTCGCTCGTTTCATGGAATCTCCTTTTCTTGTTCGCGGTGGGTTATAACGGATCAGCCATACTATACCATATCCGTCTCCGGTTGTCCACCGGCTGGACCGGGCGGTAACGGAAATGTAACATTGAGCGCCGGAAGGACATAAGATACTTCGGGGCAGGGAATCCCGGTGTCCTGCGGCGGCCGTCAATTTACCGGGGACCGCCGTATAAAATCCGCGGCTGCGTGGGAGAATGATAGTGGCCCGAATGCTTCGGGCACTTCTTCCGGCGGAGTGTGAACTTTGTGGATACAAGCGTAAAACGCGGCGACATCTATTATGCCGACCTCAGCCCGGTGGTAGGGAGTGAGCAGGGCGGCGTCCGTCCCGTGCTGATCGTTCAGAACGATACAGGGAACCGATACAGCCCCACGGTGATCGTGGCGGCCATCACAAGCCAGACGGGAAAGGCAAAGCTGCCCACCCACATAGAATTGGCAGCGCAAAACTATGGACTTACCCGTGATTCTGTGGTATTATTGGAACAGATCCGCACGCTGGATAAGCGCCGTCTTCGGGAAAAGATGGGGCGCGTGGACAAGGAACTGATGGACAGAGTGGACGCGGCCATCGCGGTCAGCTTCGGTCTGCACAGCGAGAGACTCGTATAGTCACGGGTCGTTGACGGAAAAGGATACAGGTCCGCGGCGGGGCATCCGGTCCCCCGCGGGCCTGCCAAAGCCTGAGGACCTGCGCTTACAGGGGTCCTTACTACATAAGAGAGGAAAGCGCCATGAAAAAGAAGAAACTGAGAATCCTGCTGTGCGCCCTGCTGGCTCTGGCGGGACTGACTGCCGCGGGGGCCATGGCCGCCGGCGGCGCGGGCTCCCAGAGCGACCCGCTGGTGACGCTCAGCTACCTGACGGAGACTTTTACCGGCCAGGTGATGGATAAGGTGGACCGGCTGATCGCGGAGCGGAACAGCCGTCTGACAGCGGAGCTGGGCGGTTCTGCCTCTTCAGTGTATGCTGCCGTCACCTTGAACGCCGGGCAGACCCTTACCGGTGAGGAGGGCTGCGAGGTACTGCTGCGCTCCGGCGCCGCCGTGTGTGCCGCCGCACCCTCCCCGGGACTGGTGGACACCACCACAGGAGGAACTCTTGGCGGCGGCGCCGCTCTTGAGCAGAACCACCTCTATCTGATGACCGGCAGCAGGGGTGTGACCGCCGCCGCCGGCGCGTCGCTGCTGGTGCGGGGGAGCTACACCGTCCGGTGATGGCGGACAGGCTGCGGGAACAGCCTTTATTGCGAGAATATAGAAGGTATAAATTTCTAACAAGGATGCCGCCCAGGGTAACGGGACGGCATCCTTGTTCTATTCAACAAAAATCGGGCATTTTCGCACCGTATACATTTCTGCTAATTATCTCTGCTGCAACCCGCTTGGCCATTTTCAAGAGGCTTTACGCAATACGTGTGCCCCCATTTTGCTTCAGAGCAAGGTGGCATCCGTCCTGTCCTGGTGATCCCGAACAATGCTGCTGTTATCACCGGGTGGCTCAAGTGCCAATATTTGCCCACGCATATACTTCCGGATGCTTTTGCCTGGGGAAGCGAATTATTCTTTCCAAAAACCACCTAAGCAGTGGATTGTTGCGGGAACTGCTGGAAAAAGGAAGTATCTCTGGTGTTGTATCAGTAGTGCGCAAATTGCATGAGGCCACTGAGATTTCAACTGAATTTTTGGCCCTGACAGAAAAACACCCTGCCCCCCCTTCTGGGACAGCTGGTGAACAAGGGGATTTTCAAGACAAGGAATCTGAGGGGCAGAAACGAGTACACCGCCCTGATATCAGAGGAGGAGTACCGGACGGCCCCCACCCGGCAGCTTCTCCCTGACGGCCGGCAGCGCGGGGCCGCTTTTCGATCAGACGGATCGGAGAGCGGCCCCGTCGCGTTTTCATCGTTTCAAACATATAATACAGCAGCCGGCAAAAGCCGGGTCGGCCATGCTCCCGGCAGCCGCAATGCACCTTACGAACCCCATTCCGCCTGAAATCCTGCGGGCGGCAGAAAAGAAGGGAACAATATGCATCAAATCCAATGGCAGGATCGTTTCAATATCGGTGTGGAGATCGTTGATCAGGCGCACCGAAGACTTTTTTCCATCGTCCAGAAAATCATGGATCTGTATCTTGAAAAACACGAAGACAGATTTGCCTGCGTGGAAGGAATCAAATACTTCAAAGCTTACGCCATCCAGCATTTTGCCGAGGAGGAGGCCTATATGCGGGAAATAGGGTATTCCGGCTATCCAGCCCACAAGCGGCACCACGACAGAATGAAACTGGAAACCCTCCCGGCGCTGGAGCAGGCCCTTTACGAGTCTGATTTTTCCATCGAGGCGGTACAGCGCTTTATCGGCGTGTGTACCGGGTGGCTGACCGGACACATCATCATGGAGGACCGGGCCATCACCGGAGGATCGTTCCGGGATTTTCCACTGTTTCAGCCAGACGGGCAGCTGGCCCTGGTCCGGGGGATGATTCTCACACCCCTGCAAGAGATGTTCGGCTCAGAGGTCCAGCTGATCGGCAGCTTCACCACCAGGCGCTCCGTCGCGGACGCCCGGTATTACCAGCTGATCTATCGCACCGGAGATGGGCGGCGGCTGCGGTTCATCCTGGTCATCGGGGAATCCATGCTCCGCCGGGCGGCCGGTCTGATGTTCGGAATGGAGCTTTACAACCGGAGCGAGATCGTCCGTTTCGCCGTACAGGAAATCGCTCAGAACCTGGTCCAGCGGGCCGCCGCCACCTTTGAAAAGGACCCGAACGTCTATCAGCTGGAGGAGGAGCGCACACTGGAGAGCAGGGAGTTCGACCAGATTTTCCAGGAACGCGCTCCCCGGCACAGTCTGCTGTTCCGCATAAAGGAGGACTGCTTTGCGCTCTGCTTCGATCTGCTGGACGCCGGCGGGCAGGTCGCCTGACGGGGCCCGGCGCGCAGCAGGCAAAAGCCGGTTTCCGGAAAAACCGCTCGCGGGCTCTCTGCCCGCGGGCGGTTTTCTGCGGAGCCGGGACCCCGCCGGGATGCCCCGGCCGCCAAAGTCAGCTGATGAACTGAGCCGAGGCGTATCCCACGTAATCCCCATAGCGGACCACGTACCAGTCCTCATACTGTCCGTAGACCCGCACCGTCGCGCCGTCGGGGATACTGGCGATCACAGAGGAGCTGGTGCTGGGGCGGCTGCGGAGATTCAGCGTGCCTCCTCCGGCGTGGACCGTTCCTTCCCAGGGGTCCGTGGGCCAGATAAAGGGGATGCCGAAATAGTCTGTCAGGCTCAGGACCAGATTCCGGGCGATTTCGTTGATGTTCCCCTCAATCCACTGGGCGTCCTCCACGTTGTCGTGGTACCCGATCTCCAGCAGCACAGCCGGGAACTTGGAATCCCGGACCTCCCCCAGGCTGGTGGTGGAGCGTGTGACCACCTTGCTGGGAATGGGATAAATCTCCCGGAGATTATTGACGAAAATCTGAGCTGCACGCTGGCCCTGGGTGCTGGTGGGGTAGTAAAAGGCGATAATCCCCCGGACGTTGCCGTAGTTGCCTTCTCCGGCGGCATTGGAGTGGAGCGCCAGATAGAAGTCATACCAGCCCTGGTTGGCCTGACGGATGGAACTGCCGGCGGTCATATCGGGAGTGTTGCGCTTGTAGCGGATACCGCAGCTGTTGAGATAAGGGATCATGGCGTCCGCCAGACGGTTCATCCAGTATTCCTCGCTGCCGGTACCGGTGACGTACATGTTGTTTTCCTGTGTACTTGGGCTCAAATATAGGATAGGCATAGGCGTACCTCCTGTTTTTGCCATCCTATGCGGCGGAGCGAAGGGAGGTGCAAAACAGAGGAGAGCGCATGCGCTCTCCTCTGTTTTCACTCTGCCCTCACCAGGTTCACCGTATCTTCCAGCATACACGGTTCACCCAGGATGGTCCGCAGATTTTCAAATTTAACCGGAACGCCGGGTCCCTCAATTCCCCGGAGCATGACATGGAAGTGCAGATGGGGAACCCAGCTGGAACCGCTGCTGCCCACCCGGCCGATCCGCTGGCCAGCCCGAACGGTCTGCCCTGTCTGAACGGCGACGCTGCCCTTTTGCAGATGGGCGTACAGCGACAGCTCATCCCCCTCGTGGCGAAGCAGCACGTGGTTGCCGTCGATCCGGACGCCTTCCCCATACTGCTGCTCCACCAGCTCCAGGCAGGTATCCGTATCCTCCAGTCCGTCAAAAGCTTCCTCCACCACTCCGCCGCAGGCGGCGTATACCGGTGCGCCCGCAATCCGGCTGTGCAGCAGCGTTCCGTCAAAGCGTCCCGCGTCGAATGCGTACTCGCTGTTCCTGCACCAGCGGTGGGAATTCACGGAGGGGTAAGTATCCGTCACCAGCACCGTACCCCTCAGAGGAAACCGGTAGCGGTTGGGGCTTTGATAGGGGATCACCCGGACGTCTTTCTCCAGTCTCCGCCCGCCGCAGTCCGCGCTGATGTGCAGCGCGTCCACCGGGGCGGAGGCAAAGAAGGCAAAATGCTCGTGGAGAAAAGCCGTCTCCGGACGGTAAGCCAGCCCCAGGATGCGCCCCAGGCTGCTGTCCCGGTACCGGGGAAGCTCCTGCCGGCCGTAGGCAAACCGGGCGGCAATTTCGGACGCGCTGTAGCGCACCTCCCGGCAGACCTCCCCGCCGGAGAGACAGGTCAAAATCAGCGCCGACGGTTCCGCCTCCTCCCGAAATTCCAGATACCGCAGAAAAAAGTCGCTGTGAATCAGGTGCTCCTCTCTTACGACAGAGTAAAGCTCGCTGTCGCAGTATAATGGCATTTTCTCTCACCTCTCCGTCCGGCCGGGGGCTTCTTTTCCGGCGTTCCGCCGCCCTACAGCCTCCTCGATGGTCCGCAGCAGCAGCGGCACGTCGACCGGCTTTCCCAGGTGAGCGTCCATACCGGCGTCCAGGGACTTCTGGATGTCGCTGTCGAACACGTTGGCCGACAGAGCCACAATCGGGATGCCTGCCAGGGCCGGGCTGTCCAGCGCCCGGATGGCCCGGGTAGCCTCCCAGCCGTCCATCACCGGCATCTGGATGTCCATCAGAATCAGATCGTAGTCCCCCGGTGCGGAGGCCCGTACCTTTTCCAGCGCGGCGCGGCCGTCGGCGGCGGTATCCAGATGAAACCCCAGACTGCCGAGAATCTCCGTCTCAATTTCCAGATTGATCTCATTGTCCTCCACCAGCAGAATCCGGCGGCAGGATGGCGCCGCAGGCAGCGTCTCTTTCCCGGCGGCCTGCGGCTGTGTCCGCAGCCGCAGGGTAACGGTGAAGGTGCTGCCCTGATCCACCGCGCTGTGCACCTCGATGGCTCCCCCCAGCAGGTCCGCCAGATTCTTGGCAATGGCCAGACCCAGACCCACGCCATGCACGCCGCTGAGGGTTGTGTTCCGCTCCCGGGTGAAGGGCTCAAAGATCTGCTGGAGGAAATCCTCCCCGATACCGATGCCCGTGTCCCTCACGATAATCCGGTAGACGGAAAAGGAGTGGGGCAGCTCGTCGTCCTCCACAGCGGTGATGAAGACGCTGCCGCCGTCTGGCGTATAGGTCACAGCGTTGTTGGCCAGATACATCACCAGCTGGCTCAGCTTCTCCCGGTCGCCGTAAATGGCGTCGTGGCGCACTTCCGAGCAGTCCAGCGTAAAGGAAAGATGCTTCTCCTCCGCCTGCGGGAGCAGGAACTCCCTGACCTCTCTCAGAATATCCCCCAGGCAGCAGGGGCTCTCCTCCGCCCGCGCCTCGTTGGAGTCCGTCCAGGAGAGCTTGAGAACCTTGTCGATCATATCCAGCAGCTGGCGGCTGCTGGACTCAATCCGGTCCAGGTAGCCTGCGGCAGCCTCCCTGTCGTCCAGACGGTTCCGGGCCAGGGCGGTATAGCCGAAGATGGCGTTGAGGGGGGTCCGCATGTCGTGGGACATATTGGAGAGGAAGGTGTTTTTGGCCGTGATGGACAGCTCCGCGTTGCGCAGCGCCTCCTCCAGCTGCTGTTTCTGTTCCATCTCCCGCCGGAGCTCTTCATCCATCCGGCGGCATCCCATGACGATCTGAGAGGGCGGCTCCTTCTGGCTTACGTTAACAAACCGCACCTGAAGATACTGGACCTCCCCCCGATCCACCACCCGGTAATTCAGACGGCAGGTGGGTCCCGCGGCCAGCTGTTCCCGGACGCGTTCCGCGTCGGTTTCCCGGATCACCCGCGCCTGATCCTCCGGATGCACCCAGGTCAGAATATATTTATGGAAGTATTCGGTATAATTCTGGCTGCGGCAGGGCTCGCTGAAAGCAGATTCCACCCGGCGGCTGAGGCGGTAAGGCAGAATTTTCCCATTTTCCAGGTCCACATAGAAAATGGAATCATAATTGACGCCCAGTCCCTCGATAACCTCCAGACGGCGCAGGTGTTCCTGCCGCATCTGGGCCCGTTCCCGGTCGTACTCCTCCGTACGGCGGAGCAGCTCCTGTTCGCTCCGCTCCTTTTCCTGGAGCAGGCGGGCGTTCTCAGACCGGCGGCGTTCCATTTTCTCGGTAGCGTCCGCCAGAAATACGTAAAAAATATCCCCTACCAGCGGACTGTGGACAAAATGACCGTAATCCTCAATCCAGCGCACGACGCCGTCCCTTCGGATGACGCGGTACTCCACATAATCCAGGTCCCGCTGCTTTTCCCTGATCTGCCGCCGGATGCTGGCCTCCACGCCGTCCAGGTCCTCCGGATGCACCATTCCGCGGAAGGAGCCTCCGGTCATCGCGAGAAATTCCTCCAGGCTCTCACATTGGAAAATCCTCAGCAGCCCCTGATTGGCATAGATGATCTCCTCTCCGCCGTCCGCCCGGTAGATCAGAAATCCTCCGGGCATCTCTCCCATGAAGTCCACAATATCCCGGGCAGACCGGAGCTCTCGGGGGTCCATCCGGATCTCCCGGCCGCTGTCCTCCGGCTGCTGGGACAGCGCGAGAATGCGCTCAATGACAGGATGCTCCCGTTCCTCCATAGCGGCGCTCCTTTCCGTCTCTTTTTCTGCATCATACCATAGAACGCCCTCCTTGTCATCCCTTTTTCCCTGAAAAATTCAGGAAGCCGGGAAACGTTCTTTTCAGTCCAGGCGCACCTATTCATCCTCCTATTCGTGTCAACACGTATACTCCAGAGAAATATGGTTGTCCATGGGTGCCTGCTGGCTTACACAGAGATGCCGGAATCACCCCTGGCTTCTCCTTCCCGAATCATATCAGGGTGCACTGATATACCGGAATGTGGTATATGCGGTCTTGCAGACGGCGATTTGTGCCTGCCGGCACAAATCTGCTATTGTTTTTCCCGTTCAAAAATAAGCAGTGTTAAAGTGTTTACTGTGTATGGGTGTATCATCTGAACAAACCGCCATCCTTCCTCTGCGTACTGCTCTATGATCGAAAACATCTCATCAAGACTTTCCTCTATCTTGCGTGTACGCAGATTGGAAGGTGTAAGGTTAAAAGTCACTTTTTTATATTCATACATAATCAGCGTTCCCCCTTATTTTCATTTCTTAGAAAGAATTATATCACTTCACCATTGCTTGTCCAAGCAAAACAGAAAGGAACGCGGCGCGCGGCAAGCTATCACTGCGGTATCAACGTCATATCCCGCGGCAAGTCCGCCGCTGCCGCCGCTCCCTGTCAGTTTACCTCGGGCAGCTGCGCCAGACTTCTGGCAATGTCCTCCTCGGTGGGAACGAAGTCATGCATCTCCCCGCTGTGGAACTTCTCATAAGCCACCAGATCAAAGTACCCGGTGCCTGTGAGCCCGAATAGAATGGTCTTTTCCTCTCCGGTTTCCCTGCACCGCTTGGCTTCGTTCACAGCGGCCAGAATGGCATGGCTGCTCTCCGGCGCGGGGAGGATGCCCTCCACCCTTGCGAACTCCTCGGCGGCCCGGAACACGTCGGTCTGCTTCACGGACACAGCCTCCATATAGCCGTCGGCATACAGTTGGCTGAGAACACTGCTCATGCCGTGAAACCGCAGGCCGCCGGCGTGGTCCGCAGAGGGCATGAAGCTGCTGCCCAGGGTGTACATTTTTGCCAGAGGGCATACCATGCCGGTGTCGCAGAAGTCATAGGCGTACCGGCCTCTGGTAAAGCTGGGACAGGAGGCGGGCTCCACGGCGATGAAGCGGTAATCCGCCTCTCCCCTCAGCTTCTCGCCCATGAAGGGCGCGATCAGTCCGCCCAGGTTGCTGCCGCCGCCGGCGCAGCCGATGACAATGTCAGGCTTCACACCGTACTTGTCCAGAGCGATCTTGCTCTCCAGACCGATGACCGACTGGTGGAGCAGCACCTGATTGAGTACGCTGCCCAGCACATAGCGGTAGCCGGGAGTGGAAACCGCGGTTTCCACCGCCTCGCTGATGGCGCAGCCCAGCGAACCGCCGGTGCCCGGGAACTCAGCGAGGATCTTCCGGCCCACGTTGGTGGTATCGGAGGGCGAGGGGGTGACGGAAGAACCGTAGACCTTCATGACCTCCCGGCGGAAGGGCTTTTGCTCATAGGAGCATTTCACCATGAACACCTTGCAGTCCAGGCCCAGATAACCGCAGGCCATGGACAGGGCGGTGCCCCACTGTCCGGCGCCGGTTTCGGTCGTCACACCCTTCAGCCCCTGCTGCTTGGCGTAGTAAGCCTGCGCGATGGCAGAGTTGAGCTTGTGGGAACCGGAGGTGTTGTTGCCCTCAAATTTGTAATAGATTTTAGCCGGAGTTTGCAGCTTTTCCTCCAGGCAGTAGGCCCGGACCAGGGGGGAGGGACGGTACATCTTGTAGAAGTCCCTGATTTCCCCGGGAATCTCAAAATAGGGGGTGTCGTTGTCCAGCTCCTGCGCGACCAGCTCCTTGCAGAACACGCCCTCCAGCTCCTCCGCCGTCATCGGACGGCCCGTACCGGGATTCAGCAGCGGGGCGGGCTTGTTCTTCATATCCGCCCGGAGATTGTACCAGGTTCTGGGCATTTCTTCCTCGGACAGATAAATTTTGTACGGAATTTTGTTCTCACTCATGATTCTTTTCTCCTTTCAAATGACGCGGGACAAAAGAAAAACGCCTCTGTCCCTAGCTTGCTCTGCTGGGACAGAAGCGATACATAACTTCTGCGGTGCCACCCGGCTTGGCGCATAAACCGCGCCCACTCATGCGCGCCAACACGCGCCGGCTTTTTTAACGGAGATCCCCTCCGGCGCACCTACTCGAAACTCTTTCGGTTTGCCCTCGAAAGCCCATTCCCACCGGCCATCCCCGCTCCGGTCCCACCGCTCCGGAGCTCTCTGAAGAGTACATGCCGGAAGTACTTACACTTCCTCAACGGTTTTGTATAAAATACCACGATCCGCACCCCTTGTCAAGAGGGATCTTTAAAAGTCCCTTTTCAGATTGGTGTTGCTGAAAGCGGCTCCGTCAAACCATTCGTTAAAATATCCCCTTACGCATACTTTCCATTTGAAGAAAGGTCCCGGAGAATGTACGCTACAACCCCAGCAGACGGGTTGCAAACTGAAAATAGATCAGCAGACTCAGCACATCCACAATGGTGCTGATAAAAGGCGCGGCCATCACCGCCGGGTCCAGCCCGATTTTCTCCGCCAGCAGCGGCAGCAAGCACCCCACCACCTTGGCGCAGAACACCGTACACACCAGCGTCAGGCAGATCACAAGTGCGACCAGCGCCGTCACCTCGCTGTTCTGCAGCAGCAGCCGGTCCACCAGCAGCAGCTTGGCGAAGTTTCCCGCCGCCAGCAGCACTCCGCACAGCAGAGCCACCCGGCTCTCCTTCCACACCACGCTGGCCAGATCACCGAAGCCGATCTCATTCAGGCTCAGCCCGCGGATCACAGCCACGCTGGACTGATTGCCGCAGTTGCCTCCGGTGCCCATGAGCATGGGAATGAATCCGATCAGCACCGAGCAGGCCGCCAGAGAGTCCTCAAAGCTGGAGATGACGACTCCCGTAAAGGTTGCCGACAGCATCAGCAGCATCAGCCAGGGCAGCCGGCTTTTCACCGTTTCCCATACGCCGGCCCGGAGATAGGGCTTGTCCGTAGGCGTAATGGCGGCCATCAGCTCGAAGTCCTCAGTGGCCTCCTCCTCCATGACGTCAATGGCGTCGTCGATGGTCACGATGCCCACCAGGCGGTGCTCCTTGTCCACCACGGGCATGGCCAGAAAGTCGTATTTGCTCAGACTCTGGGCCACGTCCTCCTTGTCGTCCATAGTGGCAACGGAAACCACGTTGGTTTCCATGATCTCCTCGATGGCGTCCTCCTGATCCGCCAGCAGCAGCGTGCGGATAGAGACCAGTCCCAGCAGGTGGCGGCTGGGATCGGTGACATAGCAGATATTGATGGTTTCCTTGTCAATGCCGGTGCGCCGGATACGCTTGAGCGCGTCGGCCACGGTCATGTCCCGCTTCAGGTCCACAAACTCGGTGGTCATGATAGACCCGGCGGAGTCCTCAGGGTACTTGAGAATCTCGTTGACGCTGCGGCGGGTCTCCGGGTCGGCATGACGGAGGATGCGTTTGACCACGCTGGCAGGCATTTCCTCGATCAGATCCACCGTATCATCCACGTACAGCTCGTCCAGCACTTCCTTCAGCTCTGCGTCGGAAAAGGTCTGGATGAGCAGCTCCTGCTCCTCCGGCTCCATTTCCACGAAGACCTCCGCCGCCAGTTCCTTGGGCAAGAGGCGGTAGATCAGAGGGAGCCGGTCCTCGGGCAGCTCCGCCAGAATGGCGGCGATGTCCGCAGGTTCAAAAAGGAGAAGCATCTCCCGGATTTCCTGCCATCGCTTTCGAGAAGATAAATCCTCTATTTCTTCCATGATCCGGCTGTTTTCCAGATCCAGCATGGCTGCTCCTCCTTTCTGTATGCGGCGCGGCGTTTATATCCGGTTGACCACCGGAATTACCATGGGACTCCTTTTCGTGTGTTTGAACAGATACCCGCTGACAGCAGACTTCACCGCCCCCTTCAGCTCCGCAGCGTCCCGGCCGCCCTTGCCGAGAGCGGCAAAAGCGGCGGAAGACGCCACCTCCGTCAGCTCCCGCATCAGCTCCTCGGACTCCTTCACATAAATGAACCCCCTGGTGATGATTTCCGGCTCGCTCAGAAGCTGGCCGTGTTGCAGATTCAGAATCACGACCACCATGCCGTCCTCCGCCAGAATTTTCCGGTCCCGTAGAACGACTGCGCCCACATCGCCCACGCCGCTGCCGTCCACCAGCACCGAGCCGGAGGGAGCCGGCGTTTCCGCCAGCTTGATGGTCTTGGTCGTCAGCTCAATGACGCTGCCGATATCCGCCAGAATAATGTTCTTCCGGTTCATGCCCATTTCCATGGCCAGATTCATATGGCGGCGGAGCATCTTCTGTTCGCCGTGGAGGGGAATGAAGAACTTGGGCCGCACCAGGGCGTGAAGGATCTTCAGCTCCTCCTGACAGGCATGTCCGGAGACATGGAGCGGGTCGGAGCGGTCATAGATGACGTCCACACCCTTCCGGAACAGCTCGTTGATGACCCGGCCGATGGTCTTCTCGTTTCCTGGGATGGCGCTGGCGGAAATAATCACCCGGTCTCCGGGGCCCACGTCGATCTGCCGGTGCTGGGAGAAGGCCATGCGGTACAGGGCGCTCATCTCCTCCCCCTGGCTGCCGGTAGTCACCAGGACCTGCTGCTCCAGGGGCATGGACTTGATCTTGTTGAGGTCCACCACCGTATTTTTGGGCAGCTTCATATAGCCCAGCTCCGTGGCCACCTTCATGATGTTCTCCATGCTCCGGCCGGAGACTGCCACCTTGCGGCCGCAGGCGGCGGCGGCGTCAATGACCTGCTGGATGCGGTGGACGTTGGAGGCGAAGGTGGTGACGATGATCCGCTGCTTGCAGCCGGTGAAAAGCCGGTCAAAGGTCTTGCCCACAATGGACTCGCTCATGGTGTACCCCGGGCGCTCCACATTGGTGGAGTCCGCCAGCAGGGCCAGCACCCCTTCCTTGCCTAGCTCGCCAAAGCGCCCCAGGTCGATGACGTCCCCGTCGATGGGGGTGGAGTCGATCTTGAAATCGCCGGTGTGAACGATGACGCCCATGCTGGTGTGAATGGCAAAGGCCACCGAGTCGGCGATGGAGTGGTTGACGTGGATGAATTCCACATAAAATTTGCCCACCTTGATCATCTCGCCAGCCTCTACGGTGATGAGCTTGGTCTGCTTGAGCAGGCCGTGTTCCTCCAGCTTCAGCTTGATGAGCCCCGCCGTCAGGCGGGTGCAGTACACCGGCATATTCACCTGCTTGAGAATATAGGGGATGGCCCCGATATGGTCCTCGTGACCATGGGTGATGAAAAGCCCCCGGATTCGCGCCCGGTTCTTTACCAGATAGGTCACGTCGGGGATCACCAGATCAATGCCGTACATGTCCCCATCGGGGAATCCCATACCGCAGTCCACCACAATGATCTCGCCGCCGTGTTCATAAACCGTCATATTCTTGCCGACCTCGTTAAGGCCGCCAAGAGGAATGATTTTCATTTTCTCTGCCAAAATTTTCTTCTCCTTTTCGCTATTTCAGTCAAATTACAGGTTGAAAAGTGCAACAGAAACAGACGGGAAGGGTTCCCTCGTTTTTCTCACCTCGCATCGTGGGTCCACAGGGAGCCGCCGCCCGTTATGTATGGTTGTCTTTTCACATGCTGTGCCGCACACGGCGCACAGCATAAATATTTTTATCACAGGCCTGCCTGCGGCGGCCTGGGAAAAACACAAAACAGCGGACGCGGAAACACCGCGTCATACGCCCAGTTTGATATAGTATACCACAACTTTTTTCAAAAGTATACATAAATTTTTCCAAACGGCGGCCTGCCGGGCGGTTTGCCGGGAGCCGCCATGAATTTTTTGAATTTTTTGGGAAAAATGACCGGGAAAGTTGGAGCAAATCCCGCGGAAAACCCTTGTAAAAAAGGTGCTGAAGCGGTATAATACATCC
Source organism: uncultured Oscillospiraceae bacterium (assembly GCA_910579725.1). Taxonomy (GTDB): domain Bacteria; phylum Bacillota; class Clostridia; order Oscillospirales; family Oscillospiraceae; genus Pelethomonas. Next base: position 10,032 of record CAJTUD010000031.1, on the reverse strand, counting down.
AATCTGGATTTTTGCACCAATTTTATGAAACGCAGGTGAACACATATGGAAAGAATGAAGATCGCGGCGGTATACGCCGACGGGACGCAGCTGGACGGACAGACCGTCACCGTCTGCGGCTGGGCCCGCACCATCCGGGATATGAAGACCTTTGGCTTTATTGAGCTCAACGACGGCTCCTGCTTCCGCAACCTTCAGGTGGTTCTGGATGCGGGCGCGCTGGATAACTATAAGGAAGCAGTTTCCCAGAATGTGGGCGCGGCGCTGATCGTCACCGGAACGCTGGTCCTCACGCCCGAGGCCAAGCAGCCCCTGGAGGTGAAGGCGGAGAAAATCGAGGTGGAGGGCGTTTCCTCCCCCGACTATCCCCTTCAGAAGAAGCGGCACACCGTGGAATATCTGCGGACCATCGCCCATCTGCGGCCCAGGACCAACCTGTTTTCCGCCGCCTTCCGGGTGCGGAGCGTGGCGGCCCACGCCATTCACTGCTTCTTCCAGGACCAGGGCTTCGTCTACGTCCACACCCCCATCATCACCGCCAGCGACTGCGAAGGCGCGGGGGAGATGTTCCAGGTGACCACCCTGGATATGGCCAACCCGCCCAGGACTCCCGGCGGGGAGATCGACTACAGTCAGGACTTCTTCGGCAAGCGGGCCAACCTGACGGTGTCCGGCCAGCTCAACGGCGAGAACTTCGCCATGGCCTTCGGCGACGTGTACACCTTCGGCCCCACCTTCCGGGCGGAGAACTCCAACACCCAGCGCCACGCCGCCGAGTTCTGGATGATCGAGCCGGAAATGGCCTTCTGCGACCTCCAGGGGGACATGGACGTGGCGGAGGCCATGATCAAGTATATCATCCGCACGGTGATGGAGAAGTGTCCTCAGGAAATGGCCTTCTTCAACAGCTTCGTAGACAAGGGGCTTATCGAGCGGCTGGAGCACGTGGCCTCCTCCGATTTCGGCCGGGTGAGCTACACCGAGGCGGTGGAGATTCTCAAGAAGAACAACGACAAGTTTGACTACAAGGTGGACTGGGGCTGCGACCTCCAGACCGAGCACGAGCGGTATCTCACCGAGCAGGTATTCAAGCGCCCCGTATTTGTCACCGACTATCCCAAGGAGATCAAGGCGTTTTACATGCGCCTCAACGACGACGGGAAGACCGTGGCGGCTGCGGACTGCCTGGTGCCCGGCATTGGAGAGATCATCGGCGGCAGCCAGCGCGAGGAGCGCATCGGCGTGCTGGAAGCCCGGATCAGGGAGCTGGGCATGAAGCCGGAGGACTACTGGTGGTACTGCGACCTGCGGCGCTACGGTTCCTGCCGCCATGCGGGCTTCGGCCTGGGCTTCGAGCGGATGGTCATGTACCTTACGGGCATCAGCAACATCCGGGACGTGCTGCCCCACCCCCGTACAGTGGGCTCGGCGGATTTCTGAGCCATGGCGAGCGTATATTACAAGCCGTGTCCGGAGCTGGACCTCTGCAACGAACTCATTGAGAAGTACTGGAAAACGGGGCAGTACGAAAAGTGTTTCTCCGGCTATCTCCCTCTTGCGGAGCAGGGCTATCCCTTGGCAGAATGTCAGATAGGATATTTCTATCTGGAGGGCCAGGGCGTAGAGAAGGATCTGGATAAATCGTTCTATTGGACGGAGCGTGCGGCAATCCACGGCGACTGGGATGGACAGTTCAATCTGGGTTGGTTTTATGAAGAGGGGTTGGCCGTTCCGGCGGATCTGGAAAAGGCGCGGCATTGGTACCGGCAGGCGGCCCTTCAGGGCCATGAGTTGGCCCTGAAGAAGTGTGTGGAACTGGGGATCCCTTTGCTGAATAGTCAATAAACTCCGGATGGGGAAAGAAATTTCCTCTTGCATGCGGTGAGACGGTGTGGTATACCGGAAACAATCCGTTATGGCTTCCATACCCCTCGCCCCGGCATAAGGCCCCCGGAGAGACGGCGCTCTCCGGGGGCCTCTCCACTGTCCTTCGCGAGATTTGCTGTGCCCCTCAGGCCGCTTGCAGACGCACCTGCCGCGGCCGGCACAAAAAGCGGACGGGGTCCCCTCCCGGCTCCCCCCTTCTGTTTCCGGACGGCGCGGGCAGCGGAGAATGCATACCGCCGTCCGAAAGATTTCACAACCCTGAAAACGAGGTCAGTACAGATGAAAACACCGTTTGTAACAAAACAGCAGCTGGACGAAATTGTCAGACAATACCCCACCCCCTTTCACCTCTACGACGAAAAGGGCATACGGGAAAACGCCCGGCGGCTTAACGCCGCCTTTTCCTGGAATCCCGGATTCCGGGAGTATTTTGCCGTCAAGGCCACCCCTAATCCCACCATTCTGAAAACGCTGCGGGCCGAGGGCTGCGGGGCCGACTGCTCCAGCCTGACGGAACTGATGCTGGCGGAGCGCTGCGGCTTCCGGGGCCGGGAGATCATGTTCTCCTCCAACAACACCTTGGCGGAGGAATACCAGCTGGCAGATCGGCTGGGAGCCATTATCAACCTGGATGATCTGACCCACGTGGAATTTCTGGAGCAGTCCATCGGCCGCATTCCGGAGACTGTCTTCTGCCGCTACAATCCCGGAGGGGTTTTCACCCTGGGGGCCGGTAAGGACGGCCTGCAAGTCATGGACACCCCCGGCGATGCCAAGTACGGCATGACCCGTCCCCAGATTGCCGAAGCCTTCCGTCTTTTGAAGGCCAAGGGGGCAAAAACCTTCGGTATCCACGCCTTTCTGGCCTCCAACACCATTTCCAACGACTACTACCCCGAGCTGGCCGGCATCCTCTTCCGGCTGGCGGCGGAGCTGAAGGAGGAGACAGGCTGCCGCATTCAATATATCAACCTCTCCGGCGGCATCGGCGTGCCCTACCGTCCGGAGGAGGAGCCCAACGATATCAGTTTGATCGGCGCAGGCGTCCGGCGGAAATTCGAGGAAATTCTGCTGCCTGCCGGCATGGGAGACGTCAGTCTGTGCAGCGAGCTGGGGCGGTTCATGACAGCTCCTTACGGCTGTCTGGTGACAAAGGCTCTCCACTTCAAGCACATCTACAAGGAGTATGTAGGCGTGGACGCCTGCGCCGCCGACCTGATGCGGCCCGCTGTCTATGGCGCGTACCATCACATCACGGTGTCCGGAAAAGAGGATGCGCCCTGCCGTCGTCTGTACGATGTGACCGGTTCCCTGTGTGAGAACTGCGACAAGTTCGCTGTAGACCGCATGCTGCCGGAGGTGGAGCGTGGGGATCTGCTGGTCATTCACGATACCGGGGCTCATGGCCACGCCATGGGATACAACTACAACGGCAAGCTGCGCTCCGCCGAGCTTCTCCTGCGGGAGGACGGCTCCGTTAAACTGATTCGCCGGGCGGAAACTCCGGAGGATTATTTCGCCACAGCGGTGTGGTAACATCGGAAAGAGCGCCCCACAGGCCCAAAGGTCTGCAAGGGGCGCTTTTCTATGCGGGATAAAAATTTTTCCTGCGGGCTGTCCCCAAACCGCCTTCTTTTGACATAATTCATGTGGTAGGTTTGAGATGCCGTCATACCAACTTGGCAGGAGACATGGCAATGAAATGCAATGAACCGTGGGAGGCGCCGGTTGAGCGGTTGTATCAGGAGATGTATCCGGCTCTCCATGCATACGCAAAACGGATTCTGGATAATTCCGCCCTGGCCGAGGAGGCTGTTCAGGACGCTTTCTGCATCGCCTGCGCCAAGCGGGAGGATTTGCTGCGCAGCGGCGAGCCCAGAGGCTGGATTGTATGCACATTGAAATATGTAATGAGAAACATGCTTCGCACCCAGGCAAAGACTGCAAATCTCCTGAGCCTGTTTCAGAGCATGGAGAAGCCGGACCAGGCGGAGGACACGGTAAATGTGGACGTTCTGTTCGGCGATATTGCGGACAGCGAGGATTTTCAGCTGCTCAAACGGATTGCCCTGGACCGCTGCACCATGCTGGAGATTGCGGAGGATCTGGGAATCTCAGTGGAGGCCTGCAAAAAGCGGGTGCAGCGCGCCAGAAAGCGGCTGCGGGAGAGACTTGCGTCCAAAAGGAACTGACCGCCGGAAACGGTATAACAGATGGGAAAGGAGGGACGCGGCAATGTCGGCACCGGGAGGGAAATCCAAATTCATACACAAAAGCAGCGCCAAACTGGAGGAATTTCTCCGCTGGGATTTTCACTCCCCGGACGGCGGAAGCGCCGCTCCGGAGGAGCTCCTGGAAGCCGCCCGGATTCTGTCGGAGCGGGACGGCTTCGCGGCCGGAGAGGCGGAGCGGGCCTGGGAACGGTTCCGGAAAAAGTACGCCCCCTGGCTGACAGACGGCCGCTCCCTCTATGCGGATGATCAGGAGGAGGATTATCCGGCGTCTGTGCAGACGCCGGCTCCGCCCCCTGGGCGGCGGAGCAAGCTTCTGCTTCGGTCCATGTGCGCCGCCGCGGCCCTGATTGCGGTGGCCCTGGCCGCCGCCACCACGGCCACGGCGACCACGGGACTGAACCTGTGGGGCGTTCTTTTCGAGCGCAGGGAGGAAACCATCCAGTTCGCTCCCGGCCAGATACCCTATACCCCGCCGGAGGATGTGATCTATCCGGAGACAAAAGAGTTTGCTGATATTCAGCAGGCCGTCGAGGCCTATGGCTTCAGCCAGCGGGTGCTGCCCCGGTGGTTGCCGGAGGGCTTTGAGCAGCAGATGCTGTACGCCGATGACAGCTCTTGTGAGCTGATGTTCCACGCGTTTTATCAGAGAGGGGATGACACGCTGATCGTCGGCTGCAATACAGTGACCGATCCGCAGCTGGCGGGGCGTGAAACCCATTTCCAGACGGACGAGAGGGATCCGGATGTCTACGTGGCCGCAGACCGTCCCTATTTTCTGACCACCAACGCCGGCCGGCTCGTCGCCCTCTGGATTGACGGCTCCATGGAGTGCTATATCAGCGGCAACCTCACGTCCAGCGAACTGACGCACATGATTGATTCGCTGTACGAAGAGCAATAAAAATACATATTATCACAGGGAGGAATGGGAATGACAGAGTTTGAAGCGCCAATGGAAGTGAAGAAAAGGGAAAATGTGCTGGCAGGAATTGTCGGCGCGTTTCTGGGCTCACTGATCGGCGTGGCCTGCATCGTGATTGTGGGGCAGATGGGCTATGTGGCTTCCATTTGCGGACTGGTCATGGCGGTCTGTTCTCTGAAGGGCTATGAAATGCTGAGCGGCGGACTGGGGAAAACCGGCGCGGCGGTGTCCTTCGTTCTGATGCTCATTATGACTTACCTGGCCAACCAGCTGGAATGGGCGATCACCGCCTCCTCCGCTCTGGAGATCGGGATTTGGGAAGCCTTCCGGGCCGTCCCCGCCCTTCGGGAGGCGGGAGCCATCGAAGACCGGGCCTACTGGGGTGGTCTGGCCATGCTGTATCTGTTCACACTGGTGGGCGCGGTGCCCACAGTGCTGGCCGGACTGCGGGGCGACGCCGCGCCGGATCTGCCTTCCGTCCCGGCGGGCGCTGCGGCGGAAACGGATATTGCGCTCTATCCGTCGGAAAAGAGCTGGACCCGGCCCCTGCGGCTGAGCGCGGCGCTGTCCATGCTGGTAGGGCTGGTTCCCGGTCTGGTGCTGCTGCTCGTATGGATGGGGAAAGCCGGCGGGAGTACTTCCGCGTGGCCCCTGTTCGCGTCGCTGGGGTGCATCGGCAGCGCCTTTGTAATGATGTTTGCCGCCTTCCCGTCGCTGCGGCTGTGCGATGCGGAGTTTTTGCTGCTGGCCCGGTCCGGGGGAACCCTCTGGCGGATTCATCTCAGCCAGCTGAATATGATGGACACCTACCGCTTCACCAAAAAGAACGGCAGCCTCCAGGCTCTCCGCTGGAACCGGCTGAGTCCGGAAGAACGGGAACGGGCCCGGGCCTCCGTCTCCCGCGCCATCAATCTCCTTCAGAGCGGCCAGCTGATGTCCGGGAGCGCGTTGAGCCGCGCGGTGTTTCCCCTGACAGACCTACAGGTGGAAGGAGAGAACGACTGGCGCTGGAAGGTTACATATTCCGCAAACAAGGGCAAGCGGAAGAAGGCGTCTATCGCCAAGGCGTTTCCCAACTTCGCCCCCGCTCCCGGTATGGAGCCTCCCACCGGCCCTGTGCCCTGGCGCTGGAGTCTGTTTGCGGCGGCTCTGGCGGCCGCTCTGATTCTGGGAGCCGCGGCGGCGGCAGGCGGCGGAGCGCTGATGGGCGAGCATCTTCCCGGCGGTTCCCATCCCGCTCAGACCCGGGTGAAACCCGAGGCCCAGGCTCCGGAGCGCACAGAGACCTACACCCTGGACGGCGTCTCCTTCCAGATGGACGCCCAATGCGAGGAAACAAACGGCGGCCGTGAGTTTTCCGACCCCAACCGGGATCTCCGGTACACCGTATCCGTTCAGCATGGCCAGAATCTGGAAGCCGCCACCAGCGCGCTGACCGGCCTGATCAGCGAGAACAGACTGAAGTCGGATTTCGACTCCTTCTCCTTTACATACGCCTATGAGGAGGATGTTATCATTCCCATGACGGCGTCAGACGGCTCGGAATACCAGCATGGTCTGATTAACGTATACTTTACCGGCGGAAACGCCATTGAACGGGCTGTGGCCCTCTCCGGGGACGGCACACTGTTTTCCGTCACCGCCCATCGGGGAAAGCGGGTGGACGGTGAGTCCGTAACCTCCGCCCTCCTGTTTATTCTTGAAAGCGTCCGGATTTCTGAGGAAGCCAAGGCCGCCAGCCAGCTTACCGGCGAAAACTACCAGTCCATGTTCCACCTGGCGGAGGACGAAGGATACACCCTTATAGGAAAGGGCTATATTCTTGCCCCGGAGGGGATGTTCGACTATGCGGAAGCCTTTGTGGATGCCTATGTCCCCTATTCCGAAGCGCCGGAGTATCTGGACGGCGGCCGGACCATCCGCTCCGCCGCCCACGGTATGGACGCGTCGGTAACAATAGCCCGTTCCACAGAGAACGCAGCGGCAGTGGTGGACGAGGCTTTTGCGGCGCTGACCGCCTCCGGGGTGGAGCCCTATGCGGACGGAACCATGGAGACGCAGTACGTGGAAGAGTACGACATCGCTTTCAAGCAGGTGATCTACTTCGAGGATGGCGACGGCGCCAAGCCCCGTCTGACGGTTCTTTACGCGGATAGGAAGCAGGACTCCTACTACCTCTCTGCCCGGATTACCTATCTGCTGGAGCAGACGGACGGCGCCTACCCCACGCTGGTGGCGGAGCTGGGGGATGTGTTCGCCCTTACATTGCCGGAGCTCGACCCGTTTGAAGAGTAAACGGGATGAGATAAAATCATTTGGAAAGGAAGAGATTTCTTGAAAAAATGCGTTTCCCTTCTGCTGGCTGCGGTTTTGTGCATGGGGCTCACCGCCTGCCAGCTGCCGTCCCCCCAGAAGCAGCTCTCCGACGAGGAAGTTGTCCTGACGCTGGTGGAGGCATTCAAAAACGGAGATTACGAGGGTTTGAAGCCTTTTATCTCCGACGACAATCCCCTGCATACCTTTTTTGCCGGTATGGACCCGGAAACCGGCGGAAAGATGAGCGGGGCCTACAAGGCGCTCTATGACAAGGTGCGATCCTCCATTTCCGTTACCGCCCAGGCGGTGGAAGGGAAGGAAGCCTGGGGGACAGTGAGCACCGTCATCTCCGCACCGGACTACGCCGCCGCCATTCACGACGCCATGGTGGAGGCGCTGGCCGATCAGGTGACTACCGGCTCCACCGCCTTCCACGACATGCCCGACTGGATTGCCAAAGCCGTGGCGCAGGGCAGCGCGGAAACCCGCGAGGAGACCTTTGAGCTCCACGTGGGCAACCGGGACGGTGAAATGGTCATGGATACCAACACCAACCGGGAATTTTTCGCCATGCTCTGCGGCGGATTCAAGCCATATCTGAACGCCAGCATCACCACCTGCACATTTCCCGACGGCACATCCTGGGTCATCGAAGCCCAGGGCGATGAGATCGTGGCCATGATCAATACGGAGCAGGTCGAGCCGGACAGTTCCTATACCGAAGAGGATCTCGCTCTGGTGGCGCAGGGCTTCATGGATACCTATGCCGCAGTAAAGGGCATTACCGCCTGGGCAGGCGTTGTGGACGGACTGTTCTCCGCCAGCTTCGGTGTGGACATGGAAAACGCCGATACCTTCGCGCTGAACAACATGGGCATTATCAGCGACCGGACCACCGCCGGCTCCCGGGGCTGGCTGAGTCTGGACAGTACGATCAGCGGCTTTACCCGTGATGGCGCGACATGCGTCACAGAAACATTTAAACCAGAAGCAGAGGAGAGTGCGTCATGAGCAGTTTTTTCAGAAAGATCAGCCGGGGCGGTCTGATTCTGGCCGCCATTGGAGTTTTTCTCCTTGTCACCTCTGTCCCCGACACCCTGGTCTCCTTCAAGGAAGCCAAAAACTTTGAAGATGTGATGATGGGAGATGTGGAGATCGCGGCGGGGGACCATGTGGAGGGGCAGGTGCCCTTCCTGCTGGACACCTTTGCCATTGAGCAGACCTGGACAGAGAACACGTCCAACAACTCCGTCACGCCGAAAAAGACCTCCCGGCGCTTCTATGTGATGCCCTGCGGAGATGGATTTGCCGGTCTGTCCGTAGGCAGCACCTCCGCCTCGGCGGCCAACGATCTGGTGGATCAGACCTACGGCTATTTCAACGGCGGAGCGGCTCCCACGGCGGAGCTGATTCTGGACTGCCGGGTGTCGGAAATGAACGAGGAGCTGGCCGGAATGTTCCGGGACGAAATGCGGGACTACTACGAGCTCACAGACCAGGAGATCGAGAGCCTGGGCACGCTGCTGATGGTGGAGCCCCGGAGCTTCACTACTGTCCGGATTTTCTCCGGCGCGGGCGCAGGCTTTGTGCTGCTGGGTCTGCTGCTGCTGGTGCTGCGCTGGAGGAAAGTCAGCGCGGTGGAGCGGGCGCGGCAGGAGGCGCTGTAAAAACGGCGCGTAGCCCTCTGAGAACTTGCTTACAAGCCTCAGAACCTGTATTCATAATCGGGGAATGCTGGATGGACGAGGATCAAGGAAAAGCGACACAGTATGGCGGGAAAAAGACTGGCCAGACAGCGTTCAACGGTTGTGAATACAGGTTCTCAGAGGGGGCCGTTTTCGCTGCCGGCTATCGGAGAGGCAGACGCAGCGGACCGACGCACAGCGCTCCCGTGATGTGTTTTCAGAGAAAACACATCACGGGAGCGCCGCTCTGTTCTTCAATTTGCCCAATTGTAGCGTCCTCTCCGGTGTCCGGTTTAAGGATTTTGCCCATTTCCACGATTTGTGTTCACTTCTCTCTTGCCTTTCTGCGGAAAAGAGGGTAAAATAGAGCAAGTCCTAAATGAATACCAACTTTTCCACAAGGAGGAACATATCTATGGAAACTTACGGATTGGAACAGTACGGCATTACCGGCATTAAGGAAGTCGTATACAATCCCACCTACGAGGAGCTCTTTCAGGCGGAGATGGACCCCGCTCTGGAGGGCTTTGAGAAGGGACAGCTGACCGAGCTGGACGCGGTCAACGTCATGACCGGCATCTACACCGGCCGCTCTCCCAAGGACAAGTTCATTGTCATGGACGAGAACTCCAAGGACACCGTGTGGTGGACCTCCGAGGAGTTCAAGAACGACAACAAGCCCGCCTCTCAGGAGGCCTGGAACACCTGCAAGGAGCTGGCCATCAAGGAGCTTTCTGACAAGAAGCTCTATGTGATGGACGTCTTCTGCGGCACCAATCCCGACTCCCGCATGGCCATCCGCTTCATCATGGAAGTGGCCTGGCAGGCTCATTTCGTCAAGAACATGTTCATCGCCCCCACCGAGGAGGAGCTGAAGAACTTCAAGCCCGACTTTGTCTCCTATAACGCCTCCAAGGCCAAGCTGACCAACTACAAGGAGCTGGGCCTGAACTCCGAGACCGCTGCCATCTTCAATATCACCTCCCGT
>CAJTUD010000030.1 GCA_910579725.1 uncultured Oscillospiraceae bacterium | reverse complement strand
AGAGGCCGTCAGAGCGCCCTGCATCTTCGATTTCAGGAAGAGCTGGTTCTGAACGGCGGTCTCCAGCATACTGCGGACGCTCTCATTAGCGGCCAGCACGTCGCTGACCGTGGCGGGGGGGCCGCTGAGCCCCGGCAGGGTTCCGAGGATATATTGCAGCTTCTCGCCCTCGGCATTGAGGATATGGCTCAGGCCAAGTTCCTCCATGGCGATGGAAGAAAGAATCTGGTTGACCGCATCTTCCCGCTCAATCGGCGGGTCAACGGTGGGAAAGCTGGGCAGAGACATAAAAGAAAATCTCCTTTCAGACTGAGAATCTGTATTTACCGCCCTGGAACGCCGTCTGTCCGATCCTTTCTCCGTCATACTGCGCCGCTTTTCTTTACAATCCGGCAGGATTGCTGCGGAAACACTCCTCATCTGACAGAAAAATTCTCGTCCGCGACCATGGCTACAGATTCTGAAGCACTGCCGGAAGCATACCCGCCTCCGGCAAGGCGTTCACGGCATTTTATGCTGCTGCCGGGCGGCGGGTTCCCTGCGGAACCGCTCCGGTTCATCCGCATAAGATGGAACGGCGGCATGGAAAACCAGCCGCACACTTTCGTCCTGGTTCTACCGGGACGGCACAATGGAGTTTTCAATATGTCTATGCCTTCCTTTCCGCCCGACGGGGCGAATCTGACGCGGGAGGAAGCTCTAACGATGATCATCGCGTCCATCGCCATGGAGGAGCTGGCTTTGAGCCACATTCTCAATGCCGAGGGCGAGAAGCTGCAATATATTCTCGGAACCCTGCCGGGTGCAAAGCCCTGCGCCGGGCCTCAGGAGGTACTGGCGGTGAACCGGAGCGTCACCGCGCTGCTGGAAGCGGTAACGCAGAATCAGATGCTGCTGAAAAACAAGCTGGAGCGGGCGCTGGATGCCTGTCCTCCTCCGGCTCCGCCCTGTCCGCCGCCCTGCAAGCCGGATTGCAGGCCTCCGCATGGTCCGGTTTGCAGGCCGGACCCCTCCCCACCGTCCTGCAAACCTGCGTTCTGCGAAAAAAGCGCCCTTCGGCTGGCCGCCCAGCGAACGGGGCTGATGTGGAGCCGGGACTGCCGCCTGCCCTGGCGGCAGCTGGTCCGGCGGGGCGAGGATCTTCGCTGGAACGAGCAGGCCCCCAGCCAGATTCTGCTGAATCCGCAGAAGGCTTACGCGGTCCAGTACACACTGAATGTTCGTGCAGCGCGTCCGGCAGAGGAGACCGGATCTGTTCTCCTCCGGCAGACCCCCTGCGGCACGTTTACGGAGACCCTGCCCCTGTACTTCACTACAGAGTGCTTCACTGACCGTCCTCAGACGCTGCAATATGCCTCTGTGCTGTACCCCCGCGCGGACCGCGGCGGCGAGGCGGAGCTGTCCCTGGCGCTGGATGCCAAAGGTGCCTTGTGCGTGGAGCGGGCCGTAATGAACATCACAGAGCTCTGAAACGGAAAGGAGCGCCGGAATACCGGCGCTCCTTTCTGTTCCGCCCCGCCAGACCGGCGCAGCGCTTTTCTCTCATCTTTGCCGAGGCCGGACCTCTATCACTCCACAGTATAACAATAATAATTTAATGATTATTATTAAATTATTATTGACAGACATGAATTTCCATGCTATCATCAATACGAGGTGATAGCTGTGAAATTTATTGAGAAACTCACAAATGAGCGATTTGCAAAGCCTGCCGCCCGGTTCATGAAATTTGTCTGCTATTTTGTAATTGGTCTTCTCGCTCTATGCACAGTCCTCAGCTTTATGGGCCGTCAAAGCTTTTCTCTCCATACACACACAGGAACCTTTCCTCACGCAATTTACGCAGAAGAGGATCACAACCCGCACTCCCGGGGTATGACTGTCTACATGGACGATGATATTCACGTATGGACAAACAGCCAGGACCAGATTGACCTGACGGTTCATATGGGACTTTCTCTCATGTATGCCGTCAATACAGTTCCCATCATGATTGCCTTCTGGTTTTTGAGCCGCGTATTTTCCAATATACACAGGGGCCAGATTTTCACGGAGCAAAACGCCTCCTGTCTGCTCTATTATGGATTGATCCAATTTTTGAGCGCTGTTTTTGTTCCATTTATCAAACTGCTGATCTGCTGGCTCGTCAACCTTGTCTCCAACGGAAGGGTGGCCATTGCCACAGGACGGTCGATGCTCGCCTTCATTCCCAGCATTGCCTTTATCGTAGCCGCATACATCATCCAATATGGGGTACGCTTGCAGGACGAGGCGGATCACACGTTATGATTATTATTCGGCTTGATCGGGTATTGGCAGATCGTAAAATGCGGCTGAACGATCTGGCGGCCCAGGTTGGCATATCCAACGTGAATCTCTCTTATCTAAAAACAGGAAAAGTAAAGGCCGTCCGATTCAGTACATTGGATGCTATCTGCAAGGTTCTGAACTGTCAGCCCGGGGATATTCTCGAATATGTCGAGGGGGAAGACTGACCTGACAGGGATTGCTGTTTCTCAAATATGCCGGCTGTATGTCTTGGGCGTACAACTCGACGCTCGCTTCATGCAAAGTGCTTTTCCCATGATGATGCGCGGCCATTCGATGTGGCCGGAAACAATCCAGCATACACGAATTGATTTCGCGCCCAGGGGCGCAAAACTCCTGCGGAGAGCTTCTTTGACAATGTGAAGCGGAGAGCGCACGCGCTCTCCGCTTCTTCAACGCTACAGGTCGTCCGCGTCCTGGACCGGGACCTCGTAAGGGTCCGCAGGGGTGCCGGTATAGCTGCCCTGGGGGTCTGTCTTGGCGGACTGCCAGATGGTCATTTCCATGGCCTTGCCCATGGGATCGATGGATTTCTTCCGCTTTTTTTCACTCATGGCAATTTCTCCCTCCCGCCCGGATATCGTTCCGGGTCCGGAGGTAGTTTGCCCCGAATGACCGCTAAATTTTCTTCTGATACCCCAGATACCGGCCCACCAGCTGGAAGCCAAGCTCTGGCATGATCCGGTTCATCTCATCGTCTGTACCCACGAAGAAGATCAGATCCTTCGCGCCCTGCCGCTTTCCCTCGTTGAGGAACCGGGTCAGCAGCCGCCGGTACAGGTCCTCGTGGTGCTGCCCGTCCTCGCAGCACAGGGCAAAGATCTCGTACAAACCGTCCTTGAAGCTGGTGGCCATGATCTCCCCGGCCACGCCGTCCTCCTCCGCCACGAAGATGGTCCACTCCAAAAGCTTTTCCCGGATCCGCTGGCAGTTCCAGAACATATCCGCCTCAATAGTCCGGTGGACCCGCTGGAATTTCTCAAAATTCTCCTCCGTGATCCGCTCCACGGACGGATCGTCCGGGACCGGGTCGTACCGGTCGAAGAAGAAGCTGTAGTTCTGGGCGTCGTCAAACTGCCGGAATCCCGCGCCCTTCGCCCAAGCTTCCGCTTCCCGGTTTTCCGCCGGGAAGCCTATGAGCCAGTCACAGCCGGGATACCGCTGCGCCAGATAGCCGGAAAGCTCCTCCAGCGCACCCGTGGTATCCCGACGGATGCAGCTGGTATAAAGCTGGATATAGTGATCCTCCGGCAGATGGTAATAGTGGAGCCAGCCCTCCACCGCGCCATCGGCCTGATAAAGAAGGATCTCGTCCTCCGGCTTTGAAAAAGCCTTCCTAGCTCTGGCGATAAAATCCTCCTTCGTCTTGATGCCGTCGAAAAAGACGGGATAGAAGGTCCGGGCGGGGTCCAGGGCCAATTCGTAAGCAAAATCAACGTATTTGTCGAAATCTTTCTCTTGCAGCGGGATCAACATTTTGTATTTTTCTCCTTTTATATTACCTTATGATATCCAAGGTATCTGCCTACATGGCGGAAGCCCAGCGACCGCATGATCCGGTTGGCCTCCTCCGCCGTATCCTCGAAGAAGGTCAGATACCGCGCGCCCTTCCGCTTCCCCTCGCTCAGAGCCCGGACCAGCAGCCGCCGGTACAGGCTCTCATGGAATTGCCTGTCCTCGCAGACCACGCCGAAAATACTGTAAAAGCCGTCCCCCGCGTCCAGGGCCATGACCTCCCCGGCTATGCCGTCCTCCTCCGCCACGAACAGGTCCCAGTTGGGGAGGTCTTCCCGGAGGCGCTGGCAATTCCAGTACATCTCCCCCTCGATAGAACGGTGGACCCGCTGGAATTTCTCAAAATTTTCTTCCGTGATCCGCTCCACGGACGGATCCTCGGGACCGGGGACAAACCGGTCGAAATGGAACGTATAGTACTGGGAGTCCTCCAGCAGCTCAAATCCCGCGCCCTTCACCCAGTCCAGCGCCTCCTGGTTCTCAGAAGGGAAGCCCACAGCCCATTCGCATCCGGGATACCGCTCCGCCAGATGCTCGGAGAGCTCCTGCAAGGCCCGGGCGGTATTCCGCCGGACACCACAGGAACGGTGGGCGATGTACCGGTCCTCCGGCAGATAGTAGTAATGGAGCCATCCCTCTGCCACGCCGTCCTCCTCGTAGAGAAGAATCTGGTCCTCCGGAAGGGATATCCCCTTCCGGGCGTCGGCGTCAAAGAGCGCCCGGGTCTTTACGCCGTCGTAGTAAACAGGGTAGCAGGTCCGGGCGGGGTCCAGGGCCAGTTCGTAGGCAAAATCAATGTATTTGTCAAAATCTCTTTCTTGTAAGGGTGTCAGCACGCCGTTTCTCCTCTTTACATCTCCTATACGGCGGAAACCGCCGCCTTTGCCCGGACGATGAGCTTCACGCCCTCCATCCGCTCGACCTGCACGCTCTCGCCCTTGGCTATGACCTCCCCGTCCGCGCTGCGGGCGGTCCAGGTTTTGCCGTCGATGTACACCGCGCCAGTGGAGTGGGCGTTGTTGACCGTCTCAGTGACGCGGCCCTCCATTTCCAGCAGACGGTCGGCGTTGGTCGCCACCTTGTGGGGATCGGCGTACTTTTTCGCCAGCGGACGGACTATGGCGGCCGTCAGGATGGACACCCCGACAAACACCAGCAGCTGCGCCTGTATTCCCGCACCAAAATAGGCTGCGAACACGCATATCAGTGCGCCCACAGCGCACCACACCGACACCAGCGCCATGGTGGACATCTCCAAAAACACCGCCAGCGCCATCACGCCCAACCAGATCCAAACCATAACATTTTCCATCGTGAAGCCCTCCTGTCTTTCATTTTATGTCTTTATTATACTATAAAACCCACTCCGCGTCAATGCGGGAAACCCATACGGGAGCCTGCCGGCGCGGCGTAAAAAACGCGTCCCTATTAAGTCTCTTTCGCTTCCGGCCGATAAAAATATTGGTTTTGAAGCCCCAATACGCGAAAGACAAGGAGAAGTTTATGAAAAATTATCGCTCGGTGATTGTACGCTGACCGGGAGGTTTGCGTATCAACAAAACATTGCCAAGCCTCCCAAAAAGATGTTTATTGACAACTTTCAGGAGGAAAATCCATTTGACCAGAGAAAACAAGCGAA
This sequence comes from uncultured Oscillospiraceae bacterium, assembly GCA_910579725.1. Classification (GTDB taxonomy): domain Bacteria; phylum Bacillota; class Clostridia; order Oscillospirales; family Oscillospiraceae; genus Pelethomonas. Next base: position 30,858 of record CAJTUD010000030.1, on the reverse strand, counting down.
AAACCTTTGAAAAGGGTTACTACAAGACCCATCCCTGCCGCGACAGCTTCACCTGCAAGGTCTGCGGGAGGCTGGTGGTTTCCGCGGGAGCTGGAAGCGAACACCGCAACCACTGCCCCAACTGCCTGCACAGCCTCCACCTGGACGTGGAGCCCGGCGACCGGGCCTCGGACTGCGGCGGAATTATGGAGCCCATCGCCGTCTGGGTCCGGAAAAACGGCGAGTGGGCAGTGATCCACCGCTGCCGCCGGTGCGGCGTACTGTCGTCCAACCGGGTCGCGGCAGACGACAACCCCATGAAGCTGATGTCCATCGCCATGAAGCCCGTGGCTCTCCCACCGTTCCCCCTGGAGCGGATCGAAGAGATGACAAACCAGATAAACGGCGGATAAGAAAAATCCCCCTGTGCCGCACAGGGGGATTTTTCAGCGTCACGGCCGGCGGCTCCGGGCGGGAGTCAGCTTCCGGCACCAGCCCTTCACATGCCACCCCACCGTTTCCCCCACCTCACGGGAGGCCACCATTTTATCCGCCAGCGTCAGAAGCCATGCCTCGGAGCTCTTCGGCCAGGAGGCCAGGGGGAACATATGGCTGGCAATGGCGTCCCGCTGCCGCTGATCCAGGTCAAACAGCCGCCCCGCCCGCCGGGCGGCGTGAGAGCCGTGGATGAAGGCGTGCATACGGCGCACCCGCTGCCAGCCGGAGTAGCGGTGCATATACCGCTTATGGCGCTCGCTCTGCCAATCGTAGCCGAAGAAATCATGCAGCAGGGCGGCCCGGGTCAGCGCCCGGACCCGCTCCTCCTTCAGCCCGAAGCGGCGGGCCAGCCGGTAGGCGCACTTGGCGGTGTCCACAGAGTGGATATACAGCGAATTTTCTCCGCCGTGGTGGGGGCAGTCCCGCAGCTGCAAAAACAGCGGGTGGCTGACAATATCTTCCGTTATTTCCTGAAAGCTCTGAGCCAAAGGAAACCCCTCCATTACGATCTGATATGTTCTTATTATACGTCTGCCGGGAGAACAAATGCAAGGGAAATATCTGGCGGGATTTCTTAATATTTCTTTAGCGCCGCGGCTCAGGCGAAGAGGCGGAGCGGGAGAAATTCCTTGCGTATTCCTGTCTCTTGGTGCATAATAGAACCAAATCAGGAAGGAGGTTCCCTCCATGAACAAAAAACGACTCCGCCAGATGACGGGGACGCTGCTGCGCCGCGTCACCACCCAGCCCGCCGCCCGCTGCCTCGCCCCCCATCGCGCCATGCTCCGCCAGATGCTGGAGGAGCAGAATTATCTCCAGCGCTTCGTCCCCCTTTTCGGCGGTGCGCGCATTGCCTGCTCCGATGTGCTCTCCCTGTGCCGGGAGGAGCTGGAGCGGCTGTCGCCGGAGCCGGAGGAGGGTTGGATTTCCTTTGCCTACGACTATGCCCGCAGAGCCATGTTTCAGGAACCGGACGCCCAGGACTGGCAGGAGCCCCACGGCGCAGGAGCCCTGTTTTTCCTCTCCCTTCTGCAGGTTCTCTTTGACGCCGAGCGGGCCGAGCTGCCGCCGGACCCCATGTGGGATCTGGCCCTGCTGGAGGAAGATGAGCTGGAAGGCAGCGCCCACCAGGACAGCTACCGGCTGTTTCTCCGGGCCTACCGGCGGGAGTACGTCTATGAGATGATGCGCCTGGGATTGGAGGCCACTCCCTGGCGGACTCTGGAGCACATCGCCGGGGTTCACCACGTGGCCCTCAGCGTGGCCCGGGACTTGAAAAGAGCGGGAGTGCCCATCGACCTGGCGCTGGTATCCGCCAGCGCCGCAGGGCACGATATCGGCAAGTTTGGCTGCCGCCCCGGGGAGCGGGTGCCGTACCTGCACTACTACTACACCGGTCTCTGGTTCCTCCGCCGCCACATGGAGGACGTAGGCTACGTGGCCGCCAACCATTCCGTCTGGGACCTGGAGCTGGATTATCTGTCAGCGGAAAGTCTGGCACTGATTTACGCCGACTTCCGAGTGAAACAGGAGCAGGGTCCCGGCGGCCGGGAGATTACGAAGATTTCCACCCTGACGGAGGCTTTCGATGTGATCCTGGGCAAGCTGGACGACGTCACCAACGAAAAGCGCACCCGCTACACCTTTGTTTACGCCAAGCTCCGGGACTTTGAGCGCTGCATGGAGCGTCTGGGCGTGGACACCGCCCTCTCCGGAAAGCCCCGGCCCACTCTTCCCCAGCCGGACGCGGCCCTCATGGACCCGCTTCAGGCGGTGGAGGCGCTGCGGATGCTGGGCGTGGAGCACAATCTGGCCCTTATGGGCCGCCTCACCGGCCAGCGGACCTTCGCCGGCCTGCTGGAGCAGGCCCGGGGAGAAACTGACTGGCGGCGGCTGCGGGCCTGTCTGGGCGTGTTTGAATCCTACTCCGTCTATCTCAGCCGCCCTCAGAAGGTCCAGACACTGACCTTCCTGTATGAGCTTCTGATGCACCGGGAGGGAGACATCCGCCGGCAGGCTGCGGCTCTCATGGGAGAGATCATCGCCCGGTTTCACGCCGGCTACGCCAAGGAGGTCCCCGCCGGACATGTTCCCGACGCCCGGGAGACCGCCGATCTGGACCAGTGGCGGCTGTATCTGGCCAAGCTCATCCGTCCGGACCGGAAGCTGATGGCCCAGCACCGCCGGTGGATCAGCTTTACGCTGAAAATGGTGGTCAACTCCCTGTTGGACAAGTGCGCCCCGGACCGCCGGGACCTGTTCCTTCAGGAATTTCTCCGCTATTATCGCCGTCCGGAGCGACTGGAGGACGAGACGGCCTTCCAACTGCTGGAAACGGCCACCGCCCTGCCGGTGGAGGTGCTGGCGGACTGCCAGCGCTATGACCTGCTCTCCTTCGCCCAGGCTCTGTCCGGGCGGAGGGATCTGACTGTGCGTACGGCAGCGGTGCTGCTTCTGGACTATCTCCGTCCCGCCATCACCGCCCAGGACGTGATTCTGGGCGCCCTGCGGGAGATCAATTGCCGGGATTGCCGGTCTCTGGCGCTGCTGCGGGAGCGGGTGATGGGGGACATCACCCGCCGGACCGAACCTCTGGACCTGCCTCGGGAGGCAGTGTCGGAGATCTTTCTGGACAACCTGAAGACCGCCACACCCTGGATCATCAAGGAGGTGAACATCCGCCTGCTGACCCAACTGGCCCGGAGCGGCGGCGGCGGCCTGCTGCACATTGCCACCCACCTGACCAATCTGGTGAAAGTCAGCGACCGGGTGACGGTCCGCCACGCGGCTGGCTCCGCCCTGCTGTCCACCGCCCCCCTGCTCTCGGCGGAGGAACGCAACGAGGTGGCCGTGGAGCTGTGCCGGGGCCTGGAAATCGGCCAGCAGGAGTTTGCCAAATACATCCCCGGCTACCTGGGCCGGTTCTGCCTGTGGCTGCCGCCGGTGCAGCTGGAGGAGATTCTCAGCGAGCTGGAGTCCTCTTTGTGCTCCTCCAATGCCAGGGTCGCCGCCGCCGCCCTGGACGCCGTGGGGGTGATCTACGAGGAGTACGACACCTACCGGGTCCGCTTCCCGGAATCCGACGAAATCTACCGCCGCCGCCGGGAACGGCTGCTGGGGATGCTGCTCAAAGCTCTGGCGGGTTTCCGCAGCCAGGTGCGGCAGGAGGCGCTGTTCATTCTGGGACGGCGCGTGTTCGGCTCCGAAATCCTGGGCCGCCATGAGAAGCGCCGGGCCTTCCTGCTGACCATGAAGAAGCTTCTGGTCCTGCTGCGGGAGGATCAGGGGGACGAGCTGACCTTCTACTACCGCGCCGCCATGCTGGGACGGCTGTACCGCTTCCTCACCGAGCAGGACATTCTTCACGACGGCTTCCATTTCGAGCCCCCCCGGCCTGTAGCCTTCTTCCCCGGCACCTTCGATCCCTTCACCCTCTCTCACAAGGGCATCGTCCGGGCCATCCGGGATCTGGGGTACGAGGTGCTGCTGGCCATCGACGAGTTCTCCTGGTCCAAGAAGACCCAGCCCCACCGCATCCGCCGCCGTCTGGCCTCCATCTCCACAGCGGACGAATTTCATGTTCAGATCTTCCCGGAGGACTTCCCGGTGAATATCGCCCACCCGGAAAATCTGGCAGCCCTCCGCTCCGCCTTCCCCGAACGGGACATCGCCATCGTAGCGGGCAGCGATGTGGTGGCAGGCGCCTCCTGCTACCGGCAGTCTCCGGCGGAGCACTCCATCCATACCTTTGACCACATCATTTTCCGCCGGGGGCAGAGCGGCCGGACGGACCCTCACGACTACAGCGCCATCACCGGCCGGGTGGTGGAGCTCACACTGCCCACCCATCTGGAGGAGATCAGCTCCACCCGTATCCGGGAGGCCGTGGATCAGGGCCGGGACATCTCCAACCTCATCGACCCGGTGGCTCAGGAGTTCATCTATCTCCACGGCCTCTATCTCCGGGAGCCTCTGGACAAGCCGGTGCTCCGGCTGGACGAGCTCCAGTTCCAGCAGGCGGCTGAGCTGACGGAGGAGCTGGAAGCCTCCCTCCGCGCCTCGGTGCTCTCCGCCCACCCGGACCTCGGGGAGCTGTGCGGCGCTCTGCGCAGGGCGGGAGACTGCCTGTGCGTCCTCCGCCGGGGAGAGGCAGCCCTTGGCTTTGCCAGCTTCCGGTGTCTGGAATCCCGCCAGCTGTTTTCCCGGCTGGGCAACGCCCAGCTGAGCGCCTTCATCCGCCGGGAAACCGGCGGACGGGTGCTGGTCATCAGCGGCATTTATGTCCCCAAGGGCCCCGCCCAGCTGGATCTGTGCCAGCTGCTGCTTACCGAGGTCCTCACCCTGGCACTGCGGCAGGAGTACACCTTCGCTCTTTACTGCCCTCTGGAGGCCACGGTGGCTTACGTCCGGGAAATTCTGTCCCTTCAGGGCTTCGTCGCCGCCCCTCTGACAGATCACGGGCAGGAGGTGCTCACCGTGGACATGCGCCGCCCCATTGTTCTCACCCGGAATATTGAAACCACCATCAAGGCCCCCTTCAACGCCAACCTGCGGGTTCTGGCCGCCGCGGCCAGTGCCCACCGGCGGCTGCAAAAGGCTTTGACGGAGATGTATCCGGGATGCCTGGTGCTGTCCATGTCGGCGGGAGTGGTGTACCAGCGGCTGCTGCGGCGGATCGCCGCCTGCAACGGCGTGTCCCCCCAGCCTACGTCGCCCCGGATGCTGGGGGAGTGCATCTGCGTACCCTTCGGCAAAATCCTCCGGGGGGTGGCGGTGCCCAACACCGTCACCAAGACGCTCCACACCGACAAGGTCTATGAGCCGGACCTGTCCCGCTACGCGGTGGAGGCCTACCCTTACTACCCCTCCCTGGCCGATCAGGTGAAGACCATCCGGGCTTTTGACCGGCCGGTGATTCTGGTGGACGACATGCTCCATGACGGCAAGCGCATCCGGGCCATCGCGCCGCTGCTGGCGGAAAATGGCGCACTGGTCCGGCAGGTGCTGGTGGGATACCTCACCGGCATGGGCCGGGACACCATGGAACAGCTGGGCTACCCGGTGGACAGCGTGTACTATCTGCCCAACCTGCGGCTGCGGTTTGTGGAGTCCACCCTGTACCCCTTTATCGGCGGGGACACCGTCCGCCGTCCGGAGCCTATGGCCGGGGGCCTCCATCCGGCAGTGAACCGGATTTTCCCCTATGCCGCCCCGGATTTCAGCGAGGACTGCGCCGACGGCTCTACCTACCGCCTGTCCCTGTGCTGCCTGGAGAACGCCAGGGACATTCTGCTGACCCTGGAGACGGAGTACCGCGCGCTCTACGCCCGGAATCTGACCCTCAGCCGCCTGGGGGAGGCGGTGATCCTGCCTCTGTGTCCGGACAAGGGCGGATGTATGTCCTACGACCTGAGCCGCTCCGCCTCCACCTATCTGGACAACGATATCGAAATGCTCAAGCGGCTGCAAGCCAATTTTAAAATTGTAATAGGATGACAGAAATGGAATACAATAAGTATAATGGCAGTGAAATATTCTTTCAGGACTTGTTCCCTGCCGGTCCTCCAGCGGGAGCGCCACCCCTCCGGGAGCGTTACCGGGTTCACCTGCTGGCCCTGGGGGACGTAGGCAGCACCCTGGCCATGGGCCTGCGGCTTCTGGGCGGAGGCAGAATTTCCACGCTGGGCATCTGCGACGTTCGGGAGGGTGTGCCCCAGCGGTGGGAGTTCGAGCTCAATCAGATCATCTCTCCCGGCGGGGACCGGTTCCCCCCGGTGGAAATCGTGGAGGCGGACCGGGTGCTGGACTGCGACGTGTTCCTGTTCTGCGCCTCCCGGTTTGTACCGGACACAGCGGTGAAGAGCGGGGATGTGCGCATGGCTCAGTATGAGCTGAACCGCCCTCTGGTGGTCCAATACGCCCGCATGGCCCGGGAGCGGAACTTCCGGGGACTGTTCTGCGTGGTCAGCGACCCGGTGGATCAGCTGTGCCGGGCAGCGCTGACGGAAAGCTGGAAAAACGAGGCCGGGGAGCGGGATGGACGGGGCCTGTCGCCCGGTCAGGTCCGGGGCTTCGGCCTGGGAGTGATGCATGCCAGGGCCATGTACTTCGCCGGGCGGGAGCCCCGCTTCGCCTCCTATCTCACCGAAGGGCGGGCCTTCGGGCCCCACGGGGAGGGACTGGTGATCGCCAACTCCATCCGCCGCTATGACAGCGGGCTGTCCGAAGAACTGACAGAGCTGACAAAGCGCGCTAATTTGCAGATGCGCGCCTGGGGGTACAAGCCCTACGCCGCCCCCGCCCTCTCCTCGGGGGCGCTGTCGCTGCTGGCCTGCCTGGGAGGGGAGTGGCACTACTCCTCGCTGTGGCTGGGGGACGTGTTTTTCGGCGTAAGAAACCGGCTGACCGCCGGAGGATGCGAGGTGGAGCGGCTGCCGCTCCCGCGGCCCCTGGCGGAACGTCTCCTGGAGACGGCGGAGCTGCTGCGCGGGATCGGATAAACATGGCGGCCGGTCAGGCATTGTTTGAAAAAATGCAAAGATTACGAATACAGGTTCTGAAAAGTTCACACTTATTTCACCGGTTTTTTTCGGAATGCCCTTGCATTTTGGAAAAGATTTTAGTATCATGCTATTCAGGAAACATTGGCTTTCTGAAAACACAATGTAACGGGAGGAAAACCTGACATGGACCATGCCAAGCCCCTGACCAATAATCAGGCCGTTCTCAGCTGGATTGACGAGATGGCCGGGATGACCCAGCCCGACAAAATCATCTGGATCGACGGCTCCGAGGAGCAGCTCGAGGCCCTGCGGGCCGAGGCCTGCTCTACCGGAGAGATAGAACGGCTCAATCAGGAGAAGCTGCCCGGCTGCTATCTGCACCGCACCGCCGTCAATGACGTGGCCCGGGTGGAGGACCGTACCTTCATCTGCTGCCGGGAGAAGGAAAACGCCGGTCCTACCAATCACTGGATGGACCCCCAGGAGATGTATCAGAAGCTTTTCAAGCTGTACACCGGCGCCATGAAAGGCCGGACCATGTATGTGATCCCTTACTCCATGGGTGTGGTGGGTTCTCCCTTCGCCAAGTACGGCATCGAGCTGACCGACTCTATTTACGTGGTGCTGAACATGTGCATCATGACCCGGGTGGGCGCTCATTCGGCGGAGCACCTGGACAGCGACTTCATCAAGGGGCTCCACGCCAAGGCGGACATTGACCCCGAGAACCGCTATATCGTCCACTTCCCCGAGGACAACACCATCATGTCCGTAAACTCCGGCTACGGCGGAAACGTGCTGCTGGGCAAGAAGTGCTTCGCTCTGCGCATCGCCTCCTATCTGGGCCGCCAGCAAGGCTGGATGGCCGAGCATATGCTGATTCTGGGCCTCCAGAATCCCGCCGGGGAAATCCGGTATCTTGCCGCCGCCTTCCCTTCCGCCTGCGGCAAGACCAATCTGGCCATGCTCATTCCCCCCGAGGCTTACCGGGAGAAGGGCTGGAAGGTCTGGTGCGTGGGCGACGACATCGCCTGGATCCGCCTGGGCGAGGACGGCCGCCTGTGGGCCATGAACCCCGAATACGGGTTCTTCGGCGTGGCTCCCGGCACCAATGTGAAGTCCAACCCCAACGCCCTGGCTTCCACCCGGCAGGGCACCATCTTCACCAACGTAGTCCATAATCTGGACGACAACACCGTGTGGTGGGAAGGCTTGGACAAGAATCCCCCGGAGCATGCCGTGGACTGGAAGGGCAATCCCTGGAATGGCAAGGAAAGCACCGAGAAGGGCGCTCATCCCAATTCCCGCTTCACTGCCCCCGCCAGGAACTGCCCCTGCATCTCCGATCAGTTTGACAGCCCTGCGGGCGTACCCCTGAGCGCCATCGTGTTCGGCGGCCGCCGGGCCAGGACCGCTCCCCTGGTGTATCAGGCCCGCAGCTGGGAGCATGGCGTGTTCGTGGGCTCCATCATGGCCTCTGAAACTACCGCCGCCGCCGCAGGCGCCGTAGGCGTGGTCCGCCGGGACCCCATGGCCATGCTGCCCTTCTGCGGCTACCACATGGGCGACTACTGGCAGCACTGGCTGGACATGGGCAAAAAAACCAGCCCGGAGAAGCTGCCCAAAATCTTCAACGTCAACTGGTTCCGCACCGACGAAGAGGGCCGCTTCATCTGGCCCGGCTTCGGCGATAATATGCGGGTGCTGGAGTGGATTATGAAGCGGGCGTTCGGCGAGGCCGAGGCCGTGGACACGCCCATCGGTTTCCAGCCCAAGGCCGGGGACATCAATCTGGAGGGTCTGGACATCAGCCGCGAAACGGTGGAGGGCCTGTTGGGCGTGGACAAGGCGCTTTGGAAGGAAGAAGCCGAAGGCATCCGGGAATATTACGCCAAATTCGGCGATAAAGTGCCCGCCGAGCTGCTGCGTGAGCTGGAAAGCCTGGAGAACAGCCTCAAGTAATTTGTTTTCCCCCGTACCCCTGCGGCCCCGAAGCCGCAGGGGTACTTCCCCATTTTTCACACAGAAAGGAGAACCTTTATGCATACCATTCGCAACAGCGCCATGACCGTGACCATCGACGAGGTGGGAGCGCAGCTCCAGTCCATCACTTCCGCCGATGGCACAGAGTACCTCTGGAACGGCGACCCCGCCTATTGGACCGGCCGGGCTCCCATTCTGTTCCCCTACGTGGGCCGCCTTACAAACGACCGTTATACATACGGCGGAAAAGAATACCAGATGACCCGCCACGGCTTCGCCAAGCGGGCCGCCTTCTCCGTTCTGGCCCAGGGCAAGGATCACATCACCTTCCACATGGAGGATACCCCCGAGAGCCGGGAGATCTATCCCTTCGCCTTCCGCTTTGATGTGTCCTACGTTCTGGAAGGCAGCACCCTGGTGATTGTTTACGCCACGGAGAACATGGATGGAAAGATCATGTATTTCGGTCTGGGCGGCCACCCCGGATTCCGGGTGCCCCTGGAGGAGGGCAGGCGGTTTGAAGACTACCGCCTCACCTTTGCCCAGCCCTGCCAGCCCAGCCGGGTGCTTCTCAGCGATAATTACATGCTCAGCGGCCACGAGGCTCCCTACCCCCTGGAAAACGGCGTGGATCTGCCTCTGTACCACGGGATGTTTGACGACGACGCCATTATTCTCAAAAACTTTGCCCGGGGCGTCACGCTCTCCGCCGGGGAGGGCTCCCGGGGCCTGACTCTCTCCTGCCCCAAGATGCGCTACATGGGCATCTGGCACCAGCCGAAGACCGATGCGCCCTACGTGTGCCTGGAGCCCTGGGTCAGCCTGCCCTCCCGGGACGGCGTGGTGGAGGATCTGAGCCAGCAGTTTGACCTGATCTCCCTGGCCTCCCGGCAGCGGTATGAAAACCGCTGGACAGTCACCATTTTCTGAGAATCTGTTCAGGAGCTCCCGGAGCAGGGCGGAGAAGTCAGGACAGCGCCGAAGGAGGAAAGAACTGTGGTAAGACCAAAAGATGTCGTCAATCAGTGGGTCGATGCTTTCAACAGTCACGACGCAGAAGCCATTGCAAGCCTGTATCACAGCAATGCGGAAAATCACCAGGTGGCAAACGAGCCAGCCGTCGGAATTGACGCAATCAGGGAGATGTTCACGTCAGAGTTTGCATCGGCGGATATGACGGCCATTGTGGAAAATATTTTTGAAGACGGGCAGTGGGCAATCTTGGAATGGAGAGATCCGCTGGGGCTGCGCGGCTGTGGATTTTTCCAGGTGGTCAACGGGAAAATTTTGTTTCAGAGAGGATACTGGGATAAGCTTTCATTTTTGAAGCAGCACCATCTGCCCATAGACTCGTTTTCCTGAAAAATGTTTTCCCTTGCGGAACCCTGAGGGTGATGCGGCGCGAAGGAAACTCCGCGCCGCATTTTTGCCTCTGGCGGAAAATTCTGGTTGACAAATGTATACCTGCGTGCTATATTGTAGGTAGACACTCGTATACCAGCAGAAAGGAGCTGATGCCGGTGGAAAAACAGATCAGTCTCTCTGACAGCGAGTGGAAGCTGATGAACCGCCTTTGGGAGCGAAGCCCCATGACGATCATGGAGCTGACCGCCGCACTGCGGGCGGAAACCGGGTGGGCGAAAAACACCGTCATCACCATGCTCTCCCGGCTGGAGGCCAAGGGCGCGGTGCGGCCGGAGCAGGGAGAGCGGGCCAAGCAGTACCACCCCGCGCTGGAACGGAAGGACGCGGCCCGGACAGAGACGGAAAACTTCCTGGGGAAGGTTTACAGCGGCAGTCTTGGCCTGATGATGAGCGCCTTGGTGGAGAGCCGGGGCCTGACGGAGGCGGATATCGCCGAGCTTTCCGCCATTCTGGAGAAAGCAGGTGGCGGAGCGGGATGAGCGAGGTTCTGATTGCTTCCTCAGCACTGATTCCGGCGCTGCTGATTCTGCGCCGGATATTCCGAAAGCGAATCTCCCGGCGGCTGCAATACGCTCTGTGGGGACTGGTGCTGGCGCGGCTTCTGATTCCGGTGAACCTTCTGCCGGCGGCGGATTTCAGCATACTGTCCGCTGCACTGCCTGCCCAGGCGCAGGTGGCTGAGCGAATGGAGCGCCAGCCGGTCTATGTCCTCCCCGTTTCCGTCAGCGAAGGTTCTCCGGCGTCTGCCGTATTCCAGCCGGACTGGGCCGCCGCGCTGCACATTGAGGGCCGCTATGACGTAGTCACGCCGGAAAACGAGAGTTCCGCCGCGATGATATCCTACGCCTTCACCCTGACAGAGGTTCTGGAGCTGACGCGGAAGGCCGGTATGGGCTGCATGGCTCTGTGGCTGGCGGCGTCCAACCTCCGCTTGTGGGCACAGCTGCGGCGGCGGCGCATTCCTCTGGAGCTTCCGGCGTGCCGGTATCCGGTATATCTGGTGGAGGAGGGAATGCCCTCCCCCTGCCTGTTCGGATTATTCCGGCCCGCCGTGTACCTGACCCCCGCCGCCATGGAATCGGAAGACGGCCTGCGCCATGTTCTGGCACATGAGGAGGCCCACGGGCGGCAGCTGGATCCCCTTTGGTGTCTGCTGCGGGGAGTGTGCCTGACGGTATATTGGTTTGACCCGCTGGTGTGGCTGGCCGCTCTGGCGTCCAGGGAGGATTGCGAGCAGTCCTGTGATGAGCTGGCTCTGAAAAAACTGGGGGAGGCCCAGCGCGTCCCCTACGGCCGGACCCTGCTGCGGCTGGTCCCGGTAAAAAGAGCGGCGGGCGGCGTCATGCTGGCGGCCACTACCATGACCTCGGATAAGAAACGGCTGAAGGAGCGAATCACCCGCATCGCGGAAAACCGTAAAATGAAGAAAGCGGCCTTCTGCACCTCTCTGACAGCGGCGGCTGTGATCTGCGCCGTCACCTTTACCGGGTGCGCCAAGCCGGAGCTTCCGGCAGAGGGCATTCCCGGGGACAACCCGCCGGCGCTGTCCATCTCCCTGACCGGCCTGACTCCCTTCAAGCCGGTACGGGTGGAACTCAAGGAAGCCCCGGACACCGTTCACCACCAGGAGGACGGCTTCCACGGAAACCACCATGGCAGACATCAGGAGGAGCGGTGTCTGCTGTGGGCCGGCAGCAGGACGGCGGGCGGCCGCTGCACCCTTGCTTGGAGTCACGAGGGCAGCGTCTATGTTTCCCTCTCTTACAGTACTTCCGGCAGTTTCCCCACGGATTATTTCCTGAGCTTCCCGGAACAAGAGTACTGCGAGGAGCCGTTTACCGGCCTGCTGGGCTATGACGGATTGAAAATTTCCTATAACGAGCGGCTGGCAGCGGGCGAACGTACCGTCAACGACTACTATGTCTTTGAGGAAAGTCCGTCCGGTGTGGAGATATATCTGCTGGCCAGGACCTTCGGCCTGTCGGAAGCCGCCGACATGGACGGCGACGGAGCGCCGGAGCTGATTGCCTCCGACGGACAGGAGAGCTGTCAGATGATTTTCCGGCGGGACGGACAGCTCTATGAGGCGGATATCAGCGCTTTGGTGCACGAAAACTGGCCGGAGGCGGACAGTTCTGTCATGACGTTCTCCTGGTCCGGAGAGGAGAAATGCCTCCATATCCAGGGGATGCTCACCGGAGGCGAAGCCGCCGGCCGGCAGCTCCGCTTTGACGGTAAGAATCTGCGGCTGTATAATTTGGAATCACTTCAATAGGAGGAAATACTACCATGAAAAATCTGCCCACAGCAAAAAAGCCCCGGAGAAGGCGTACACTGGTCCTGCTCTTTGCCTGCCTTACGGCGCTCGCCCTGATGGTCCCCGCCCTGGCCCACGGCCACCACGGCGGCCGCCGGGGACAGACCCAGGTGACGGTCTGCGCCGTAGCAGGCTGTGAGACGGCGGGCCGCCATGTTCACAGCGGCGTAACCTACTGCGGCTACGCCCACGAGAGCGGCGTGTGCGACGGCCTGTGCCTGGCCCTGTGCACCGTGGAGGACTGCGAGATTGCCGGACGGCATGTCCACAGCGGCGTGACCTACTGCGGCAGCTGCCACGGGGACGGTTTCTGCGACGGCCGGTGCCTGACCCTGTGCGCTGTAGAGGGCTGCGCCATCGCCGGACCGCATGTCCATGACGGCGTGACCTACTGCGGCAATCACCACGAGGACGGCTACTGCGCAGGATACTGCGCGGCTGCCCCCGCTGGCAGCCGCCGGCATGGCTGCTGCCACTGAACGGTATGGAGCGGAGAATTCTCCGCTCCATATTTTTCTTGACAGTTTGCATTATTTGTATTATATTATATAATACAAAGGAGGCGAAGCCATGCTGCTGCGGTTGGATTTTCACAGCGACGTCCCTATTTACCAGCAGATCCGGAATCAGGTGGTGGCCGCCATTGCCTCGGGCGAGCTGAAGCCAGGAGAGCGTCTGCCCACCGTCCGCGCCCTGGCGGAAGAGGCGGGAATCAATATGATGACCGCCAGCAAAGCATATCAGCTGCTGAAAGCGGAGGGGTATGCCGCCACTGGCCGCCGCGAGGGAGCCGTGGTGCACCTGCCGGAGGGGGGCGCAAATCCGGAAACACTGGAGGGTCTGCGGCTGAGAATCTGCGAGCTTCGGCTGGCGGGGATGGGAAAGGAAGAAATTCTGGCGCTGTGCGGGAAAATTTTTGACGGGGAGGCGTGTGGAAAATGACGTTGTTCTGGGCGCTGGTTTCGTGGGCGGTGATGCTGCCGGTGCTGCCCATTGTGTATTCTCTGCAAAAGAACGAGTGCAGGCCGAAAAAGAACCTCATCGCCGGTGTGACCCTGCCCTACGAAGCCCAGGAGGATGGAGAGGTGCACGCTCTGCTGGAGCAGTACCGGAAGGAACTGAAGGCCGTGTGCCTGGGGATGCTGGCGGCGGTGATTCCCAGTCTGCTTTTCAAAAGCGTGGGACTATTCCTGACCTATTACATCCTCTGGGCCATAGCCCTGGCCGCCGTGTTCCTGATTCCCTACATCCGGTGCAACCGGTCTCTGCAAAAGCTCAAAGTGGAGCGGGGATGGCGGCAGAGCCGGGAAACGCCGCAGGTGGTCACAGACCTGAAAGCCGCGGCGGAGGAAATGCGGCGGCCCTCCCTCTGGTGGTTTTTGCCTCCATTTCTGCTCAGTCTGGTCCCGCTGCTTTTTGACCGGAGCATCTGGGGAATATGGGTGCTGGACGCGGCGCTGGTGCCGGTGTTTTATCTCTGCTGCCGGTATTTATACCGCAATCGCGCCGAGGTCGTGGATGAGGACAGCGGGAGAACATTGGCCCTGACCCGGATCAGGCGGTACAACTGGAGCAAATGCTGGATCACTCTGGCGTGGGCCACAGGGCTTTTCAATCTGGGACTGTGGCTGACTCTGGAGCATATTTGGCTGTGCATGGCAGTAATTCTGGCCTATGGGTTCACTGGCTGTATCACAGTCATCCGCATCGAGTTCCGGGTACGCCGCCTGCAGGAGAAACTGACGGCGGACAGCGGACGGGGATACTATGTAGACGGCGATGATCACTGGATCTGGGGGATGATCTACTACAACCCCAACGACACCCGCCTGACGGTCAACGCCCGAGTGGGCGTAGGCAGTTCCCTGAACATGGCCCGGCGGCCTGCGCAGATCATCATGGGGCTGCTGCTGGCGGTGCTGCTGGCATGTCCGCTGTGCGGCGTGTGGATGCTGGGGATGGAGCGGGCTCCGGTGGAGCTGGAGATCACGGACACGGAGCTCACGGGGTCCCACTTCGGCAGGCACTGGAGCGTGGCGCTGGCGGACGTGGCGGAAATCGAGGTGATCGAGACACTGCCCCGTCTGAGCAGGATCATGGGTACGGGAATGGAAACCGCTTGTACCGGGCAGTTCAGCAGCAGCCAATGGGGCAGGGTGACTCTCTGCATAGACCCCCGCGTGGGACCCTGGCTGCTGGTGAAGCAGAACGATGGAGAGCTGTTCCTGTTCGGGGCCAGCGAAGAGGGCAGGACGGCGGAAACTGCCGCAAAACTGCGATAGAAATTTGGAAGGGGAGCCGGCTGACGCCGGCCCCCTTCTATTATTTCTCAGCCGCAGGACGGCATAACGGTGCGTTGGCACAGCCCTTGCAGCCACAGCCGCAGCCGCCCTTGCCAGTTTTCCTGTCCCTGACCAGCCTTACCACGACGGCAGACACAATCAGGGCCAACGTCAGTGTTACCGCGATATATCCCAGATGGGAAAATATGTATGCAAACACGAGATACAACATCCTTTCCTTATACGTTTGCTGCGGAGCGCCGGTTGAGACGGATCGCTCCTCCGCTCTCCTTACAGGGGCGAAACAGCAGATACAGCAGACCAGCCAGCAGGATCAGTGCAATGACAGTAAAAACGCTGAAGGACACTTCCCCTGTAATCAGACCGCCGGTCTGGTAGACGATCATGGCAACAACGTAGGCGAAACCACACATATAACCGATAGCTCCCCAGGTCCATCTGGCGCTGTTCATTTCCCGCTTGATGGCCCCCATGGCGGCAAAGCATGGTGCGCAGAGGAGATTGAAGATCATGAAGCTGTAGGCGGTGAGAGCGGAGAAGTCCGCAGCCACCAGGGACCACAGGGGGCTGCTGTCGCCGATCAGTTCATCGCTCTCGCCCGCGTAGTGGTAGAGGGTGCCAAGGGTCGCGACCACATTCTCCTTGGCAATCAGGCCGGTAAAAGTCCCCACGGCGGCTTTCCAGGCCATCTCGCCCTTCCAGCCCAAGGGGTAGAAAATCCAGGCCAGCGCACTGCCGGCTACAGCCAGGATGGAGTCGTTGTTGTCCTCCACCATCGCGAAGCCGCCCGCCGTAAAGCCGAAGCCCTGGAGAAACCACAGCACAATGGAACTGAGCAAAATTATGGTACCGGCCCGTTTGATGAAGCTCCACCCCCGCTCCCAGGCGCCTCGCAAAACGCTGCCGGGATCAGGGACGTGGTAGGCGGGCAGCTCCATGACAAAAGGGGCGGGTTCACCGGAGAACACCCGGAACTTTTTAAGTATCACTCCAGAGACAATCACCGCCGCTGCGCCAATAAAGTAAGCGGAAGCGGCCACCCACCAGGCTCCCCCGAACAGCGCTCCGGCAAACAGGCCGATGACAGGCATTTTTGCTCCGCAGGGCATGAAGCCGGTGGTCATGACGGTCATCCTCCGGTCTCGATCCTGCTCAATAGTCCGGGAGGCCATGATGCCGGGCACTCCGCAGCCCGTGGCCACCAGCATGGGGATAAAGCTCTTGCCGCTCAGGCCGGCACGCCGGAAAAGCCTGTCCATGATGAAGGCGATCCGGGCCATATATCCCACGTCCTCCAGCACGCACAGCAACAAAAACAACACCAGCATTTGAGGCACAAATCCCAGCACCGCGCCCACCCCGGCCACGATGCCCTCCTGAATCAGACCGTAGAGCCAGCTTTCCTCCGCCACGCCCGCAGCTCCCAGGACAACGTCAAACCAGCCCGGAACCCACTCGCCGAAGAGCACGTCGTTGGCCCAATCGGTAGCGGCGGTACCGATGGAGACGGCCCACCCGCCCATGGAGACCGCGTACACCAGGGCCATCACCGCCGCAAAAATAGGCAGCGCCAGGATACGGTTGGTAACAATGCGGTCAATGCGGTCAGAGACAGTCAGCTCTCCGCCGTTTCCGTGACGGAAGCAGCTGCCAGCGATGGCTCCGGTCCAATCATACCGCTGAGCGGTAATGATGCTTTCCGCGTCCTCGTCCAGCTCTCCTTCACAGGAGGCAATGGTACTCTCTATGTGGTTCATCACCTCGCAGGTAAGGTCCAGCTGTTCCCGGACCTTTTCATCTCGCTCAAAAAGCTTGATGGCGTACCAGCGCCGCTGTTCCCCGGGGAGAGCCTGCAAAGCCAGCTCCTCAATACGGGTCAGAGCACACTCCACGCTCCCAGAAAACCGGTGGGGCGGCAGAGATGCCTTACCGCCTGCCGCCGCGACAGCCCGCTCCGCCGCTTCCACGACGCCCTCTCCCCTGACAGCGGAGATTTCCGCCACCTCACAGCCCAGTGCGCCGGCCAGCTTTCCGGCGTTCAGGCTGCCGCCGTTCTTTCGTACCACGTCCATCATGTTCACAGCTACCACTACAGGGATGCCCAGCTCCATCAGCTGAGTGGTCAGATAGAGGTTTCGCTCCAGATTGGATCCGTCAATGATATTCAGTATGACATCGGGCCGCTCCTGCAGCAGATAATTCCGGGCCACCACCTCCTCCAGGGTGCAGGGAGACAGAGAATAGATACCGGGCAGATCGGTAATGACAACGTCTTTGCGGCCTTTCAGCATACCTTCTTTCTTTTCCACAGTAACGCCGGGCCAGTTGCCTACATATTGGTTTGCCCCTGTCAGGGCGTTGAACAGAGTAGTTTTTCCGGTATTAGGGTTGCCCGCCAAGGCAATTTGGATGCTCATGAGAAATCTCTCCTTTCCTGTCGTACCTTTTCCTTATAGAATTAGTATGGACGAATCACGTGGCGCAGGTCCTCCCACTTTCCATTTCGGGCAGCCCCGAGGAAAGGAACCCCATTATTGCACCTCGATCATTTCTGCGTCCGCCTTCCGCAGTGTCAGCTCATAGCCCCGGACTGTCACCTCCACTGGGTCCCCCAGAGGAGCTGTCTTACGGACGTAGATGTCCACCCCTCTGGTGATGCCCATATCCATCACGCGCCGCTTCACTGTGCCCTCCCCATAGAGCTTCACCACACGGACGGTGGAACCAATTTTCGTGTTTTTCAAGGTTTTCATTATCATTCCTCCTAAATCAGAATTTTTGCGGCCATATCCCGGTTGACCGCCACCCGGGTCCCCTTGATCTCCGCAATGACGTTTCCGCCAATGACGGCAATCACAGAAACCTTTCCTCCGGCTACAAAGCCCAAATTCTCCAGAAACCGCCTTGTTTCCGGCTTTCCGCCAATTTTCCGGATCCGTCCGCTCTCTCCCGGCCGCGCCATGGTCAACGGCATCCCGTTCAGCCCCCTTAGTAGTATACGCTTACTTTAGTTAGCTGCAATTAACTTGCAGCCATAGGTTAGCATATCCTAACCAAATTGTCAAGAAAAACCTCCCCGCACTTTTACAATTCATAAAAAGCATCAAATCCAAACGCTATGACCAGAGGTTTCCTTGTGGAAAACCGCCAACAGTATGCCCCGGCGTACCTGATATGAAAAAACTGCGTACTTGCGGAATGGAGCGGCATGGGGTAAAGTGGCAGAAATACAACAGAGAGGAGCACCGTTATGCACTTTACCGGAACCATCTGGAGGCCGCCTTACGAAAGCGGCTCCCTGCTCATCGAAGTCACGGCGGGCTGCACCCACCACCGCTGCAAATTCTGCACCCTTTACGACGGGCTGCCCTTCCCCTTCCGCATGTCGCCCCTGGAAGACGTGGAGGCGGATCTGCAAGAGGCCCAGCTGTACGAAACCGGCCCTCTGGAGCGGCTGGGCCTGAAACTCCAGGGACTGGACCGGCCGGAGGGGGTTCGCCGGGTCTTTCTGACAGGCGCCAATCCCTTCGTGCTGAAAACAGCGCGGCTGGAGCGCATCGCCGGTCTGGTCCGGACCTACTTTCCCTTGTGCGGCTCCATCGGCTGCTTCGCCCGGATCACGGATGTGACGGAGAAAACGGAGGATGAGCTGATCCGTCTGGCCCGGGCAGGATATGATGGGATCACCATCGGTGTGGAGACCGGGGACGGCGAGGCCCTTGCCTTCATGGACAAGGGCTACGCCCCGGAGGACATCCTCACCCAAACCCGCCGCCTGGACATGGCGGGCATCGGGTATCACTTCTTCTACCTGGCCGGCATCGCCGGGGCGGACAGAGGCGTGGAGAGCGCCCTCCGCTCCGCGGAAATCTTCAATCAGACCCACCCCCGCCGCATCGGCTCCTCCATGCTTACCGTCTTTCCGGAATCCCGTCTGTACCGGGAAATTCTCGACGGAAACTGGCGGGAGGCCGGAGAGCGGGAGAAGCTGGAGGAGGTCCGCACCCTGGTGGAGAGCCTGGACATTCCGGTGATCTTTGCCGCTTTGGGCGCGTCCAACGCCGTCAACCTGGAGGGCCGCCTGCCGGAGGAGCAAGAGGTCCTGATTTCCCGACTCAACGGCGTCCTGTCCCGGTACAGCGAGAGGGAGCTGCGCCGCTATCGGGAGCAGCTGCCGCACCTGTAACGTATCTGTACCGGCAGTACGGAAGATGCGAATTTCGTCACCCTGCCAGATTCCGGATTTGCTTTTCCCGGCGCTTTATGGTAAACTGATAACAATATCTGCCGGGCCCGGTCCGGCGGGAGGGAGATTACCATGGAGAGCATCGACGTCAACTACGGCCGCCTCAAGCGCTACGACACCACCCGGCCTCCGCTGCGGCAGCGGAAGATCTTCACCGCCATTCTTCGCTCGCTGTGCGGCCTGAGCATGCTGGGACAGGACTACCGGATCGAGAAAATCAATATGGAGGGCCTCAAGCCTCCCTACATCCTGCTGAGCAACCACATGTATTTTGTGGACTTTCACCTCTGCTCCATCGCCACCTGGCCCCATCCGGTGAACAACATCGCCACCATTGACGGCTATTACCGCCGTCCCTTCATCATGGAGTGGCTGGGCTGCCTGTGCAAGCGGAAGTTCACCACCGATATGACTCTCCTCCGTTCGGTGAAAAAGGTCCTCCATGACTACGGGGACATCCTCTGCATGTACCCTGAGGCCCGCTATTCCCCCATCGGTACCACCGCCATTCTCCCCGACTCTCTGGGAAAGCTGGTGAAGCAGCAGGGGGTCCCGGTGGTGGTGCTGCTCCATCATGGCAACTATCTCCACACCCCCTTCTGGAACTACCGCCAGCCCCGGAAAGTCCCTCTCTACACCACCATGACCCAGGTGCTCACCGCCGGAGAAGTGAAGGAGAAATCCGCCGGAGAGATCGGCGAGGTGATCCGCCGGGCCATGGAGTACGATGAGTACCGCTGGCAGAGGGAGAACAACATCCGCATCACGGAGCCCTTCCGGGCGGAGGGGCTGCACAAGGTGCTCTACCAGTGTCCCCGCTGCCTGACAGAGAGCCGGATGGAGAGCCGGGGAGCCCGTCTGCGCTGCACCGCCTGCGGCAAGGAGTGGGAGATGGACGAGCTGGGGGTTCTCCGCGCCCTGGAGGGGGAAACGGAGTTTGCCTGTCCGCCGGACTGGTTCGAGTGGGAGCGGCGTCAGGTCCGCGCCCAGCTGGAGGCGGGGACATATCATTTCGAGGACGAGGCGGAGGTCTTCTCCCTGCCCAACGCATGGCGGTTCCAGAAGCTTGGGAAGGCCAGACTGATCCACGACATGGAGGATGGCTTCATCGTGGAGGGAACCTACAACGGCTCGCCCTACCGCATTCACCGGCCGCCTCTGGGAATGTACGGACTGCATATTGAGTACGACTACTGCTACATCCGGCCGGATGACTGCGTGGACATCTCTACCGGCAACGACAGCCTCTACTGCTACCCCACCCGGCAGAACGTGGTGACAAAGCTGAGCTTCGCCACGGAGGAGCTCTATAAGATCAAACGCGCCGCGCGGGAGCAGGTCCGGCCGGAAAGGTCCGGGAAACGGGAATAGGCCCGCTTGCATTTTTCCCCCGGAGTGGATATAATAGAGGCAACTTTTCAATGAAGGAGAGACAAAGCGTGATTAAACACATTGTCATGTGGAAATTCCAGCCCGGTACGGAGGAGGCCATGCATGAGTTCCTGGCGGGCCTGCGGGCGCTGAAAGGCAAGATTCCCCAGATCAGGGAGCAGGAGGTGGGCGTCAGCTGCGTGCCCGGCGGTTATGACGCGGTGCTGACCTCCGTGTTTGACTCCCTGGAGGACCTGGAGCTCTATAAAAAAGATCCCCGCCATGTGGAGGTGTCGGAGAAGTGCAAGGCCATCCGCACCAGCCGCGCGGCGGTGGATTACGAGGTGTAGCCCATGGCGGCGCGGTTGGACAGCTTCGGTCTGACGGAGCTGGCCGCCCGGCCGGAGGACGCCTTCCGTCTGGCCGGACTGGCCATGGCGGAGGGACGGCGGATCCCCGGTTACGGCGGTGACTATTATTTTTACCGGATAGGCGACGCGGCCGCCGTGATCCGCACCCGCCTGGACCCGGAGAGCGGGGAGGAGGAACTGCTGGGCATGGACACCCACGCCGCCACCGCCTGCCAGTGGGTCTGCCGGATGGTGAAGGATGTGACGCCGGAGGACGCCGGCCCTCTCAGCCGCCGGGTACTGATCAGACGGGAGGGCGGAGAGGAACTGGCGGTAGTGGATTTGCTTTGCGCCGACGTACTGCCGGATCTCCGGGAGGGGGACGAGCTGCGCCTGGGTATGGCGGGCTTTCCGCTGCGGATTGCCTACAGCGAGGGAGCCTGCGCCGGCGTGGTGGAGGCCCAGCGGGAGACGGTGCTGCTGGAGGGCACAGTGAAAGACGCCCGGGTGGGGGAGACCTACCTGGGCATGGAGCCGCTGACCAGATTCGTCAGCGTCACCGTTTCCACCAGGATGGGAGACGTGGAGCTGTGCCATCCCATGGAGCTGGTGGCGGAGGATCAGCGGGACCTGGTGAAGCCGGGGGCGGTGGCGTCGGCGCTGTGCGTCCTCTCCGGGGACTGCGCGGTGGGCGAATACGCCGGCGGCCTGGTTTTTGACGAGGAGCGGAATCTGACGGCGCTGGCCGCCTTTTTCCGGGACGGCGGCGTCCAGCGCCTGCGGCCTCTGCTGCACAGCGATGGGGCGTGCACCTTCCTGGAAAACCGGCAGGAGGGACGGGAGAACGCCTTGGCGCTGCTGTCCCTCGTACAGCGGGATCTGGCGGAGGCGGGCATGACCGTCCGCGCCTCCGGCGTTCTGACAAACGCGGGCATGCGCGGACGGCGGTGCCTCCTTCTGGGAAACCGGGAGGGCTTTGCCTTCCTGTGCCTGCCGGAGCTGGACAGTCTGGGCCGTGTGCGGGAGCTCCTGATTACCAACGATCCGCAATATGACTTCGAGGTCCTGCCGGACTGAATACGGCAGTCTGAGCCGCCCCGCATCAGCAGGGCGGCTCAGACTCTGTGTATCAAAAAATTGGCTGCTCGCTTTTTCGACAGCCTAGACCCTCTCCGTTACAAAATGAATGAATGCCGCCGCCGCTTCCTCGTCCGGCACCCGGGCGGTATACATCTGGTTGCCCATGGCGGGGGCAATCAAATCCGGCATCCGTTCGCACATGACAATCCGGCTTCCAAAGTGATCGAGAATCTCCTGATGGGAGCGGACATACACCGCGCCATCCCGTCGGCTGGCATAGACACAGCAGCAATCCTCGCCGCCGGAAGCCGCCCGGCGGCTGTCCTCCGTCACCATATCCGCCCAAATCTGGTAGACGTCCACGCCGTGGGCATAGTTCATCATGTCCGGGGTATATCCGCCGGCGGGGCGCATGTTGACCTCCAGGCCCACGTAATCCCCCTTTTTGCCCAGCCCCTTTTTATCTCCGGACAGGCGGAAAAACTCCAGATGCACAAACCGGCTTCCGGCCCGGAATGCCTTCACCGCAGCCCTTCCCAGCTTTGCCAGCTCCTCCGGAACATCGGGGGCGATATAGTATGCCAGCTCCCGGTTTTCATTGACAATATCCATAATGGACGGCGGAAAGCAGCCCATAGACTCAAAAAGCGGCTCCATATGGGAATCTGTGACCGCATCGTAGGAGACAATATCCCCGGCGACAAATTCCTCCATGACATATGGAACGGGAGGGAAATTCCGGAAAAAGGCGTCAAGCTGCTCCTCGTTGTCCAGCCGGCTGGTATTGCTGGCCCCCACGCCGGCATCCGGCTTGACAATTACCGGATAACCAACCTCCTTCAGAAATTTTTCCGCCGCCTTCCGTGTCCTGATTCTGTGGCAGCGGGCGGAAGGTACGCCGGCCTTGGCGTAATACGCCTTCATGCCGGACTTGCTTCTGAAAGCGGCGGCGGCCCGTTCATCCGCGCCGGAGGTGATATGGAAATCTGTGCGGAGCCGGGCATCCTGTTCCAGCCAGTATTCATTATTGGATTCCAGCCAGTCAATTTTCCCATATTTAAAGGAAAAAAAGGCCACTGCGCGAAACATCTGACCATAATCCTCCATGCTGTCCACACGGTAATATTCCGTCAGCGTCCGCTTCAGGGGCTCTTCCAATTCGTCATACGGCGTATCGCCGATGCCCAGCACCGTAACGCCGTTCCGGCGCAGCCGGTCGCAGAAATTCCAATAGGTACGGGGAAACTGTGGGGAAATAAAAATAAAATTCATATCGGGGCGTATCCTTTCCATTGACCCGGAGCTTGTCCTCCATGGCCTGCCAGTTATACACAACTTCGTAGTCCCAGGAATCATAGCACTGGACCTGTAGACTGTCAATGGTCAGAATGCAGCAAAACTGCTGTGTATGGGAATGCTTTATCGTCGGACAATATGAAAATCAGCAAAATCCGGCGGATCAAACAGAATGCAGCCGCTGCCGCCGCGTCTTTGGCGGACGGCCTGCGGCGGCCTTGTCCCGCTCCTTGCCGCTGTTCCAATATGCCGGCTATCTCAGAAAACGCACCTTCCCCGCAGATTTTCCACGTGCTGTGCCCAGGGTAACAAAAGAGGGCTGAGCGGATTGCTCAGCCCTCTTTGGGTCTGGAGAGAACTTACAGGTTCTTCTCGTAGGACTCGATCATCTTCTTAAACGTGTGACCCGTACGACTTTTGAGATTTGTGAGAAATTTGTCGGTGGTTTCGCCGGTAAAGACCTTGATCTGCAGGCGCAGAGAGCCGTCCTCCTCTGGGTTGGCGAAGATTTTGTCAATGTATTTGTCCACGAACTCCTTGCGGATAAGCCCCTGGGCAGCGTCCCGGCGGGCTTCGTCCAGCACCCGGCGGATAGTATCGATCTGCCTGCGGAAGTCCTCTTTGGAGAGCTGCTGCTGTTCCAGGTCGTAAATTTGGCGTTCGGCCTCGGCGATCTCCCGGTCGCAATCCTTGTTCATAGAGAGGAAATCCCGATCGGAGAGCTGGCCGGAGGCGTTGTAGCCCAGGAGCTTGCCTTTCTTCTTCCGGGCCAGGTCGATCTGCTGGCGGAGGACTTCGATCTGTCTGGCGGTATCCTCGCTATTGCCCAGGGACTTGTACATCTCAATATACTCATCCACCAGTGCTTCGGCGTCTGCCTCCGTCTCGCTGAATACCTGGAAGAGCAGAGGCTTTAATTCTTCCTCATAGATGGGGAAGGACGGGCAGCTGTCCGCGCCATTTTTGATCTTGCCGGAGCAGACCCATTTGCTGTTTTTATTTCCCTGCCGGTCCACCGACTCCCGGCGGTAGTAGGCCGCGCCGCAGTGGGTGCAGTAGAGCTTACCGGTGAGCAGGTTGGCGTGGTTGCAGATGCCCTGACGGCCCTTCACGTCCTCGCTGCGTTTTTTTAGAACAGCGTTGGCGTTGTCCCACAGCTCCTCAGAGACGATGGCCGGGACGATCTCGCCAGTCTCATCCTTGAACATGACCCATTCCTCCGGAGGGAGGAATTTCTGTTTCTTGGTAAACAGGTCGATGACCTTGACCTTGTTGCCTACATAGTATCCCTTGTACTTGGGATTGGCAATCAGATTCGACATGGTGGTGTGGGCGATCTTCTTGCCGTTGTGGTTGCGGTAACCTTTGTCCCAGAAGATGGTCTCGATCTGCTTCATGCTGTATTCGCCGGTGGCGTACAGCTCGAACAGTTCCCGAATCATGGGTGCTTCTGATTCGTCGATGACCAGCCGACCGCCGTCTTTGATGTAGCCGAAGATGCGGCTGTTTCCCAGCACCACGCTATTCTTGATCGCTTGGGCATGTCCGAATTTCACACGGCTGGACAGCTTCCGCAGCTCGTCCTGAGCGATGCCGGACATGATAGTCAGACGAAGCTCGCTGTCCTCATCGAAGGTGTTGATGTTGTCGTTCTGGAAAAATACCCCCACTCCGGAGCCCAGAAGCTCGCGGGTATATAGGATGGAGTCCAGTGTATTTCTGGCAAAGCGGGTGATCTCTTTGGTGATGATGAGGTCGAACACTCCCGCCTTGCCGTCCTCCACCATGCGGTGGAAGTCCTCGCGGTTCTTGGTGGTGGCGGCAGACAGGCCCTCGTCTACGTAGCCTTTCACGTACTCCCAGGCGGAGTTCCTGCGGATCAACTCCTCGTAGTAGGCCACCTGGTTGCCCAAGGAGTTGATTTGCTCATCGCTCTCCGAGGATACCCGGGCATAGAAAGTTACCCGGAGCGGGATGTCGTAAATGGGCTTAGTCCGCAAAGTCTGGCGAATGGTATGGACATCCATAGTGCGTCTCCTTTAGTTCGCTATATCATGTTCTATCGTTAACTATATCACAGAAAACAAAATATAGCAAGTGGGCCGCGAAAATTTCGCGGCCCACTTGCTGCTGATATGTTTACTGCGGTACGGCATTAGCTGGCGAGCTCTCACCTTCTGCTGCACAGAGCATCAGGTAATCATCTACCGCCCTATGAAAATCTGCAACAAGTTCTGAGACCGTAGTTCCCTCGTAAGAAATTAGTGCGCGAGGCCCCATGACCTTTCCAAAGAAAGTCCTGTCTTCCGCTGAAAATTCAACATTGCCAACGTATCCTTTGTATTCCATCCTGTTACTCATATCAGGCCTTCCTGTTCGGATATGTTTTTCTCACAAAACACCATACTACAAAGCACCGGGCAATGCAACTATTTTTAGTTGCATTGCCCGGCAAACATATCTCGCTGGCTCAGAGTGCCTGCTGAGGCATCTGCCACTTATCGATCTTCAGCGTCATCCGGTTGCGCTCCTGTTCCGAAATGATCCCCTTCTCATACAGAACCCGATTGTAGTAGGACAACCAGATTTTTGCCGTCTCCTGCTTCTTTTGCGCACTGGAAACAGGTCTGCTTTCAGCCATGGACAACACTCCTTTCTCTGACATAGTTTCCAATTTCTGCTTTTGTTATACTTCGCTTGGTACCCATCCCTTGCCAAAATCAGAAAGCAGCAGACCGTTACATGGTCTGTTGCCAAGTCGGCTCTTCCGCATGGTCATCCTCCTTGTGGCCGTGGGCGATCTTCTTCTCCCGCTCTTTCCGGAGCGTCTTGTGGTCGGAGTGTGCGCGGGTTGTAGTGACGTCGCTTACGGGAGCAGTCCCGCCAGCCCGTTCCAGAGCGCGGCCCAGCTGTACCACAGCAGTTCCAATCCCAGCAGGATCGCCGGCAGGATAAGCCACTCCCATGTGGGCTGAGGTAGATGGAACCGGGGCAGCGAAAAGTATCTCTCTTTCTTTTTCCCAGCCTGTTCCAGCAATCTGTGGATGGCTTTCGCTTCTTGGAGCAAGTCCGTGATCTGTTCCGGTGTTGGGCCGCGATAGGACCGTCCGGCCAGTTCCTCCAGTGATAACGCTCTCTCGGATTCTGAACTCATATTCCATATTCTCCTTCAAATATTTTTCATCGTGCAGCCGGTCATCCCGGCATTTCTTTCCATCAGGCGTAGTGTAGGTGATATTCTTCCGGCTGTCTGTCCAGCGGACTTCGTAGCCCTCGCTCCGCATCAGTGCAATAAACTCTTGGCGGTCATGGGCAAACTTTATACACTCATCGATGGTATTCATAAGCCGGAACTTCCAGCTCCCACCTTTTGCGGCAGCGTGGTACTCCGCGCCGGACATGGCCCTGCTCTGTGTTTTCTTCCGCGGTTGAAACACGGGCAGACAAAACTCCATGCACACCGCATCGCTGTGCTGGCGCAGATCTGTCAATTCCGGTTGACTGATATGCAGCTTCTTCCCATTCTCAAAACTGACGCTGTTGATGATGAAGTGGGAGTGGATGTGGTCGCGGTCGATGTGTGTGCAGACCAGGGCCTCGCGTCCCTCGAAATACTCCGCCAGCTTCAGCGCTGCGGCGTGGGCGGCCGCTGGGTCAACTTCTTCACCTGCCGGGAAGGACTGCACCATGTGGTAGAACATCGTGCCGCCATCCTTGTGGTAGAGCAGTTTGGTGCGGAGGAAATTATCGTAGGCACTCTCCGGGCGGCAGTTGATCCCGCTGACCAGCTGCCGATCCCCCCACAGCGTTTTCTCCTCCCGCTTGGTGTATTTCATCACTGCACCCATGCAGGCGCGGCTTTGCCCTTTGGGGTAGTTGGTGAAATGAATGATCGCTATTTCTGCCACCTCCCACGCTCCTGTAGTTCCCGCAGAGCGGCGCTGACGGAGGCCAATTCCTGTGCCATGCCATCCAAGTTGGCTGCATCAACACGCCCCATGTTTGCCAGCACCGTCAGCCGGTTCAGGTTGTTGCCGATGCTCCGCAGCTGCTTTGCCGTCTCCTTCAGGTCCTCAATGGCTACCACCTGCCGCCCCAGACAGCAGCGGGTCACATAGTCGCTCTGGGACATCCTGGCCTGCTTTGCCTTGCGCTTGATGGTATCTAAATCGTTGGAAGAGATCCGGATGCTGAATGTCGTATCCTTTTTCATCTGTGTCCTCCGTTCTTAAAGTGGGTCCGGGCTTCTGCCCGGAATACTGCGTTTGACGGGGCGAGGGCGGAAGCACGCGTCCAGACAAATGCGATGCTGGCTCCCTCCTCAAAGGAGGGATTTTTTCGCGCCCTCGGAGCCGGTTCCGTTTTTGTGGCCACAGGAGCCCCAACAGGGGCCTTTTCCTGCTCGGACGGGTCATTCCCCTACCTCTACACAGCGGCCTCTGTGGGGCAGACAGTGCCGAAAGGGTCGAGATTCTGGGGTACCGGATTGACGGCACTATCAGCACGGCGAAGCTGAATCAGCCGCTTTCCGTTGCTGCGGCGGATGATGCAGGTGATCCCCGCCTTACCAAGTGCCGCAACGCTTTGCAGGATCAGCCGGGTCACTTTCCTGGGGGTGATCCCCACTGCACCGCCAGGGTCGATCAGCTCGGATAGTTCTGTGGGAGTGCCGATAAATTCGGTACGTGAGCGCATAAATTCAGAGAGAAGATTTGAGATGTACTCCTCCGGACTTCCGTGCTGGCTGCTGTCAGAAACCAGTTCCCAAACATTTTCTCCGTTGCGCTGAAGTTCCAACTCACAGTACTCAATGTCCCGCCCGATGCAGCTCAGCCTCACTTTGCCACTGCCCCGATGCTCTTCCACCAGCGTGAAGCTGGAGTCCACCGCGCCGCTGATGGCGGTTGTGCCGGAGATCCTACTGAACACGTCGTCGGCCCTCTCCTTCCGCAGATGAT
This sequence comes from uncultured Oscillospiraceae bacterium, assembly GCA_910579725.1. GTDB lineage: Bacteria > Bacillota > Clostridia > Oscillospirales > Oscillospiraceae > Pelethomonas. Next base: position 2,549 of record CAJTUD010000030.1, on the reverse strand, counting down.
GGATGAGCAGGATGGCGATGCCGTGTGCATCCGCGATCTTCTTCAGCACGGATAAGTCCCGGTAATCGTTGGCGTATGTGTTGTCGTAGCCAGCACCGCGAATCATCTGCAATGTGTCGATGATGACCAGCACCGTGTCCGGATGCTTCGCCAGGAAAGCCTCTAACTGTTCCTCCAGCCCCTGTCCCAGTACATAGCTGCCGGTGCAGAAGAGGACGCTGGGCGGCGCGTTCTCTGTGATTTCGAACAGCCGGTTCTGGATGCGAAGCTGGGAATCATCCAGACAGAGGTAGAGCGTGGTCCCCTGGTTTACCGGATGATTCCAGACGGGTTCTCCCTTCGCCACCGTGACCGCCAGCCACAGTGCCAGCTAGGATTTTCCCACCTTGGGAGAGCCCGCCAGGATATGCAGCCCTTGAGAGAGCAGCGTATCCACCACAAAGTTTGGTGGATGCAGCGGCATACTCATCAGCGTCGCGCCATCAATGGTGCGCAATGGTTCTGTGTTTGTGTTCATGAAAACACCTCCTTAAAAAATCCGAACACAAAAAGAACTCCCACAAAAGTGGGAGCAGTGTTCACATTGCTTTTGGAGGGTTCTATGCTATAATAAAATTATCCGGGAGGTGAGCGGATGACCAAATACCGAATCTATGAACTGTCCGCCAGGGCGGTCATGAGTTACGTTTTGGCAGACGGCAAGCAATACACATTTCATCTCAGCCGGACTGCAACGGAGAAATGCAAGATCAAAGCGGTATCCCATGAGCAGGACAGCAACGCCCTGTTCTTCCAGATCATGTGTGAGTTGTGCGGGAATGATTACCAGGAGCATAGCGATGGTCAGATCGTTTCTGGCCTGTCGGACATCATCTTTTATATGGACTTTGAACACATCTTTGACCGCAGCGGTACGAAAAAGATGCAGCTTATCCGGCAACAAAAAGCGGAAGCTATGTTCTGTCCGGAGGGAGTCAGCCTGGACTTCGGATTGGGGGAACACCGCTACCTCGCCTTTGAACGTTCCAACAGCATGAGCCGTCAGGCGCGGCTGTCCTTTATCCGCTCAGACTACTATGATGCCGTGCGGCGGCGCATTATGCTGGATATGGAGATTGGACAGTGCCAGTTAAGCAAGCTCTACGCCTACAATGGGTTGTTGCTCTCCAGCGGTACAAGGGTGGAGGGCATCGGGATCGACAGACCTCATAGGGTTATCGTCATCGACAATCCTATCACCACAGAACACAATGTCCCGGTAATCACTGTGGAGGATGATGGCAGTCAGAGCAATCTCCGCAGGTATCACCGGGTGGAGAAGCGGATGGATATTGATACGCTCAGCTTTGATGGCGAGGGTATCATCTCCAAGGAGTACGCCGCCACTTTGGATCGCGCCTATTGCGGTCAGCACACCCACACTTCTTTCCAGATTCGTCTGCCCTACATCAAGGGAATGCTGCACCAAGTGGATTTCAAAGATTTTCTGAAGTCTGCCGGAACGGATACCATCACCGACATTTATGGTGTGGCACATCGTGTCCAAGATGTGGATATCATTTTGACCAAGAGCCAGTTCAAGGGGTTCGGCTGGCTGCGGGACTGCGGCATGACCTGGGAGGACTACTGGGCCGTTTTCCGGAAATATCATCACGCTCTCTATGTCACGAATGTCAGCAAAGAGAAACCGGAGCGCTTCACAGAAGCGGATTCTGGAAGCCTACGCAAAACAGAACGGCTTTTCCAACCTCAAATGGTACACGGACGACGGATTCTCCGGGGCAAATTTCCAAAGACCCGGCTTCCAGTCCATGCTTGCCGACATTGAAGCGGGGCTTGTGGGAACGGTTATCGTAAAGGATATGTCAAGGTTAGGGCGAAACTATCTTCAAGTGGGAATGTACACGGAAATGATTTTCCCACAGAACGGCGTCCGCTTCATTGCAATCAATGACGGCGTTGACAGCGCACAGGGCGACAATGATTTTGCGCCCTTGCGTAACATTTTTAACGAATGGCTGGTGAGGGATACGAGCAAGAAAATCCGGGCGGTAAAACGCTCAAAAGGCATGAGTGGGAAGCCCGTCACAAGCAAGCCCGTGTACGGCTACCTCATGGACGAGGACGAAAATTTCATCATTGACGAGGAAGCCGCCCCCGTGGTGAAGCAGATATACAGCCTTTGCCTTGCCGGGAACGGTCCGACCAAGATAGCCCGTATGCTTACGGAGCAGGAAATCCCCACGCCGGGAACGCTGGAATACCGCCGGACAGGAAGCACCCGCCGCTACCACCCCGGCTATGAGTGCAAGTGGGCGGCGAACACCGTGGTACATATCCTTGAAAACCGTGAATACACGGGCTGCCTTGTGAACTTCAAGACCACCACCCAATCCTACAAATGCAGCAAGATTATCTACAACAGCGAGGACAAACAGGCAATCTTCGAGAACCACCACGAGCAGATAATCGACAGGGACACATGGGAACGGGTGCAGGAGCTACGCAAGCAGCGCAAACGCCCCAACCGCTATGATGAAGAAAAGCGG
>CAJTUD010000029.1:34761-36527 GCA_910579725.1 uncultured Oscillospiraceae bacterium | reverse complement strand
CGGGAGGTTGGCGAGGACGCCGCGCTGATGTTTGATACCCACGCCATGTTGCTGGAGGACGAGGATTACGTTGGGTACATAACCGATGTGCTGGAGCGGGAGCACTGCTGCGCAGAGTACGCCGTACAGCAGGCGGGGAAGGCCTTTGCTGCCCTGTTCGAGGCGATGGAAGATCCCTACATGCGCCAGCGGGGAGCGGATGTGCTGGACATCACCTGGCGGCTGCTACGCAATCTGGCGGGAGCGGGTGACGGCGGTGCGCTGCCGGAGGGACCAGCCATTCTGGCAGCTGATGATCTGAACCCTTCGGAATTCATTGCGCTGAACCGGGAGCAGATTCTGGGGATTGTCACGCGTCAGGACTCCCGGAATAGTCACGCCGCCATTCTGACCAAGCTTCTGGGCATCCCGGCAGTTTGCGGGCTGGGAGACGGACTGGAACCGGAGTACCACGGGCGAACCGCCCGGGTGGATGGAGCGGCAGGGACGCTGACCATATTTTAATTCAGGAGGATATCCGGCCATGGGAAAGAAAATCCTGTTTCTGGATCTGGACGGGACGCTGCTCAACGATCAGAAGGAAATCACAGACGGCAACCGGCAGGCCATCCATCAGGCGCTGGAGCGGGGAGTCCGGATCGTTGTGACCTCCGGCAGGCCGCTGAAGAGCTCCCTGGCCCAGGCCCGGTGTCTGGGACTGGCTGACGAGGGCTGCTATGTGATTGCCTACAACGGCGGTGTGATTTACGACTGTTCCGGAGACTGCGTCGTGCATCGGGAGACGCTGGAACCGGAAGCGCTGTACCGCGTTTATGACGAGGCCCGGCGGCGGGGTGTCTATATGCAGACCTATGACAGGGAGGACGTGGTGATTGAGCCCTGCTGCGATGAGGACTTCGCCAGACGCTACTGCTCCGTCATCGGGCTGGAGTGGAGGCGGATTGAGGATGTGCGCCGGGATCTGTCCGAGCCGCCGGTCAAGGCTCTGGCGATTGATTATCAGCGGCGGGAACCGCTGGAGGACATGGAACGCTGGCTTCAGACGGAGATGGCCGGCAGGGTGGACTGCTTCTTTTCCAGCCGGTATTTTCTGGAGGTGGTGCCCGTCGGAATGAATAAGGGGGCCGCCGTGACGGCGCTGTGCCGGCAGTTGGGGATAGATATCCGGGACTCCGTGGCTGCGGGGGATGAAAATAACGATGTAAGCATGATCCGCGCCGCAGGGGTGGGCGCGGCTATGGCTAATGCTGTGGCTGCGGCCAAGGCGGCGGCGGACTATGTGACAGCGCGGGACAACAACCACGACGGAATCGCGGAGGTGATCCGGAAATTTTTCCTGTAACAGACGATGGGGGCCTCTGCTGCGGGTTTCGTGATTTTTGATGACGGAGCGTCCGGCGGAGGTCCTGTTTTGCCTGTTTTTGACAAAATATGCTTTTCTGTCTTGACAAACGGTGAAAACAAGCTATAATGTGCACTAATCAGGCAGTAAATGCCTGCCATACGGTTATGATAGAGGCGCGGCTGCCATCAGTAGCTCCCCGGACACGTCAGACAGCGTGGGGAGGGAAAGGGAAAGCCGCCGAAGCAGCCCGCCGCTGTCTGGCGGAGGGTTCGCTGGGCCGCCGGAGAAGATCCGGCGGACTGTCGCGGAAACGCGGAGTGCTGTCATGACGCAGGCATGCGGGGCGCATGTGTTCAGTCATGATAGAGTCATGACTGATTTTCTGTATTTTAGGAGGAAACGCACATGTCTACCCCGAGAA
>CAJTUD010000029.1:0-34751 GCA_910579725.1 uncultured Oscillospiraceae bacterium | reverse complement strand
CCGCAGGGCGCTGACCGCCGTAATGGCGACCGTGACCTGCCTGGCGCTGGCGGCCACCGCCTTCGCCTCCGGCGGCGAAGCCGCCGTGTCCAATATGTATGCCACCTTCTGGGCTCTGGTCCCTCCTGTAGTGGCCATCGTTCTGGCGCTGATTACCAAGGAGGCGTACTCTTCGCTGTTTATCGGCATCCTGGTAGGCGCACTGTTCCAGTGCAACTTTGCTCCGGTGGCAACGCTGGACACCATTGTCAATGACGGTCTTATCTCCGCCATCGAGGGCAACGCCGGCATTTTCCTGTTCCTGGTGCTGCTGGGCATTATTGTGGCCCTGGTCAACGCCTCCGGCGGCTCCGCTGCATTCGGCCGCTGGGCGGAGCGGAATATCAGAAGCCGGGTGGGTGCTGTGCTGGCCACCTTCGTGTTGGGTATTCTGATTTTTATTGACGATTATTTCAACTGCCTCACCGTGGGTTCTGTCATGCGGCCCGTCACCGACGGGCACAAGATCTCCCGGCCCAAGCTGGCCTACCTGATTGACGCGACCGCCGCGCCGGTATGTATGATTGCCCCCGTGTCCTCCTGGGCCGCCGCTGTTTCCGGTGTGGCCGCCGATCTGGATACAGGAGTCAGCGGAATCGAGCTGTTCATCCGGGCCATTCCCTACAATTTCTACTCGTTGCTGACCTTTGTGTTCATCATTGCTCTGGCTGTGATGAAGTTTGACTACGGTCCCATGAAGCTCTGCGAGTACAATGCCCGGCAGAAAGGGGAGTTGGGAGGGCTGAAGAACAGTCAGAGCGACGAAGGCAGCCCCAAAGGCAAGGTCGTGGATCTGATTATTCCCGTTATCATCCTCTTCATCCTGTGTACAGTGGGTATGATCTATGTAGGCGGCTTTTTCGGTGTGGACGCTTGGGGCGGTACGGAGTGCGCTGGTAGCTTCATTGGCGCTTTCGGCAACACGGACGCTTTCATCGGACTGCCTTGGGGTGGATTGGTGAGCCTGATCCTCATTGTCATTTATCTGGTGGCCCGTCGGGTGCTGACCTTCAAGGAGGCCATGGCCTGTGTACCCAAGGGCTTCATCGCCATGGTTCCCCCCATCACCATTCTGACCCTGGCCGTCAGCCTGAAGAGTATGACCAGCGCCCTGGGTGCGGACGTGTTTGTGGAGAGCGTGATGAAAGGCGCTTCCCAAAGCCTGTACAGTCTGCTGCCAGCGGTGATCTTCATTGTGGCCTGCCTGTTGGCCTTTGCCTCGGGTACCAGCTGGGGGACTTTCGGCATTCTGATCCCCATTGTAGTGGCAGTTTTTGAGCCCAGCAGCACCCTGCTGACCATCGGTATCTCTGCCTGTCTGGCTGGCGCGGTCTGCGGCGATCACTGCTCCCCCATTTCTGATACCACTATCATGGCCTCTGCCGGGGCCCAGTGCGATCATGTGACCCACGTGTCTACTCAGCTGCCCTATGCCATTACGGTGGCGGCGGTAAGCTTTGTATGTTTCCTGGTTGCCGGATTCGTTCAGAATGTGGTGATCTGTATGGCTTTAGGCGTGGCGCTGATTGTGGGCGTGCTGTTTGTCCTTCGGGGAGTGGCCGGCGAAAGCGGCGGACGGTAAAACTGGTTTCGCAAAATAAGCGTGAGCCGCCGGGGATTTCCGCCCCGGCGGCCCGTTTGTGATTTTCTTTGTATTTCATTAAACTTCATCCTCCGGGCTTGACGGGTCCCGCCGGTTTCGCTATAGTATGGAACAGAGATAAATGGCAAACGGAGGAAATAACCCATGGCGGACGGACCCAGAGAGAGAGGCAGACAACTCTTTACCATTCCCAATCTTCTCAGCGCCTTCCGGGTGCTGCTGGTGCCGCTGATTGTGTGGCTCTACTGCGGGAGGCAGGATTATCCTCTGACCGCATGGGTGCTGGCGCTGTCCGGGGCAACGGACGTTGCGGACGGATGGATCGCCCGGCGGTTCCGGATGGTCAGTGATCTGGGCAAGGTGCTTGATCCCATTGCGGACAAACTGACCCAGACGGCAGCACTGGTCTGCCTCCTGACCCGGTTTCGGGCGGTATGGTGGCTGCTGGGAGTGCTGGTGGTGAAGGAAACGGTGATGGCGGTCATGGGTTTGATCGTGATCCAGCGGACAGGAGCGGTATACAGCGCCGCCTGGCATGGAAAGTTTGCCGCCTGCGTACTGTACGCGGTGATTTTTACGCATATCGTGTGGTTTGACATCCCGCCGGCGGTTTCCGGCGCGTTGGTTCTGGCCGGCGTGGCCAGCATTTTGCTGAGTTTGACGCTGTACGCTGCCCAGAACCTGCGGAGGATTCGGGAGGCGGGACGGCAGTAGGGAGGATTATGGACGATTACATTTTGGACTTTGACTGCGTTGGGATTGATGACGGCGGAATCATTCCCATTGAGAATACGAAGCGGGGGCAGAATAAATCACCGGAATTCCTGATCTGGAACCTGTCGCCGAAAGCCAAGACGCTGGCCATCACGCTGGAAGATCTGACGCATCCTATTGAGAATTTTACGCACTGGATCATCTGGAACATTCCGGCGTCCAACCGGATCAAAAGCGGCATTCCCGCCGGGAAGACCGTTCCCTCTCTGCGCCACGCTCGGCAGGGGGTGGCTTACGGCCGCCACAAGTACGCAGGCCCCAAGCCGCCGGAGGGAAAGACGCATGTCTACCGGTTCAGCGTGTATGCGTTGGATTGTGAGTTGGATTTGAGTGCCCGCTCCAGAAAGAAAGCGTTTCTGAAAAAAGCGGAGCGCCACATTTTGCAGCAGGGGAGCATCCTCGGCGAATTTGAATAGCGGATACAAAAAACGGACCGGAAGTTTATCCGGTCCGTTTTAAGTTTGTCAAAAAAGTTCTATAAAATTCGGAAATAGAGGCACAATAAGGGAAAAACTGTAATACAGCAGCTTTTCCCCCCAATATGCGTCCTGGCATGCAGACAGGCATACTCTCGTGTGCCCCGAGTAAAATTTTCTCCGGCAGGCATTAGCACTCTTTGCTTCAGAGTGCCAATATTTACAATTTAGTCATATTGCGTTCATAATTACCATGCATGATAGGCTTGAAAAAAATATGGAGCTGCCCACGCAGCTCCGCTTTTATGGGAGGAAACAGAAAACTATGGCCAAGAAAGAGTTTAAAGCAGAGTCCAAACGTCTGCTGGATCTGATGATCAATTCCATTTATACCCATAAGGAGATTTTTTTAAGGGAAATCATCTCGAATGCCAGCGACGCCATTGACAAGCTCTGCTACAAGTCCCTGACGGACGAAAATGTTGGTCTGAAGCGTGAGGATTTCCGGATTACTGTCCATGCCGATTCAGAGAACCGGCTTCTTACCGTCAGCGATAACGGCATTGGTATGAATGCAGACGAACTGGAGAACAATCTGGGTGTGATTGCCTCCAGCGGTACCTATCAGTTCCGCCAGGAGGTGGGCAAGGGCAACGAGGATGTGGATATTATCGGTCAGTTCGGCGTGGGGTTCTACTCTGCGTTCATGGTGGCGGATCATATCACCGTAATCACGAAAAAATACGGAGAGGCGCAGGCCTACCGCTGGGAAAGCGACGGCGCCGAGGGATATACCGTAACCCCTTGCGAAAAAGAGACGGTGGGTACCGATATTGTCATGCACATCAAGGAGGATGGCGAGGAGGAGAAGTACAGCGAATTTCTACAGGAGTATACCCTGCGGGATCTGGTCAAGAAGTACTCCGACTACATCCGCTGGCCGATTCGCATGGAGGTTACAAAGTCCCGGAAAAAGGAAGATTCTCCCGAGGACAAGCCCGAGTATGAAAACTACAGAGAGGAAGAAACCCTCAACAGCATGGTCCCCTTGTGGCAGCGGAAAAAAAGTGACGTCTCCAAGGAGGAATATGACAAATTCTATCAGGAGAAGTTCAATGACTACACAGCACCGCAGTCTGTGGTGACGGTTTCCGCCGAAGGCCAGATTTCCTATAAGGCGCTGCTCTATATTCCCTCCCGACCGCCGTACGACTACTATAGCGCCGACTATGAGCGGGGTCTGCAGCTTTACTCCGCTGGCGTGATGATTATGGACAAGTGCCAGGATCTGATCGGGGACCACTTTGGCTTTGTCAAAGGCGTGGTAGATTCTCCAGACCTGAGTCTGAATATTTCTCGGGAGCTTTTGCAGCACGACCGGCAGCTGCGGATGATCGCCAACAATATTGAGAAAAAGGTCAAGGGTGAGCTGGAGCGGTTGCTGAAGGATGACCGGGAGGGCTATGAGAAGTTCTTTAAAAACTTCGGCCGGCAGCTGAAGGCGGGATGCATCAACAACTATGGTGCCAAGAAGGAGCTGCTTCAGGATCTGCTGCTATTCTACTCCTCCACGGAAAAGAAGCTGGTAACGCTCAGCGAGTACGTGGACCGGATGCCTGAGAATCAAAAGTATATCTATTATGCCACCGGCGAGAACACTGCCGCCATGGACACTTTGCCTCAGACCGAGCTGCTGCGGGAACGAAACATGGAAATTCTCTACCTTACCGATCAGGTGGATCAGCTGCTGGCAGAGGTACTGCGGGAGTACAAGGAGAAAACCTTCCGCTCTGCGCTGGACGGCGATTTGGAGTTGGAGGACATGCCAGAGGAGAAGAATGCCGGAGACTATCAGGAAGCCTTGGACTTCATCAAGGAGGCGCTGGGCGAAGGTGTAGACGAGGTTCGCATCTCCCGGAAGCTGAAAACGCATCCGGTGTGCCTCACTTCCGGCGAAGGCATGAGCTTTGAGATGGAGCGCTACTTCAACGCTGTCCAGCCTGAGATGGGTATGAAAGCCAAGCGGATTCTGGAGCTGAATGTGGATCACCCTGCTTTTACTGCCCTGGAAACCGCCCGGGTCAGTGATCCGGAGAAGGCAAAAAAGTTTGCCCAGGTGCTGATGAATCAGGCTAAGCTGATTGCTGGGCTGCCTATTGACGATCCCTCGGGGTATACGGATCTATTGTGCAGCCTGTGGTCCTGACTGCGCGGCAGATATAATGTGAGACTATAGCGAGACACCAGAGAGCAGGCTTTCCGCCAAACGGGAAGCCTGCTCTCTTTGAAGCCCAGAAAAAAGAAAAGGTTATCAATCAGACTGCAATTCTCCGGCATGTTGCAGATTCCGGTGATAACCTTGTTCAACCGCACAGTCTTGGTGGCCGGGGTGTCGCGCCAGTAGAAAGAGGTGAGCACGGTAATGAAATAGTTGCCGGTGCCAGGGAAATCGTTTTTGATGCGCTGGCTGGGAACAGCCTTGCTGTAGTCCCGCTTGGTGATGGAGACCTTGCCGCTTTTGACGGGTACGGTCCAACAGCAGGGGAAACCTTTCCTGTAAAAGATTGCCGTTTTGTATATTTTCCCCCTTGTCAACCATCCAAAACTGTGATATGTTATGTGATAACACGATAGAGGTCGCGGACGCGAAGAAGCTGTGGGAGCCGGCGGGCTGGGAACACAGCGGGGGCAAGTCCGCCGAATCCGTCTCCCGGGCGCGGGAGCCGGATGGGGACGGGGGAAACACCTCCGTGACTGTCTGTGGAGCAGTGTGCTCCATAGTTGCGCTATCTGCTCGCATGAAACGCGCCTTTCATGACCGGTGGATACGTTCACCGGCCATTTTTTATCCTGCGAGTACCGGCCCGATATCGTTCCAGATTTTTTAGGAGGAATGTACCAATGGACATCCGCAATCTCAAGGGCTCTATCGTAGCTCTGGTAACACCCTTTCACGCCGACGGCTCGGTGAATTTTGAGAAGCTGAAAGAGCTGACCGAATGGCACATTGCCAGCGGTACCGATGCGATTCTGGCCCTGGGCACCACCGGAGAAAGCTCTACCATGACCCACGAGGAGGACGACGCAGTTCTCCGCTGCGTGATCGAAACGGCCGGGAACCGGGTGCCTGTCATTGCCGGCACTGGCTCCAACTCCACCCAGACCATGCTGGAAAAGAGTCTCCGGGCCCAGGAGTTGGGTGCCGACGGCCTGCTGCTCATCACGCCCTACTACAACAAAGGCAATCCGGAGGGCATTTACCGCCACTTTATCGCCGTGGCCGACGCGGTGCACATCCCATGCATTCTTTATAATGTGCCCGGGCGGACGGGATGCTCCATTTCTGTGGAAAACGTGGAGAAGCTTTCCAGACACCCCAATATCTGCGGCATCAAGGAAGCCAGCGGCGACATGTCCTACGCCATGAAGATCGCCCACTGCATCTCTCCGAACTTCGCTCTCTGGTGCGGAAATGACGACATCACCATCCCTCTGCTGTCCATTGGCGGCAGCGGCGTGATTTCCGTGTGGGCCAACATCATGCCACAGGAGTGCCATGAGATGGTCATGGACTATCTGGAGGGCCGTCGGGAACAGGCGGCGGCCACCGCCGTGAGGTATCTGGAGCTGATGAACGGCCTTTTCATGGAGGTCAACCCCATTCCCGTCAAGACAGCCTTGAACCAGATGGGGAAAGAGGTGGGGCCCTTCCGCCTGCCCTTGTGTGAGATGACCCAGGCCCACCAGAACCAGCTCCGGGAGCTGCTGGAGAAAGCGGGGCTGGTGCGGTGAAGATTCTTCTTATCGGTCACGGCCGCATGGGCCATCTCATCGAGCAGACCGCTTTGACCCACGGCGACGCCATAGGCGGTATTATTGACATCGGCAATCTGGCCGATCTTCAGACCATTGGTCGGGTGGCGGATGTGGCTATCGACTTTTCCGCTCCCGCTGCCCTGCCTGCGGTGGCCCACTATGTGCGGACTACCGGAACCCCCCTGCTGTCCGGGGTCACAGGACTCAGCGAGGCGGATCTGGCGGTATTTGACGATCTGGGCCACTTCGCTCCGGTGCTCTACAGCGCCAACTACTCCGTGGGCATCGCCGTCTTTGCCCGGGTGCTGCGGCAGATCAGCGACGTGCTGAAGCCGGACTTCGACATCGAGATGACGGAGACCCACCACAACCAGAAGGCCGACGCCCCCAGCGGCACCGCCAGATTGCTGCTGGACGCGGTGAACTCCCGCCGCAGGAGGACTCCGGTCTACGGCCGCCACGGTATAACGGGTCCCCGAGATAAGAAGGAAATCGGAATGCACTCCCTCCGAGGGGGGACTGAGGCAGGAACCCATACTGTCAGCTTCTTTGGCCCCGATGAGGTGCTTGAAATCACTCACCGGGCGACTTCCCGGCAGATTTTTGTTAATGGGGCGCTTCACGCCGCAGGGCAGCTGATTCGGATGCCCAAGGGGCGGTATGAATTACAGGAATTGCTGTTTGGAGGAAAAAAGGAATGATGAATGCGCAGGAAATTATTGCTTATATCGGTTCCGCTGAAAAGAAAACACCGGTGAAGGTCTATATCAAGGAGCGGTCGCCTCTCGGCTACGGCTCTGCCCAGGTGTTCGGCGATGGGGCCAGCAAGGTGGTCTTTGGCGACTGGCGGGAACTGGGGCCCATTCTGGCGGACAATGCAGATCGGATTGAGGATCTGGTTGTTGAGAACGACCGCCGCAACAGTGCCATCCCCATGCTGGATCTGAAAGGCATCAACGCCCGCATTGAGCCCGGCGCGATTATCCGGGAACAGGTGGAGATCGGGGACAACGCTGTCATCATGATGGGGGCCGTCATCAACATCGGGGCTGTGGTCGGTGAAGGCACCATGATCGACATGGGGGCTATTCTGGGAGGCCGGGCTACCGTGGGGAAAAACTGCCACATCGGGGCCGGGGCTGTCCTGGCCGGGGTCATCGAGCCGGCCAGCGCCATACCGGTGATTGTGGAGGACGGAGTCCTGGTGGGAGCCAACGCGGTGGTTATCGAGGGCGTTCATGTGGGCAAAAATGCCGTTGTAGCCGCTGGAGCGGTGGTCATTGCGGATGTGCCGGAAAACGCCGTGGTCGCCGGTTGCCCCGCCCGGGTTATCAAAATGAAGGACGAGGGTACCACCCAGAAGACCGCCCTGGAAGCCGCTCTGCGGCAGCTGTAAAACTCCTGATAGAACCGGAGAATCCCTTCTCAGCGTGTCGCGGCACGCTGAGAAGGGATTTTTGCATGGCAATTGTGCGGAACAGGATAGTTGAAAAAAGGAAGGGGACTTCTGATAAGTGACAACATTACACGGCATAATAATTGATGAACACAGCTTTGATGCTCACCTGTGCCTCCCCCCGCATTTCATCAATTTGATCTGTCAGTGGGGCGCATGATTTATGGTCATTTTGTTCACGGGGAGGTTGTTAAAAAGTGGCAAGATTTCCCCCTTTTAGGATGCATTTTTTACTCTGCATGGGTTTTTACTTCCAATCCCAGATGCTGGGCTGGATTTGTTTTGAAAATCTTTGTGATCTCCTCTCTGGTTACACCATAGGCCAAAAGAATTTGGATCATCCATCGGTTTCCCACAATATGCTTGGGGTTACTTTTACTGTCCAGCACGTATGATACTCCTACATATTTGAAAGGTTATTTTTCTTTCTCCCCCTTGGTTTTATGAAAAAAACGTGCTATACTAAATTGTCATACTTTGGAAGGGAGAGGATGCCATGTCAGGACGCCGCCGTGTCCGCCGCCGGTCCCATTGGCTGCGAAAGCTGCTGGCGCTGTGTGCGGTATGCGCCGTGTTTTTCTGGTGGAGCAACCACTCGCTGCAAACGGGGCGGTTCACCTTTTCCTCCTCCCGCCTGCCGGAGGGGTTTGACGGCTGCGTGATTGTGCAGCTGTCGGATCTTCACGGCGCGGAATTTGGGGAGGATAACGAAAAGCTGATTGACTTGGTCCGCTCTGCCGGACCGGACTATATTTTCCTGACGGGCGATTTGCAGGACCAGTACCGCAATACGCCCAGAAGCTATTCGGTATCTCTGTGCCAGACCCTATCGGGAATTGCGCCCACTTATTTTGTCACCGGCAACCACGAGTGGGCCTTCAAGGATGTGCGGGAGCTGAAGCGGGAGCTTCGGAAGGCAGGCGTCACGGTGCTGACAAACGAGTATGTGACGCTTACCCGGAATGGGGACAGCCTCCTGCTGGCGGGGATTGACGATCCCAACGGATTTGCGGACCAGAAGACGCCGGAGGAGCTGGCGGAAGAACTCCGGGAAGCGGAGCCCGGCGCGTTCTGGATTTTGCTCGCCCACCGGAACAATTATTTTGAAAACAGGTATAGCCGCCTGGGAGCGGATCTGGTGATTTCCGGACATGGACATGGGGGACTGATCCGCCTGCCGTTTACCGATGGCCTCATCAGTGTGGAGAGACACTTGTTTCCCTCCTACACGGCGGGATTTTACCGCACCAACGAGGCGGATTTGTTTGTTTCCAGGGGATTGGGAAATTCCGGGTACACATTTCGACTGTTCAACAGGCCGGAGGTTGTTATCCTGACCCTGGAGAGGAAGTAACCGCTGCCACCGCAGCAGGCCTTCTTTTCGCTTGGCAAAAAGAAGCAAAAGAACCCTCAAGAGGGCCACGGCCATCTTGAGACTCTCCGGAATGTTTGGATTGTTTTTCCTCTCCGATAGACCGGGTTTGGTTCTGTTCCCACTTCTTCGTTGGTGCGTCGGACTTCCGCGCCTACCAACGGATTCTATCGGTAATGCATACTGCGGCGCCGCTTCTATCATCAGATTCTATTCGCGCTGCATCCCGGGTGCTTTGCATAGGAACGGAAACTCCGCTATAGAAGCTCCCCTTTTGCAGGGCAGTCTCTCTTCGTCAGGCAGAGCGCTTTAAGTACCATTCCAGGCACTCATAGGATCTGAAATCCGGAGGCTTTGCCGGACCGCATACCTATGGTACTCTGTAAACACCCCCGTCAAGTTTTTTTAATCGCAGGTTTGAGTGACTTATTACCTGCTTCTTGTTCACATGAAAAGCAGGCCGCTGTCCGGGGACGGAAGCCTGGAAACCAATTCAAGAAGAATCTGCCGCTTGCCACGCAGAGCGCTACAAAGAAGAAGGAACTGTTAATGAAGGAATTCGCCTCCGGGAAATATGATATCGCTGTCATTGGCGCAGGCCACGCAGGCATTGAGGCCGCCTTGGCCGCCGCGCGGCTGGGGCAGAAAACCATCTGCTTCACCATTAATCTGGACGCTGTAGGTAATATGCCCTGCAATCCCGCCATCGGCGGCACAGGAAAAGGCCATCTGGTACGAGAGCTGGACGCCCTGGGGGGCGAGATGGCCCGAGCGGCGGACGCAGCCTGCATCCAGTATCGCCTGCTTAACCGTGGAAAAGGCCCTGCGGTCCACAGCCTGCGGGCTCAGGCAGACCGCCGCCGCTACCAGGAGATCATGAAGCACATCCTGGAGCGTCAGGAAAATCTGACCCTTCGACAGGGAGAAGTCACACAAATCCATCTCACAGATGGCCGCGTCAGCCACGTGGTGCTGCAAACCGGTGCGGTATTCCAGGTGAAAGCCGCCGTCATATGTTCCGGTACCTATCTCAACGGCAGGACCATTATCGGCGAGTGCGTGCGGGAGGGTGGTCCGGACGGCATGTTTGCTGCCGCAGAACTGACGGACTGCTTGCTGGAGTTGGGACTCTCTCTCCGCCGGTTCAAAACTGGTACGCCGCCTCGGGTCAATGCCCGCAGCGTGGACTTTTCCCGTATGGAGCGGCAGGAGGGGGATGCCGAGATCATGCCATTCTCTTTTGAAACCAAGGTCTCTCCGGTAAACCGGGCGGTATGCTACCTGACCTATACCAACGAAGAGACGCACCGGATCATCCGCGCCAATCTGGATCGCTCTCCCATGCATAGCGGCGTGATCGAAGGCGTAGGCCCCCGGTATTGTCCCTCCATAGAAACCAAAGTCACCCGATTTGCGGATAAGCCCCGGCACCAACTGTTTATTGAGCCTATGGGACTGGATACCGAGGAACTGTATATCCAGGGCTTTTCCTCTGCCATGCCGGAGGAGGTTCAGCTGCAAATGCTTCACACCATTGCCGGTTTGGAGCGGGCAGAGATGATGCGGCCTGCCTACGCCATTGAGTACGACTGTGTGGATCCTCTGGAACTGAAGCCCACGTTGGAGAGCAAAAAGATCCCCGGGCTGTACGGCGCGGGGCAGTTCTGCGGATCCTCCGGCTACGAGGAGGCTGCCGTCCAGGGCTTGGTTGCAGGGGTCAACGCCGCCCTGGCGCTGAAAGGGGAGGAGGCCCTGATTTTGTCCCGCGGACAGTCTTATATCGGAGCTCTGATTGACGATCTTGTTACCAAAGGTACCAACGAGCCCTACCGGATGATGACCAGCCGCAGCGAATATCGGCTTCTGCTCCGTCAGGACAACGCCGACCAGCGCTTATGTCCCATTGGCCGTCGGATTGGCCTGATTTCAGACCAGCGGCTGGCCCGGGTAGAGGCAAAATATGAAGCTGTCCGCCGGGAGGTGAAGCGCCTTGCTTCCTGCGGTGTACCGCCGTCGGAGGAGCTGAACGCCTTTCTCTTGAAGCGGGGTACTTCGCCCGTCAGTGACGGCGCGCCGCTGATTGCTCTTCTGCGGCGGCCGCAGGTTAGATATGCGGATCTGCGGCGGTTTGACCCGGAAATGCCGGAATTGCCTGCCGAGGTGACAGAACAGGTGGAGATTTCCATCAAATACGAGGGATACATCCAGCGCCAGCTCCAGGAGGTGGAGGAGCTCCGGCGCATGGAAAGCCGGAGCCTGCCGGACGGAATGGACTATATGTCCATACAGGGGCTGCGTCTGGAGGCCCGGGAGAAGCTGAACGCTGTGCACCCCATGAATCTGGGGCAGGCGGCGCGGATTTCCGGGGTATCTCCGGCGGATGTGGCAGCGCTCATGATTTATCTGGAAAAATAGCACCGCAGGCCTTCTTTCCGCTTGTGCGAAAAGAAGCAAAAGCACCCTATTGAGACTCTCCGGAATGTTTGGATTATTTTTCCCTCCGATGGACCAGGTTTGGTTCTGCTCCCAATTCTTTGTTGGTGTGCCGGACTTCCCCGTCTGCCAACAGATTCTACCGGTAATGCATACTGCGGTGCTGCTTCTATCATCAGATTTTACCGCCGCCACATCCCAAGTGCTTTGCAGAGGAGCGGAAATACCGCTATAGAAGGAGCCCTTTTGCAGGGCAGTCTCTCTCTGTCAGAGAGAGCGTTTCAAGTACCGGGTCAGATACCCATAGACCTGAAATCCGGAGGTTTTGCCTGACCAATATACCCGCCATAGTCCGTGAACATCCCCGTCAAGGAGTCCTCAGGTCTGCGTGACTTTTTGTCTGCTTTTTGTTTACACAAAAGCAGGCTGCCGTCCGGACGCAGGAGCTTGGGATCCATTTCAAGAAGAATCTGCCATTTGCCCCGCAAAGCGCGGCAAAGAGAAAGAAGGCGCCTTATGTCAGACATCACCCTTTGCTATACGAAACAAGGAGCGGGCCCGCCGCTGCTGCTGCTCCACGGCAACGGAGAGGATGGGAGCTATTTTGTCCATCAAATGGAATATTTTTCCGCCCGCTATACCGTCTACGCCGTTGATACCAGGGGCCACGGTCATTCTCCCCGGGGCTCCGCTCCTTTCACCATCGCCCAGTTTGCCCAGGACCTGTCAGATTTTATGAATGAGCACGACATCCTCCGAGCTCCCATTCTGGGCTTCAGCGACGGGGCCAATATCGCCCTGACGTTTGCCCTAGCCCACCCGGGGCGGGTGAGCCGTCTGATTCTCAACGGAGCCAATCTGGACCCCTCCGGGGTGAAGCCCCATATCCAGATTCCCATAATTCTGGGCTATAAAATTGCCTCCCTTTTCGCTGGAAAGAGCTCCAAAGCCAAACTTCACGCCGAGATGCTGAGCCTTATGGTCAACGAGCCCCATATTGACCCGGAGGCTCTCAAATACCTGCGGGTCCGGACCCTGGTCATTGTAGGCACAAAGGACATGATCAAGGACAGCCATACCCTGCTCATTGCCCACAGCCTGCCCCGCAGCCAGCTGGAGGTTGTCGTGGGGGATCATTTCATTGCCGCGAAAAATCCCCATGCCTTCAACCGGGCTGTGGACAGATTCCTCTCGGAAGGAAAGGAGATTCCTTTATGAGAATGTTTTTTGCCATTATCGTCTGCAAGCTGCTCCGCTTTGCCGGAAAGCTGGTGGGAAAGGGCAGCTCCCTGCCCGGCAAGTACGCCCTGAAGATTTGTCCAGACGTACTGCGCCGGGTGAAGCTGCCACCGTATATCATTGCCGTTACCGGCAGCAACGGGAAAACATCCACTGTGGAGATGATTGCCGCCATTCTCCGGGCCGGTGGAAAAACCGTGATTTACAACGAGGAGGGTTCCAACCAGATTGAGGGCGTGACCACTCTGATTCTCTGCGCCAGCACCCTTTCCGGCCGAATGCGGGAGGATGTGCTGCTGCTGGAGAGCGACGAGCGCTATGCCCGGCTGTCCTTCCAGTGGTTCCACCCTACTCATTTTGTCATAACAAACCTCTACCGGGACCAGCTCACCCGCAACGGCCATCCGGAATGGGTGTATGACGCCATCCTGCCAGCTATTCATCCGGACACCACACTGGTGCTCAACGCCGACGATCCATTGGTATCCTGTTTTGCCAGGGAGCGCGAGCGGGTGAAGTGGTTTGGATTGGATCGCTGTTCCATCAGCACGAAGGAGCACCACGGCATCTATCATGACGGCGCACGCTGCCCGGTGTGTCAGGGGCTGATGGAGTACAGCTGCTACCATTATGAGCATATTGGACATTACCGCTGCGCAAGCTGCGGCCATTGCCGCCGCGATACGGATTTCACCGTCACCGCACTGGACCTGGAGGCCGGGAAGATGACCATCGACGGGGATACGGAAATCTCTCTGGCTTTCAGGAGCGTGTATAACGTGTACAACATTCTGGCGGCGTGGTCCGCCGGTTCTCTGGCTGGGGTGAACCAGGAAACCATGGCCTCCGTCATCAATAACTATATCCTGAAAAACGGCCGGATGGTCCGCTTCACCTTGGGGGGCCATCACGGAACCCTGCTGACCAGCAAGCACGAAAATTCTGTGGCCTATGACACCAATCTGGGCTATATCGCCCATACCGGGGAACCATGTCAGGTCCTGATTATCGTGGATGCCATCAGCCGGAAGTATTTCACCGGAGAAACCAGCTGGCTGTGGGATATCGACTTTGAGCAGCTGAACCGAGAGCAAGTCAAGAAAATTCTTCTTTGCGGGAAATATGTCCATGATCTGGCCATGCGGTTTGACTATACCGGGATTCCGCCGGAGAGAATCGTCTGCTGCGATACTGTGGCCCAGGCCGCCGGTGCAGTGGCGGAGGACGGTGGGGAGGAGGCGCTGTATGTGGTGACATGCTTCTCTGACCGGGACAAGCTGATGAATCTGGTGAAGAAGGAGGAGGACTGACATGGAACTGACCATCCTGCACCTGTACCCGGACATGATGTCTCTATACGGCGAGTACGCCAATGTAGCGGTTCTCCGCCGCCACCTGGAGTCCCTGAACGTGACGGTGACGGTCCGATGCGCTGTCTGCGAAGCGGTTCCTGACTTTTCCGGCGTGGATCTGATCTATATGGGCGCAGGCACTGAGCGGCGGCAAAAGGCCGTTCTGAACGCCGCTCCCCGCTGCGCGGAGGCCCTGAAAGCTGCGGCGGAGCAGGCAGTGATCCTCTTTACAGGAAACGCTATGGAGACCCTGGGGGCCTCGGTTACGGACGCAGAGGGAAAGGTCTGGCCGGGTTACGGACTGGCGGACTTTGTCACTGAGGAAACCGGACAGCGTACACCCGGTGATGTGGTGGCCTCGTCCGTTTTGTGGGACGCTCCTGCGGTGGGCTTCATGAACAAGTGCAGCGTGACCCGGGGTGTCGCCTCGCCGCTGTTCCGGGAACTGCCCCTGGGCTTCGGCAACGACGCGGTCCACGGTCCGGAGGGCTATGTCTCCGGCGATGTGTTTGCTACCCATCTCACCGGTCCGGTGCTGGTGAAAAATCCGGACTTTCTGGATTTCATCCTCCGGCGGCTGTTTATTCGGAAGAGCTGGGAGCTTCCGGAGCAGTTTCCTGTCCTGCCCCACGAGCGGGAGGCTTACGCTGTCACCCTGCGGGAACTGGAGGCCAGGGTCAAAATAGAATAAGCCCCCGTCCGCTCTGAACTGGCTCAGTGAAACCAGACAATAGATAAAAGCCCCTGATGTAGGAAAATAGAAGTACTACATCAGGGGGTATCTGCATATAGGAAAAAAATACCAACGTATAATGGTATTGCTGCCACAAATTAAGGAGATGCCAGGGTCTGTTCACATATGGTGCCTATGCCCAAAGTCGTTAAAAAGAGTAGTTGTCAACAACGCCCGATTTAAGGTTAAGAAATCCTTAAATCGGGCGTTGTGCTTTTGTTTGCGAAAATCGCTGTGTAAACCTGAAAAACAGATCACCAGCCGGATTCCATCCCAGCTGTTCACGGAGTCTGGATATGTCGCAGCAGAAGCCGCGCCCGGCCCAGACGGGGAAGGGCATAGGCGAAAAACCCAGCGTAAGCCTCGCAATAATAGTTGCGTCCCAATTGATCTCCCTCAATGACCCGGTCTCGCCGGCATCCGTTCCGGCATAGAGGATACCACTGGCAATGACTGCATTTTTCCGGTATGTGCCGGGAGGACTCGACAAAGCCCAGCGCCTCCCTGGCCTGGTCCAGGTCCCTCCAAGTATCGTCCCGAATATTCCCCAGACGATACGCGTCCAGCCCATAGAAATCGCAGGGGTACACACTGCCGTCCGCCTCCACCAGATATTGCAAGCCGCAGCACCCCCGCATGGAGCACTGCTCCGGAGCATGTCCCTCCAGCATCCAAAGCAAATTATCAAAATAGCGAATGGACCAGTAGCGGCCCTGCTCCAGTTCCCGGTACCACAAGTCAAACAGCTTTTTCAAAAACTCCGCATACCTAGCCGGAGAAAGAGAGTATTCCTGACCGCCCCGTTCCTCTTCCAAGGGGTCCAGACAGGGAATATACTGCTGAAACCGGAAGCCCTGCCTGCATAGATTGGAAAAGGCGCTCTGGATATGCCGGGCCAGATAGCCAGTCACAACCGTCAGGACATTGTACTCCACACCAGCCCGCTCCAGATGATGGGCTGCCTGCCGCACCCGGTCATAGGTTCCCTTTCCCCCTCCGTCCAAGCGGAAACGGTCGTGGCACTCCCGGCTGCCGTCCAGGGACAGGCCCACAAGAAACTGGTTTTCTTTGAAAAAGCGGCACCACTCCTGGTCCAGCAAGATTCCGTTGGTCTGGATGGCATAGCGGACCGCCAATCGAGGAGAGACGTTCCTTTTTGCATGGGAGACAAAGTCCTGGAAGAACTCCAGCCCCGCCAGGGTGGGTTCCCCCCCCTGAAACAGGAATGTGACCGAGCCCTCAGCCGCCTCCGCCGCTTTCTCAATCAAAGCATGGCTCACCGCTTCCGGCATCCGACCATAATTGGGAACTGTACGGGCCTTGGCCTCATCAGCATAAAAGCAATACGAGCAGCGCAGGTTGCATCCGCTGGAAGCAGGCTTCAGTAAAATACTCAGGGGCGGCATGGCATCTTCTTCCTTTCTGGAGGCTGTTTAATTATTGGCAATATGCCCAATAGCGAGGAGCTTTTTCGCCAGACAAGGCAAATTTTCGCGGGCATACTGTCGTATGCTAAGAAAATTTGCTCCGTATGGTGGAAAAGGCCCGCTGCTTACCTCACTTCTCTTGCAGGCCCTACCGTCCTTCCCAGATAAATCTCCGGCGGTAAAACATATGTATAACCCTTATCGTCGCAATCCCGGTTTCGGATCATACGCATCAGCCGGGCAGCCACCTCCTGCCCGATACGGTAGCCCTGATGAACGGAACAGGTGACCCCCTCCGCCTCCCAATCGCTGCTGGAATAATCGAAACATACCAAAGAGCAGTCTTCCGGCACCCGCTTCCCCTGCTGCTCCAATACCTGCCGGGTCAGTTGGAAGATCATGTAGTTGCAGCACACCACCGCCGTATAGCGGGGCAGACGCTTTAGAAAACGTCCAATGGAATGAGCATCATACGCCTCGCTGGAAGCGCACCATTTGACGTAATCGTCCTGGTATTCCACCCCGTTTTTCTGGAGGGTGGCCGTCATCCCCTGAAACTTCTCAATGCTCTGGTAGTTATCCGAGAGGAAAATCCCGGCAATGTGCCGGTGTCCCTGCCGGATGAGCAGGCTGATCAATTCCTCAGCGCAGCGCAGGTCGTTGACCACTACCCGGGGGCATTTCAGGTTCTTGTAATAGTTGTTATAGAAAATAACAGGAATCCGCTTCTGATAGATTTTCTGATAGTAGTCCAGATTGGGGTTCAGCAAGCTAGCTTTCACGCCGTCCACAATGAATCCCTGAAAGCCCTGATTGACCACAGCCTGGAGGCAGCGGCGTTCGTTGGCAAACTTGTTGTCTGTGAGGAAGGTGCGCAAGTCCACCCGGTCCGGGGGCAGGATGCTTCGGATGCCGTCCATCAGACTGGAGTTGGCGTTCCCGTCCTGGCCTTGAAGAATCAATCCGATTTTTGTCCTTCCCCCGCTGCCTCCCAGTTCCCAGGACAGAGCCTTCTCTTTATTGATGTAGGTCCCGCTTCCCTTTACCCGGAGAAGCAGGTCCTCCTCCGCCAGCCGGCTCAGAGCCCGGCGTACAGTTTCCCGGCTGACGGAGAGTTTTCGGGTCAGGACTGTTTCTGACGGAATTTTTGTATTGCTGGAAAACTTGTTTTCTTCAATGTAGGCCCGCACCCACCGGTAGACCATCTCCGACTTTCGGTCCAGTTCCTTCATGACGTCCTCCCGGGAATCGCAAAGTCCTTCTCAGTCCGTAATGACGGGACGCGCTCCTTCCGCCCGCCAGATCCAGTCCAGCAGACGCTTTCGCAGTTCCGCTTTCACTTGAGCGTAAGCGGAGTCGGCCACCACATTGTTCAACTGGTGGGGGTCCTGTTCCATGTCGTAGAGGAAGTCATCCGCATAGTGGTCTGAAGCTGCCGCTGCTCCGCCGTTCACGCCGGGGGCATAGACGGAGTAGGTATAGCGTGCAGTGCGGATGCACCGGCCCACCCGGCTCTCGGAAATCTGTGCGAAAACCTCGTTGGGCCTATTATCCGCCCTTTTTTCCACAACGTCAAGAAGGTTTTCCCCAATCATGGCGTCTCCCACGTCCACGCCGGCCAAAGCCAGAATGGTCTTGGGCAGACTTGCGGTACTCACCAGCTCCTCTACTGCCTGTCCGCCCCGGTAGGGGCCGCCGGCAATGACCAGCGGCACATGGAGGCAGGCATCATGGCAGGAGCGCTTGTAGTCGTCATAGCCGTTGAGATGATCATCCCGGTTTCGGGTGAGAAAATGAGAGCCGTGATCCGAAGCAAAGATGATCACCGTATTCTCATACAGCCCCTTTTCTCTCAGTTTTGCCACCAGCCGTCCCAGATTCTCATCCAAGCTGGCACATTGCCCCAGATAATCCGGGTACTCCTCGGCGGCGTTGCCCCCCAGAACTTTCAGATCTTCGGGTAAAACGAAGTTCTTAAACCGCTCCTTGGAGCCCTCCGGTCCCTCGTAGTGCTTGCGGTCGTTCTGGTGGTGAGGCTCGATCTGGGAGATAGTCATGAAGAAGGGCTTCTCTCCTGCGTAACCGTCAAGGAATTCCAACGCCATGTCGTTGATGCAGTCCGCCCGGTAGCCCTTGAAATCGACTCGTTGGTCATGTTCGTCAAAGACAAAGCCGTCGTAACCGTGGGAGGTAAACTCCAGCACGTCGGCAGCGCGCCAGAAGCCGGTGTAGCCCCCACGCAGCTCCCGGGGAACGGCGGTGACGGTATGATCAATGGCGGGGGGCTTTTCCAGCTCCCCGTCGCTGGCCAGATGCCACTTGCCGATGTAGGCCGTCTCATAGCCCGCTTTCTCAATATACTGGCCCAGGGTCTTGATTCCGGCGGGCAGCATGATGTTATTACGGAAACAGCCGGTCTCCGTGGGGTACTTGCCGGTCTGGAACAGCGCCCGGCAGGGACCGCATACCGGCTGGGGAGAGAAGGCGTTGTCAAACTTCACTCCTTCCTGGGCCAGGGCGTCCAGATTGGGCGTGATGTCCAGGGGCTGGCCAAAGCAGCCGCAGGTATCCCAGCGCTGCTGATCGGTGAAATAGAAAATGATGTTGTTGGGCATGGTCACTCCTCCTTCTGCGTGTTTCTTTCCTTCATCTTACCCCGGACAATGGCGCCCACCGCCAGCACGATCAGGATCAGGAAGATAATGCAGTATACGCTGCTGAAAAAAATCTTGGGACTTCCATTGGAGATCAGCAAAGCCCGGCGGAAATTTGTCTCTGTCATGCTGCCCAGCACCAACCCTAAAAGGATGGGCACCGGGGGAAGCTCCAGCTTCCGCAGAATCCAGGCCAGCATACCGAAAATCAGGGCTACGCCCACGTCAAAGTAATTCTCATTCACGGAATAGGCTCCGGCAAAGCAGAAGATGACGATGATGGGAGTGAGAATCTCCTGTGGAATGGACACTACCTTGGCAAAGAGGGAGGTAAGGAACTTGCCCTGAAGAAGCATGAAGATATTCACCAAAATCAGACCCAGCATAATGGCGTACATAATGTCTCCCTGGGTAGTAAAGAGGCTGAGGCCGGGATTCAGGCCGTTGATCATCAGGGCGGAAAGCATAATCGCCACGGTACCATCGCCAGGGATTCCCAGGGTGAGCAGGGGAATCAGGGTCGCGCCAGTGACGGCGTTGTTCGCCGACTCGGCGGCGGCAATGCCCTCCACGGAGCCATGTCCGAACTCCTCGGGGTGCTTGGACATATTTTTGGCGGTGTTATAGCTGAACCAGGATGCCTCCGAGGCCCCGGTGCCGGGGATAATACCTACCAGTACACCGATAATGGAGGACAGCAGCACCGGCCGGGCCATCCTTTTGTATTCCGCTTTGGTGATGACACCGTCATCCTTGATTTGGGTGGTGTCCAGGTTCAGACGGTCCAGCCGTTTCTCCGCTTTGGACATGATCTCCACCAGAGCGAAAAGTCCAATGAGACATACCGCCAGATCCAGCCCCAGGTACAGCCGGGAAATGCCGAAGGTGAAACGGTCATAGCTGGTCATGGGGTCGGAACCCACACAGGAGATGAGCAGGCCCAGGCATGCGGAAATCAGTCCCTTGACCATACTCTTGCCCGATACGCCGGCAATGATGGTCAGGCCAAAGACACAGACCATGAAGTACTCCGCAGTACCCAGCTGGGCGGCCACCCGGGCCACCTGAGGCCCCAGAAACAGCAGCATCAGGGCGGAGAAGATCCCACCGAAGGTGGAGGCGTACAGGGCGATCTTCAGTGCGGCCTTGGTCCGGCCCTGCTCCGACAGGGGATGCCCGTCCAGCATGGTAGCTGCCGCATGGGGCGTGCCTGGGGTGTTGATGAGAATGGCGGACACGCTGCCTCCATAGCCCCCGGCGCAGTAGATGCCAAGCAGAAACATCATGCCGGGAATGGCGGTCATGGAGTAGGTGACGGGCAGGAACAAGATCACGCACAGGATAACGCTCAGTCCGGGAATGGCCGCAAAAACCGAACCGATGAACACACCGAGGTTGATCCACAGGATATTTTCTAATGTAAACAGCAGGCCGGTGGCCGGGGCAATGTACTGTAGCATAAGCCGCCCCCCTCCTTAAAAGTCCACGCCCAGGACAAAGCGGAAGGCCGCCCAGATGGCTACCGCAATCACCAGGGTAATGACATAGTAGGATTTCTTCCGGCATCGGAAATAGAGCAGGAAACCCAGGCAGCAGAAGACCGCTCCCACCACGAACAGGCCGGTCCACTTGCTAAGGAAATAGGTGCCCAACAAAATGCCCAGAATGACCAGCGCCTTGGCCTCTACCTGAATGTTGACGATCTTCCAATTCAGAGATTGCTTCGTTGCCAGTTTATAGAGTTCCTTGCCGATCAATATGGCACAGCAAAGAAGCATGACCGTCATCAGCAGAGTAGGAAACGCCCGGCCATTGACCACATCTTTCTCGGAAATCGCAACTTGGTCCGGCATAACCAGCAGAATTACCAGAGCAAAAAGCGCGAACACTGCGCCTGTAACCAGGTCAACGGGGATGCGGAGTTCTTTTTCGTGCAGCTTCCGGCCCCAGGCGTCCATACGGCCGTTAAACTGCGCTATCCATTGCTTCATAAGGGGAGCCTCCTTTCAAACTTCAGAAAATAGGACGGGGAATGGGCGGGACTTCTGCCCTATCCCATTCCCCGTATGTACAGCTGCTATCAGCCTGCGACAATGTCCTTGTACTCGTTAACGATACCCTTCACGTTTTCCACATGGGCCTCCACGTCCGCCACGGACATGGTGTCCACCTCCAGCAGCATGGTATCCTGAAGCCACTCAGTAACTTCCGTATCCGCCAGAATCTTGCCATAGAGCTCTTTCAGCTCGGCGACCTTCTTCTCGTCAGTGCCGGCCCGGGCCATAACAAAGCAGCGGTTGCGGAAGTAAGGGTAGCCATGCTGGCCCACGCCCTCTACACCGGCAAAGGGGCCGTTTTCAATATTGCCCTCGTCAAAGGCACACACAACAGTCACGCCATTTTGCTGGTAGGTTTCCAGAATCTGGGACTGGTGGGAGACGGCAAACTGGGTCTCGCCCCGGGCCACGGCCTGAGCGGCCTCGGCGGCGGACTGATAAGGCGTCAGCTTCAGCTTGTCGCCCGCGCCCATGGCACCGAACAAAGACGCGGCCAGGAATGCCTCGGAACTGGTGGCGCCATTGACCGCCACGCTGATTTCCGTTCCCTGCTGGACATAGGCTTCCAGATCGGCCACACTGCTGATGTTCAGCTTGGCGTCGGCGGAGAGGACGAAGATGGAGGAATACAGGTTTTCCACAAACACAAAGTCCTCATACCCGAACTGCATCTTGGCGGGGTCCAGAATGGAGGTGATGGACAGCAGGCCCTCGCCTACGAAGACCAGCTCGGTATCGTTGGCCTTGGTGTCGGCCACCCAGGTGTTCACGGTGGCGGCATCTCCCTTGATAGCTTCAGCCACCAGGGTGATGGAGTCGGAATAGCTTGTGGATTTGGTAGCAGCCTGCTGGCTCACCATGGCAGCTACGCCAGAGGGAGCCCAGGGGCATGTAACCTTCCATGTTGCGGACTTCTGGCCACAGCCCGCCAACAGGGCCGCGCACACGGCGGCAAGCAACACGATGCTAAGAATTCTTCTTTTCATAATCTCGCTCCTTTTCCGTTATTGTCAGATGCGGTCCCGGTTATTTTCCAACATCTGTATAATGGGAATGTAGCATAAAGTCTTTTTTGATTCAACAACTTTTTATAGAATTTTAATAAAGTTGTCTGGTTATTGGCTTGATTGTAGAAACCTGTCTGCCTGTTGGCGCTAAATTTATATATTCCATATAAATTTAGCTGTATGATCTGCCCTGCGATCCCACTCGTTGTGCTACGGATGGTGTACTCCGCTTTCCTGCATTTTGTGCTCTTGTCATGTCCTGCTATCCGGGATCGCCCTGCAATACTATAAATTCAGGGAGGAGAGATACGGCCCAAAAGCTTATCAGAACGGCGACTCAGACCTATGAAAAGATCATGATATAAGCACGTGGATTTATCTCCTGCCGCTCTGCTCTTTTCTTTACCCTTTGTCCATCAACTATTGTACTTCTACATGAATTTTCGGGAAAACCGTCTGCTGCCCTTGCGGCCGGGCTGTTTTTATGATAATATAAATTAGTTATTATACAGTCAGCAGTAAAACACGATAAAAATCACGAGGATAGAATTTATGGAAATTACACAGGGCGTCCGCTTTGACAGCCTGGGGCTGTCGGAGGAAATCATGCGGGCGCTGGAGAAAAAAAATTACGAAGTCTCTACGCCTGTTCAGGCCGGGTGCATCCCGCCTATGCTGGATTGGCAGGACGTTACCGCCAAGGCCCCTACCGGTACCGGAAAAACCTTTGCATTCGGCATCCCTATCATTGAGCACATCGACCCGGAAAATGATCAGGTCCAGGCGGTGATTCTGGCCCCTACCAGGGAGCTGGCCATGCAGATCACCGCCGAAATGCGGGAACTGGGGCAGTTCAAGCCAGGCGTCCGGATGGTCTGTCTTTACGGCGGCCAGCCTATCGGAAAGCAGATCGATACTCTGAAAAAACGCCCCCAAATCGTTATTGCCACCCCGGGGCGACTGGGCGACCACCTCAAGCGGCGGACAGTGCGGATTGATCAGGTCCAGACCGCTGTGCTGGATGAGGCTGACCGGATGCTGGACATGGGCTTCATCCACGACGTGACGCGCCTGCTGGATCAGATGAAAAACCGGAAAAACCTGGGCCTCTTTTCTGCCACGATCAGCCGGGAGGTCATGGATATTGCCTGGGTTTACCAGCGGGACGCGGTAGAAATCACCGTTCAGGCCGACCAGGAGAACAAGCCGGATATCCTGCAATACCGTCTGGAACTGAACATGGATCAGAAGGTGGATGCGGTAGAACGCATTCTCTGCCTGGAGCAGTACGACAGGGTGATGATCTTCTGCAACACCAAGGGCAACACCGAACGAGTCACCAAGCTTTTGCAGATGCGGGGCGTGGATGCTCTGTGCATTCACGGCGATATTCCCCAGGAAAAGCGAGAGAAGGTCATGGCCCGGTTCCGCCGGGGAGAGCTGCGGGTGTTTGTGGCAACCGACGTGGCTGCCCGGGGCATCGACGTGGACGACGTGGACGCAGTATTCAACTACGATGTACCCGACGAGAACGAGTATTATGTCCACCGCATCGGCCGGACAGGCCGGGCCAGACGCCACGGTGTGGCGTACACCTTTGTCACAGATTACCCCGGCATGGTCCGCTTGAACGACATCGCCAAGCATACCCGGAATCAGATTCAGCCGGTGACATTCGGTGAGGACGGGAAGCTGGTTCCTGTGGAGACAAAATAATGGGTTCGATAAAGAAAAAGTGTAAATCCCTGCTGTGTGTCCTGCTGGGGCTGCTGCTGTGTGCCTGCGGGGAAAAACCAGGAGACAGCGAGGTCTTACCCCCGGAGGAGAGCGGTCCCTACACGCTCACTGTCCCGATGGATGAGCCGCAGACTACGCTGTCCCCCGCTGCCGTCACCGAAAATGGCGGAGAGATGATCCTCTATCACCTTTTTGAGAACCTCCTGCGCTGGGAGGACGGCGGCGACGGCTGGGCGGTGCTGGCCAATGGTCAGGCGGAGAGCTACACGGTAGAAACCGACTATGCCGGGAACGCCACCTACACCTTTACCCTGCGGGAGGACGCCAAGTGGTCTGACGGAAGGGCCGTTACGGCGGAGGATTTCGTCACCGCCTGGCAGCGTCTGGCGGACCCGGCCAACGAACTGCCCCACCGGGAACTGATGTCAGCCGTCGCCGGCTTCGGCGAGGTTCTGGAAGACGGGACACCGGCCCCTCTGGGTGTGTCCGCTCCCGACAGCCGAACCTTTGTGGCGGTGCTGAAAGGCAGTCCCGCCTGGTTTCTGGAAGAGGTCTGCGCTGGGGCATATACTATGCCGATACGCTCAGATTTGGTGAACCAGAGCACTGGAGCCATCACCAATGGAGCATACACTGCCACTACCTTCCATCGGGGACAGGTGGTTCTGGAGCGCAGCGAAACCTACTACAACAATGATCCTCTGGGACCGGAGGTAATCCAGTTCCAGACCGCAGCCGCAGATTATGAGGACCCGCCGGCCGGGGAACCTGTTCTGACGACCAGCCTGTCTGACCAGCGGCTCCAGGAGCTTTCGGACAGCGGCCTGTGGACGCCGGAGCCGGTGACGGGGACCTACGGGGTGCTGCTCAATACGCTGACGGTGCCCTTTGACGATGTAAATGTCCGGATGGCCTTCCATCTGGCGGTGGACCGGCAGGCACTGACTGATGCAGTAGGCAATCTGACCCTGCGGCCCGCGCCGGGGGTGGTGCCCTACGGGGTATCCGACTACAGCGCCCGGCCCGTGGTAGAGGAGGATGTGGAGGAAGATGCCCTCCCCGATCCCAACGCCGAGCCGGAGCCGGAGAAGCCCGCTCCCACCTGCTGGGACTTCCGGGCCCATAGTCTGGAGTTGGTGACAGCGGAGCACACCCATGACTACGAGACGGACCGCAGCTACGCCCAGGCCCTGATGGCTAATGCTGGCTACCCCGGCGGCAGCGGCTTCCCGGCGGTGGAATATATTTATGTGGAGCAGACGGTCTGGGACGGCACTCTGGCCAGCGCCCTGTGCGAGATGTGGAAAGAGACTCTGGGCGTGTCCATCTCCGCCCGGGAGGTAAGCCGGTCAGAGTATGACGCCCTTCTCGCTCCTGCTGTGCCCGAGGAGGGCGAGGAGGATACGGAGGCGGCAGAGAGCAGCGAAACAGAGCCGGTTCCCGCCTTCCAGATGGCAGGGCAGGTCCTCTCTCCCGCCTACAGCGATGCAGGAGCGCTGCTGAACTGCTGGCATAGCGGAAACGAGGCCAACGTGACTGGCTACGCCAGCGACGCCTTTGATATTCTATTGGACGCCGCCCGGAGCGCCGTATCTCCTGATGCTCGGGATGCCTACCTCCATGACGCGGAGGCTATTCTCCTGAAGGACTCTCCGGTGATCCCCATCCTTTGCCAGGGTGGCAGCTTCCAGCTGTCGGAGGGGCTGGACGGGCTGTACCGGGCCCCCGACGGTGTGTTTTTTCTGTATAGCGTGCACAGGGGGAATTCGGACGGTTAAAACTGCATCCGCCGGTTGTTGCGGATGCAACTGCAAAAAGAGCCGGTTCGC
The DNA here is from genome assembly GCA_910579725.1 of uncultured Oscillospiraceae bacterium. Lineage (GTDB taxonomy): Bacteria > Bacillota > Clostridia > Oscillospirales > Oscillospiraceae > Pelethomonas. Next base: position 8,807 of record CAJTUD010000029.1, on the reverse strand, counting down.
GGTATGCTCATATCGTGAACGATTTGACAATGTATTTTTGGGAATCATTATGAGGAGGAAAAATATTTTATGAACAGCTGTACCGACTGCCTCAGCCGCAACACCTGCCGCAGTGCGGATAAGCCCATGGAGAACTATATCCGCTCTTTGCCCCTGGAGACCGCCCACCACCGGGTGGCTTCTCAGGAAACCAAGTGCGGCTTCGGCCTCCAGGGGGTGTGCTGCCGCCTGTGCGCCAATGGACCCTGCCGCATTACCCCCGACGCCCCCCGAGGCATCTGCGGGGCCAGCGCCGATACCATCGTAGCCCGGAATTTTCTGCGGGCTGTGGCCGCCGGATCCGGCTGTTATATCCACGTAGTGGAGAATACCGCCCGGCAGCTGAAAAACACCGGGCTGCACAGGGACAAGATCCGCAGCGAGAAAGCTCTGAATCATCTGGCGGAGCTCTTTGGCGTCACCGGGACGGACAAGTACGATCTGTGCGTGAAGGTGGCCGACGCGGTGCTCTCCGACCTGTACCGGCCGGAGTATGAGCAGATGGAGCTGGTGGAGAAGTTGGCTTACGGCCCCCGTGTAGAGCGTTGGAAGGAGCTGGGCATCATGCCCGGCGGCGCCAAGGGCGAAGTGTTCAACAACATCGTCAAGACCTCCACCAATTTAAGCTCTGACCCGGCGGAGATGCTGGTGAGCTGCCTTCGTCTGGGCGTATCCACCGGTCTGTACGGTCTCCAACTGACCAATCTGCTCAACGACGTGGTACTGGGCGACCCGGAAATCCGTTCCGCGCCGGTAGGCATGAACGTCATTGACCCCGATTACATCAACATTCTGATTACCGGACATCAGCACTCTCTGTTCACCTACATTCAGGACCGCCTGCTGGACGAGGACGTGGTAGAGAAGGCCCGGGCCGCCGGAGCCAAAGGATTCAAGCTGGTAGGCTGCACCTGCGTGGGGCAGGATCTCCAGCTGCGCGGAGCCCACTATACCGAAATATTTGACGGACACGCAGGGAACAACTACATCTCCGAGGCGGTACTGTCCTGCGGCGCAATTGATGCGGTTCTCTCCGAGTTCAACTGTACCCTGCCGGGGATTGAGACCATCTGCGAGGAGCTGAAGATCAAGCAGATCTGTCTGGATGTGGTGGCCAAGAAGGCCAACGCGGAGTACATTCCCTTTAACTATGAAACCCGTCAGGCGGACGGCGATAAGATCATCGGCGAGATCATCGACGCATACACCGCCCGCCGGGGCAGCGTACCCATGAACCTGTTTGCAGACCACGGCAACAAGAACACCCTCACCGGCGTCAGCGAGGGCAGCCTGAAGGCATTTCTGGGCGGCAGCTGGAAGCCGCTGATTGATCTCATTGTGGCCGGAAAGATCAAGGGACTGGCCGGAGTTGTGGGCTGCTCCAGCGTGGCCTATGGGCACGACACGCTGACCGCCGAGCTCACCCGGGAGCTGATCGCCAGAGATATCCTGGTGCTGACGGCGGGCTGCTCTTCTGGCGGGCTGGAGAACATCGGGCTTATGACTCCCGAGGCCGCTGAGCTGGCGGGGCCCAATCTGAAGGCCGTGTGCAAGGAACTGGGGATTCCCCCGGTGCTGAACTTCGGTCCCTGCCTCGCCATCGGACGGCTGGAGATTGTGGCCACTGAAATTGCCGGGGAACTGGGCGTGGATCTGCCCCAGCTGCCACTAGTTCTCTCCGCCGCTCAGTGGCTGGAGGAGCAGGCGCTGGCGGACGGCGCATTCGCTCTGGCCCTTGGTCTGCCCCTGCATCTGGGGGTGCCGCCCTTCATCACCGGCAGCAAGCTTGTTGCCAAGGTGCTGACCGAGGATATGGCAGACCTCACCGGTGGTCGGGTCATTGTGGACGGTGACGGCAAATCTGCGGCTAATACTTTGGAGGCCATCATCGAGGAGAAACGCAAGGCCCTGAATATTTGAGGGGAGACGCGAGAAAATGAAACGAATTTTTATTGATCCCGCCAAGTGCGACGGGTGCAGGAACTGCACCATTGCCTGCATGGCGTCTCATCAGGACATGACGCCCCGGAAGGGAACTCTGGCGGAAATCCGGCAGGCGGTGTATGCTCTGGATCTCACTGATCTCTCTGTTCAGTCCAGGAACCGGATCCTCTCTGACGGACGCGGCGGCTACAGCCCTATCTTCTGCCGCCACTGCGACATTCCTGACTGCGCAGGAGCCTGTATGAGCGGTGCGCTGGAAAAAAGTATGGAAACCGGGTTGGTGGAGTATAAGTCGGAGAAGTGCGCGGCATGCTATATGTGCGTGATGAACTGCCGCTACGGGGTGCCGGCCGTTACCCCGGACCGGACGCGGATGGTAAAATGCGATTTCTGCCAGCATCTGGAGGAGGGGCCCGCCTGTGTGCGCTCTTGCCCCAAAAAGGCCATTGAAGTAAGGGAGGTTTGACCATGGAGCGATTTGTCATCATCGGCGCCGGCGCCGCCGGCATCAGCGCCGCCCAGGTCCTCCGGGAGTTCCGCCCTAACGATATTGTCACCGTGATCTCCATTGACGAGCACGTCCATTCCCGCTGCATGCTCCACAAGTTCCTGGGTCACGAGCGGACCATTCAGGGCATCAACTTTGTGGGGGAGGATTTTTTCGAGAAGAAGAATATTTACCATATTCCCTGCCAGACTGTCAGCAAAATCGACACCGAGGCCAAGCTGGTGCACTATGGCGGCGAATACAGCATTCCCTATGACAAGCTGCTGATCGCCGCCGGGGCCGGTTTTTTCATCCCGCCCATCCCTCATTTCCGGGAGGCGCCCAACGTATTTGGCTTCCGGGATCTTAGCGACGCACTAAAGATCGACGAGGCTTTCGGCAAGGGCAAGCGGGTGTTCATTGTGGGGTCCGGTCTGGTGGGCCTGGACGCGGCTTCCGCCCTGTGCCACCGGGGTGCGGAAATCACCATCGCCGAGATGGCTCCGCGGGTGATGCCCCTTCAGACAGACGATTATGCGGCAAGCGTGTACCAGAAAGTTTTTGAGGAGCATGGGTGCCGGTTTCTGCTGGGAATCGGAGCCGCAGACGCGGTGGTGGACAGCGAGGGGAACATCACGGAAGTCATTCTCTCCACCGGGGAGCATGTGCCCTGCGACTTCATTATCATGGCTGCGGGAGTCCGGCCCAGAATTCAGATCGCTCAGGCCAGCGGTATCAAGGCGGAACGGGCTGTCGAGGTGGATGATCATCTGCGGACCTCTGCCCCGGACGTATATGCGGCTGGCGACTGCACAGGTCTCTCCGGCGTGTGGCCGGACGCCATGGCTCAGGGCAAGGCGGCGGCGGAGAACATGGCCGGCATCGACACGGTGTATGAGAAGCCCTACCCCTTCAAGAACACCAGCAATTTCTTCGGTGTGACCATGCTGAGCGTGGGCAGGATGGACCTGACCGAAGGGGCGGATGTGATTGTCCACAAGACGCCCACAGAATACAAAAAGGCCGTTATCACGGACGGGAAGCTCACCGGCTATCTGTCTCTGGGGGATATTTCTAACCACGGCTTGTACCTGCATCTCATCAAGAATAGAATTGATATCAGCGAGAAGAAAGAGCGGATTTTCCGGTTGACCTTTGCGGATTTCTACGGAATCAACGAGAAAAACGGCGAATTTGTTTATACGGTATAGGAAAAGACCGGGGCGGTTCAGACTGGCCCCGGTCTTTCATTTTACCCGTTCCACTACTATACCTCCCGCCGCTCCGATAGCGGCTCCGGTCAGAGTGCCGCTGGCCAGCAGGACAGGGAGATACCACCCCAGACGGACCGTTTCCAGCACCGCTGCCGCTACCAGCAGCTGCCCGATGTTATGGCAGACGCCTCCTGCGGCGCTTACGCCCACAATGGAAAATTGGTCCAGCTTTTTCAGCCCTGCCATCACCGCCAGGCTCAGCGCCGCACCTACCAGGGAATAGGCAAAGCTGTAGGCACTTCCAAAGGCCGCAGAGGCCAGCAGTACGCGAACCAGCGAAATGGAGGCCGCGTCCCTCGGAGACATCCGGTACAGAGCGAATACTACCACCAGATTGGCCAATCCTACCTTCATACCCGGCAGCAGTCCCGGCAGAGGAATCATGCTCTCCAGCCAGCTGAGCGCCATTGCCAGCGCCACCAGCAGCGCATATCGCGCCAGATTTTTTCTCATCATTCCTTTTCCCTCTTACCTCACAAACGCGTCGAAATCCGGCTTCACCCCGCCCTCAATCCGAATAATCAGACGGTGCGGCAGACAGATGATGCTCTCCCCCTCCCGGGAAATCTTTCCTGTGCGGATGCAGGTGTGGTCGCCGCAGTTGGCCTCCATCACCGCCGCCTTGCCGTTAGAGATCTGGAGGATATTGTAGTTCTCCTCTCCTAGGATTACGGTCCGGTCCTCCGACAGAGCGTAGCGAGCCGTCTCCCGGCCGTCCACTGTTACCACCGCCCATACGCCTGGACCGCCGGGGCGGAGAAGCAGGTATAATATCACCGCCGCCAGCAGCAGTCCCGCTACCAGCAGCAAATCATACTTCCGTTTCCTGCTCATTTTTACGTCTCCTTGTATATTTTCCTTTTCAGCAGCACAGCCTAGTTGAAACGCTTAAAAACGACAAAGTTCAGCGGATCAGATGCGACACAGCTGTCCTGCTGCGCTTCATTTTTGCCGTTTCCTGCGTATTTCGGCGATATTGTCAAGACTGTCAAAAAAGGGGATGTTTATGGTCCGTTCCGTCTCTCGGCGGGAAGCGGTGCTGGAGGATTGGCTGCTGCTGTTTTACCTGTTTTCCGTCGCTGGTTGGGTCTGGGAGGTCTTGCTGACGGCCCTTGCCACCGGACAGTGGGTCAACCGAGGAATGCTCCGCGGACCGTGGCTGCCTGTATATGGTGCGGGAGGCATGCTGATGGCGGCACTGCTCCGGAGCCGCCGGAACCGGTGGACGGTTCCCTTTCTGGCCGCTCTGGCCGGCGGCGGGGTGGAATACGCAACTGCGCTGGCCCTGGAGCTGCGGTTCCGGCAGCGGTGGTGGGACTACACCGGACTTCCCGGCAGTCTCCAGGGCCGGGTCTGTCTGGCAAGCCTGCTGGGATTCGCACTGGCGGGTTGGGTGCTGGCATGGCTGACACCGCGGCTGGACCGACGGCTGAAGCGGCTCAACGGCGGCATCAGAACCGCTGTCTGCCGGAGCGTCAGTCTGATTTTCGCCTTGGACTGGTCGCTGTCTCTGCTGTGGCCCAACGCCGGGACGGGAATCACCTGTCCGCTGTACTTTGCCGCGCTTTGCGCACGCCAAGGCTAGGCGGAGGAGCTGGCGTGCAGAGCAGTCATCAGCTTACCATATTTCTGCGGCTGTGGCAAGGGCGGGCTTGGGAAGGCAGCGCATGAACAGAGCTTAGGGTGCCGGCAAGAAAATCAGCACCGCAAAAAAGACGGCGCAGTCTTTCGATTGCGCCGCCTTTTTGAAAATCTTTATATTCTCTGTTGGCCTTCCGTCTTGCGTCCGGTAGGCTGATTCCGCCGCGCCGCTTATTCAGCGGCTTCGCCGTCGGCCTCCGATTCCGCAGGCTCCTCAATGCCGAAGTAGCCCCAGGACTGTTTTTCCGCGTGAATCGTCGTTGTAACGCCCAGAACAGTGGCGGAATAGGAGAGCTTGCCGTTGAGATACGTAAACTCCTTCGTGTTGTCTCCGGAGGCAAGAAGCGCGGCAGATGTGCGGCTGGCGTCATTTCGGGACACCCAGGTGTACGGCTCTGCCCCGTCTGACGGCGCCTCAAAGCTGCCCGCCCAATACAAGGTCCGCGAGCGTCCGCCGTCAGAGACGAAGTAGATTTCGATGGTATTGCCGTTGATGTAAATCCCATGGTAGGAATCGCTGTCTCCGGCCTCCCGCCACTCGCCGATCAGGTCCGGCGGAACGCTTCTGTCCCGGAGTACATATTTCAGGAATTCCCCGCCGCCGATATTGGGGTCCGTCTTGGAATACAGGAACCCGCTGCCCAGAACCAGGAGAATGGACAACAGATAGGCGATCAAGGGTACTGTGCAGGATTTCCCTTTGACCGCGAAGCGAATAATAAGAATCATAAAAATAATGCAGGCAAGAAACCCCACACCGCCTGTAATGAAATACATATGGCTGCCTCCTTCTATCTTTGCCGCCGTCCGGCGCGTTTTTTTCTCTGACTTAAAATACTATGACAAACATCCTCTATGCTATACTATATTTCTTTTTTGCTCATTCGTCAATATGCGAGTTCGTATTTCTTGGGGCATATTTTGGAAATTCTGAAAAAAGCGGAGGCGCGGGCGGGGGCGCCGGACGGTATGGAGCGCCGGTTTGCAAAAGTATGATTTTGCAAACCGGCGCTCCATCTTGCTTACATCCATATAATCGGCGGAGCTGTACAAAAAATAAGTGGTTTTCCAGAATTTTTTTCAAGCGAATTTTCAATTTGTAAAAGTATACCTTTGCAAACCAGCCTGATGAAAGGAGCCGCACATGCTGTCGCTGCAGCTGAAATCCGGCGAGTATCTGACCATCGGCGACGATATCGCCGTCCAGGTGTTCCAGACCGGTCCATCCTTCCGGGTGTCGGTGAAAGCGCCGAGGGAGGTCCCCATTCTCCGGGGAGAAGTCCTGGAGCGCAGCGGCCAGAGGCCGGAGGGCCTCCGGGACCGGCGGCCCAAAAGCCCATCCGAAAAGGCAAGGAACGCCAAAAATCTGGACGCATGTCTCCAGCGCAGAGAGCGGGAGACCACGGCCAGGAAAAATCAGGCCAACCTCCTCCAAAACGTGGAAACCGTCCTCGACCGTATGGACGAACTGGCGGACACCGCCGCGAGGAGGGAGATTCAGGCCCTGCGGGGCCGGCTGGAACAGCTCCGGGCAGAGCTGTCCGCGTAGCAGAGATTTCAAACGGTCTGCGCGGGCCGTCTGAAATAAAGAAACCGCGCTGAACCCTTCGGACAGTCTGGCCAGATGTCCGGAGCGGGAAGCGCACCACACTACGGGCGATCCGCAAGGAACAGCGGACGCAAATGTAATAAGGAGATAAAACTATGCGTATTCAGCACAATATTGCCGCGATGAACGCCTACCGCAACTACAACACCAACACATCCGCCGTATCGAAGAACCTGGAGAAACTCTCTTCCGGTTACAAGATCAACCGGGCTGGTGATGATGCTGCGGGCCTTGCTATTTCCGAAAAGATGCGCGCTCAGATCTCCGGTCTGAACGCCGCCAGCAAGAACGTCAAGGACGGCATTTCCCTGGTGAAGACCGCCGAAGGCGCCATGCAGGAAGTCCAGGACATGCTCAACCGTATGGTCACGCTGGCTACCCAGTCCGCCAACGGCACCTATGACAACGAAGTGGACCGCCTGAACCTCCAGAAGGAAGTGGACCAGCTCCGCTCCGAAATCAACCGTATCGCCGACTCCGCCAACTTCAACGGCATCAAGCTGCTGGACGGCACCCAGGAGATCAAGACCAGCTATCAGCTCTCCAGCCCCACCGAGGGTGCCGATTCCGACCGCGTGTCCGCCGACGGCGTTTTCCAGGTGGTGTCCGACGGCCAGCTGGGCGTGGATCCCCAGGCCGGTGTGTTCACCTATGACCTCAGCCAGCTGAAGATCACTGTTCCCGATCCCGAGGACGGCGCTGAAGGCGCTGCCGCCGCCGCTGCCGGAGGAGCTGAGGCCCAGCCTGCGGTCAAAGCCAAGTATGAGTTTGATCTTGCTGGTAAGGATGGTACGGCGCTCAATACTAAGGAAATCGACGGTCAGGCTATTGCTTGGGATACCGATATTGACACCACCATGGCTGCCTTCGTTGGTGATTACAACACCGATGATACCAAAGAGTACGTGGCAAGCTGGGATGATGCAAATGGCAAGCTTGTTCTGGAGGCAAAGACTGCGGGTGCGATTGGAGAGAGCGGTCCCACCGCCGAGCCTGCAACCGATATTACCGGTGTGACTGCTAATGAGGTTGTCGCGGGCGCAGAGGCTGTGGAAGGCGACCAGGAGCCCGAGCCCACGCCCGCGGTTGCTGCCGAGTATGAGATCGATCTTGCCGGAAAAGGTCAGAATGATTTTACCGGTAAGAAGATCGACGGCGTTGATGTTACCTGGAACCAGGACCTCGACACCACCATGGCCGACTTTGTCACTACGTACAACAACACGGCTGACAAAGAGTATACGGCCAAGTGGGAGAACAACAAGCTCACTCTGACCGCCAAGACTCCTGGCGCTGTCGGCGGAGACGGTCCTGCCGCCGCCCCCACAACCGATATTACTGGCGCCAATGTTATCGAGAAGACAGAGGGCGTGGACGGAACGACTCCGAATGAGGAAGAGACCACCGGCAGCTATACCCTCTCTCTGGGCGAGCATCAGATCACGCTGAACTTGAAGCCCGGCGAGTACTCCGGCGCAGATCTGGCCAAGGAAATCGCCACCGCTCTGAACGCTGCCGCCAAGAATGCCGCCAAGAACGACGAAGCTCCCGCCGATCCCGACGCTCCCGCTCCTGCGGCTGACGTACCCGGCGAAGCACCCGACGAGTGGGACGGCACGCTGGCTGGCGCGGCCTTCACCGCTTCCTTCAACGGCAGCACCCTGACCATCACCATGGACGAGGCCCCCACCCAGCCCTGGGCTGAGGACATGACCATCAAGTTCTCCGACGGCAACGGCAACGGAGGCGAGCAGTTCAAGCCCACCGTCCTGGTTGAGCCCGTGGACAACACCACCAACCGTCAGTATGCCCA
>CAJTUD010000028.1:26259-36777 GCA_910579725.1 uncultured Oscillospiraceae bacterium | reverse complement strand
CGCCTCCTCGGCAGTCTTCCCGTCGTTCCAGCGGTCCATGGTGCCCACCAGATAACCGGTGATCCGGCGGATGCGCTCGAACCCCTCCCGGCCGTCGCCTTCCCGGCGGCCGCAGCCGGGGCACTCGTCGTCAATGATGCCGGTATAGCCGCAGCAGGGATCCCGATCTACCGGATGATTGACGGAGCCGTAGCCGATGCCCGCCTCCTTCATGCAGCGGATCACCTTTTCAAAGGCATCCAGATTCTTCATCGGGTCGCCGTCCATCTCCACGTAGCTGATATGGCCCGCATTGGTCAGAGCGTGGTAGGGGGCCTCCAGTTTGATTTTCTCAAAAGCGCTGATGGAGCAGTACACCGGAATATGAAAGCTGTTAGTATAGTAATCCCGGTCTGTTACACCGGGAATCTCACCGAAGCGCTCCTTGTCCATCCGGATAAACCGGCCGGACAGTCCCTCGGCGGGCGTGGCCAGCAGAGAGAAATTCAGACCCGTTTTCTGGCTCTCCGCGTCCATGCGGGCCCGCATCCGGGCGATAATCTCCAATCCCAGCCGCTGGCTGCGCTCGCTCTCGCCATGGTGCTGGCCCACCAGGGCAACCAGAGTTTCCGCCAGACCGATAAAGCCCACCGACAGTGTGCCGTGTTTGAGCACCTCCCGGACCTCGTCGGTCCAGCTGAGCTTCTCGCTGTCCAGCCATACCCCCTGGCCCATGAGAAAGGGGAAGTTGTAGACATGCTTCTGCGCCTGAATCTCAAAACGCTCCATCAGCTGGTCAATGCAGAGATCCAGCTTCCGGTCCAGCTCGTCGAAAAAGGCATCCAGATCTCCCTTGGCCTTGATGGCAATACGGGGGAGGTTAATGGAGGTAAAGCTCAGATTGCCCCGCTGGTTGCACTGCTGGCGGGCAGGATCGTAGACATTGGAAATTACTCGGGTACGGCAGCCCATGTACGCAATTTCTGTTTCCGGACGTTTGGGATCGTAATATTGCAGGTTGAAGGGCGCGTCCAGAAAGGCGAAATTGGGGAACAGCCGCTTGGCGCTGCACCGGCAGGCCAGCTTGAAGAGATCATAGTTGGGCTCACCGGGGTTGTAGTTGACGCCTTCCTTCACCCGGAAAATCTGGATGGGGAAAATGGGGGTCTCCCCGTTGCCCAGTCCCTGCTCGGTGGTGAGCATCAGGTTGCGCATGACCATGCGGCCCTCGGGGGAGGTATCCATACCGTAGTTGATGGAGGAAAACGGGGTCTGTGCCCCAGCCCGGCTGTGCATGGTGTTCAGATTGTGGATAAACGCCTCCATAGCCTGGAAGGTGGCCCGGTCGGTCTCCTTTTCAGCATAGTGGACAGCCATGGCCTGGGCCTTCTTCATCCGTTCCTCGTCGCCGTACTTCTCCGTCAGGAAGGGCAGCTCCGCCGCCATATACTCCTCGCAGTGCTCCAGATGGGGGTACAGGCCGGTTTCCTCCTCTATTTTCTCCCGCAGGGCTTTCAGACTGCTCTCAGGATCCTCCACACCGTCGTGCCAGAGCATCAGGGCCTTTGCCAGATTCCGGGTATAATAGCGGCGGAAGGTCTTCTTCACGCCGTCGGCCATGCCGTAATCAAAGTTGACGATGGCTTGTCCCCCATGCTGGTCATTCTGATTGGACTGGATGGCGATACAGGCCAGAGCGGCGTAGGAGGCAATATCATTGGGCTCCCTCAGGTAGCCGTGACCGGTGGAGAAACCGCCCTTGAACAGCTTCTTGATGTCGATCTGGCAGCAGGTGGTGGTCAGGGTATAGAAGTCCAGGTCGTGGATATGGATTTCCCCCTCCTGGTGGGCCTTGGCGTGCTCCGGCTTGAGGACAAACATCTGGTAGAACTGCTTGGCTCCCTCGCTGCCGTATTTGAGCATGGAGCCCATGGCGGTATCGCCGTTGATATTGGCATTTTCCCGTTTCACGTCGGAGTCCACCGCATCAGAGAAAGTGATGTCCTCATATGTTTTCATCAGCCGGGTGTTCATCTCTCTCACCCGGCTGCGCTCATTGCGGTAGAGGATATAGGCTTTGGCGGTCTGGATATAGCCGTTGTCCATGAGCACCCGCTCCACGATGTCCTGAATATGCTCCACCTCCGGCGCGGCGATGCCCTCCACCTCCAGAATGGACAGCACCTCGCCGGCCAGCGTTTCAGCCACATCCTTCTGGCCCGGCTTATAGGTGGCTTCAAAAGCCTTGGCAATGGCTCCCGCGATCTTCTCCTTATCGAAGCTGACCAGCCGCCCATCCCGCTTTTTCAATTTTTCGATCGTCATTTCCCCATACTCCTCAGTGAAATCAATAAAATTCAAAACTGTGCCCGGGGGCAGGGTTCAACCGCCCCCGGGCACAAGATATTGCGCTGTGGTTCGCCGAGCGAACATACATATAGTACAACCCCACAGCTGTCCTGTCAAGTGATAATTACCACACCGGGGAAAATTTTTGGCGGACCGGCACCGGTCCGCCAAGAGAAGACGGATTATAGTTTCTGTGTCAGCCGCTGGGCGATAGCATCCAAAAACTCCTCGGAGTTGACCTCCCGGGCCGGGAAGCCCGGCTCTACCAGTCCCACCAGATCCTTTGTCATGATCCCAGCGTTCAGAGTATCAAAGCATGCCTCCTCCAGCTTTCCGGCATAGCGCACCAGCTCCGGCAGGCCGTCCAGCTCCCCCCGCCTGCGCAGTGCGCCGGACCAGGCAAAAATAGTCGCCATGGAGTTGGTGGAGGTTTTTTCTCCCTTCAGATGCTTGTAATAATGTCTGGTGACTGTGCCGTGAGCGGCCTCATACTCGGCAGCACCGCCGGGGGACACCAGAACGGAGGTCATCATGGCCAGAGAGCCGAAGGCGGTGGACACCATGTCGCTCATTACATCGCCGTCGTAGTTCTTGCAAGCCCAGATGTAGCCGCCCTCGGAGCGGATGACTCTGGCCACCGCGTCGTCGATCAGGGTGTAGAAATAGCGGATTCCCAGCTCCTCGAATCTGGCCTTGTAGCTCTCGAACTCCTCCTCAAAGATTTTTTTGAACTCACCGTCATAGATCTTGGCGATGGTGTCCTTGGTGGAGAACCAGAGATCCTGACGGGTATCCACGGCATACTGAAAGCAGGCCCGGGCAAAGGAGCGGATGGATTTATCCTTGTTGTGGGCCCCCTGCCAGACGGTGGGACCGTCGGTCTTCTGCACGACGGCGGTTTTCTCCTCCGCGCCGTCGTCGCTGCGGAAAGTCATGGTGCAGACACCAGGTTTCTCCGTGACGAAATCCACGCTTTTGTACACGTCGCCATAGGCGTGGCGGGCGATGGTAATGGGCTTCTTCCAGTTTTTCACCACCGGCCTGATGGCATCGATGCAAATAGGCGTACGGAACACGGTGCCGTCAAGAATGCTCCGGATGGTTCCGTTGGGGCTTTTCCACATCTCGGTGAGCTGGGGATATTCCTCCATGCGCTGCTTGTTGGGCGTGATGGTGGCGCACTTGACGGCCACGCCGTACTTCATGGCCGCGTTTGCCGCATCTACTGTCACCTGATCTCTGGTCTCGTTGCGGTTGAGCAGACCCAGGTCATAGTACTCGGTTTTCAGGTCCACAAAGGGCAGGATCAGTTTATCTTTGATCATGGCCCACAGGATGCGGGTCATTTCGTCGCCGTCCATCTCCACCAGCGGGGTGGTCATTTTGATCTTTTCCATGGTGATCTCCTTTTTTCATCCTACTTTTCCAGAATGCGAATCTGTTCGCCCTTTTGATTGGTGTGCTCGTATATCACCCTTTTCCCAGCCAGAAGCAGATCAATTTCTTCTTTGCCGTATGGATGAAAGATCATCCCGGCTCTGGACGTGCCGTCCACATACCGCAGGCTGCCGTCCTCAAGAACCTCGTGGTCCATTTTCAAGTCAGATGCCTCCGGCGTATCAAAGGATACCAGAATCAGGCCGCCCGGCCTGGTGATCCGGCATAGCTCGGACAGGGCTCTCTGCGCGTCTGCGATGGTCATATGATCCAGAACAGAACTTGCAATCACTCCATCAAACGCCGCATCCGCATATCCGCTGGATAAGATATTTGCAGCTTTTACGTCTATGGTTATGCCATATTTTTCCATGCAGCGCTGGGTAATCCTGACCGCAGAGGGGGAGATATCAAAGCTTTCCACCTGAAAGCCGTTGGAGGCAAATGCGAGACTGTACGCGCCATAGCCGCAGGCTGCGTCGCAGATGGTATTTACGCGATACTCTCTGAAGATATCAATAATATTGTCTTTGGATTGATACGAATCATCCAGATAAATATACAGTCTTTCAGGACTTTCCTGCATCCAACAATTCTCCCAGAAATTCTCTTTATCTATGCTCATGGCGGTTTAGTCCCTGCCGTACCCGGCGGCATAGTAGTTCATCAAACAGCCTTCCTGAAGGATCAGCTTCTCATCCTCCGTCAATCCCGCGCACTTGAGCGGCAGATCATGGACGGAGCCATCTCTGCGGATCACCTTGGCAGTCATCTCCTCCACTCCACCGGCGATGGCCTTCTTCAGTCCGGGGATATACACCCAGTCCCCTTCTTCATACGGAAATTCCTCCGAGGCGTCCATGGTAAAAGGGACAATGCCCCAGTTGATGCAGTTGGAGCGGTAACGTTTGGTAGCGTACTCATAGCAAATGTTGGCGAATCCGCCCAGCACCTTCTGGCAGGAAGCGGCCTGTTCCCGGGCGGAACCGTCGCCGGGCCGTTTGGCAAACACACAGGAGCCCACGGTGGTGCGCCTTCCGTCGCCGCCCACTCTGTCCAGAACCTCCTGAACCCCAGCGGGGATCTCTCCAGCCTCCCGGGCTTCCTCCAGAGCGCGGACAGCCTTGCTACGGCCCACGTATTCCGGCACCCGGCGGCTGAGGGCAAACTCGCTGAGCCCGATGGGATTGGAGCGGTAGGAGCTGGTCTCTCCGGAGGGGATCAGCTCATCGGTGGTGGTGACGCTGTCGTGGATCACGGCGCACAGCTTCACCAGCAAATCCTCCTCCAGCCTGGGCATATGGGGCCAGTCCTTGATGTTGGGCCCATAACGCAGCTCCACGGTGGGATCGGCTTTTCCGAATCCCTCGTAGCACCGCTTGGCGTAGACGCCGCCGTCATAGCGGTATTCCAGCTCCCCGGCGGTGGGAAGCTCGTAATCGATGTCGGTAGCGGCGGTGAGAACGCCGCCGCTGCGGGCGGTGGCGGCGATAGACCGGGCATCCATCAGAGCCACAGCAGAGATCTGGCCGCTGCCGGGCTTGGAGCCCTCCCGGTTGGCGAAATTCCGGGTGGCGTGGCGGATGGACAGGGCATTGTTGGCCGGGGTGTCTCCCGCGCCGAAGCAGGGACCGCAGAAGGCGGGCTTCATCACACACCCGGCCTCCATCAGTCTGGCGGCCACACCGTTTCTGGTGATGGCCAGGGAAATGGGGGTGGAGGAGGGGTAGACAGACATGTCAAAGTAGCCGCTGCCGATGGACTGTCCATCCAGAATATGGGCGGCTTCCACAATGTTCTCGTACATACCGCCGGAACAGCCCACGATAACGCCCTGCTCACATGTAACCTTTCCGTCCACGATGTTCCGTCGGAGGTCCATCGTTACCCTGCCTCCCAGCTGCTTGTTGCAGGCAGCTTCCACCTCGGCAAAGATCTTCTCCGGGTTGGCCTGCAATTCATGAACGGTGTACGCGATGGAGGGATGGAAGGGCAGGGCGATCATGCACTCCACCCTGCTCAGGTCAATTTTCACCACGCTGTCATAGTACGCGCCGCTGCCGGGCTTCAGCTCCCGGAAGTCCCCGGGACGGCCCACGTTTTCGTAGTACTTCTGAATTGTCTCGTCCGTCTCCCAGATGGAGCTCAGGCAGCTGGTCTCCGTGGTCATCACGTCGATACCGATGCGATAGTCGCAGCTGAGCTCCTTCACGCCGGGGCCCACGAACTCCAGCACCTTGTTTTTCACAAGGCCCTTGGGGAAGGTTGCGGCCACCAGGGCGATGGCCACATCCTGGGGGCCCACGCCCTTCCGGGGCTTTCCTTCCAGATAGACCAGCACCACCTCCGGCGCAGCCACATCGTAGGTGTTGTCCAGCAGCTGCTTTACCAGCTCGCCGCCGCCTTCGCCCACGCCCATGCAGCCGTAAGCGCCGTAGCGAGTGTGGGAGTCGGAGCCCAGGATCATTTTTCCGCAGCCCGCCAGGCGCTCCCGGGCGTACTGGTGGATGACGGCCTGATTGGCGGGGACGTAGATGCCGCCATATTTTTTCGCGGCGGACAGTCCGAAGGCATGGTCATCCTCGTTGATGGTCCCGCCCACGGCGCACAGGGAATTGTGGCAGTTGGTCATGGCGTAGGGAATGGGGAACTCTTTCAGGCCGCTGGCTTTTGCAGTTTGGATGATACCCACAAACGTGATGTCGTGGGAGATAAGCGCGTCGAACCTGATTCTCAGTTTCCGGGGATCCGTTCCCTTGTTGTGGGCGCGGAGAATGGAATAGGCGATTGTCTTTTCCCTCGCCTCGCCGGGGGCGGGCTGCCCCTGGGCCTGACCGGCGGGGATGATCTGGCCGTCCACTAAGTATGCGCCCTGCTGAATGACTTCTACCATACAAGCTTTCCTCCGTTTGTCAGCGGCAGGGTTCATTCCCACCGCTGGATTTGACAGTTTGAGTGTATCACATCACCCAGCCTTTGTGAATAGTCCACAAGCAAAAATCTGTTTTCCAGACTGTTTTTGTATGATTGACGGGCTCAGAGACTGAAAACGGGCGCTTTTGCAGCTATACCGAGCCGTTCCTGCAAAATCCTACCGGCAATGCAGGAAGAATTGCGTCCCACCGGGCCCCGGATGAAAACCATTGCCGCCGCCACGGCAAAAAAGTGCACAAACAGCCCGGCCCTCTTCGCGGCAAACCGGATCTTCCGGTGGCTGCGGTTGGAAACCTTGACGCTTCTCCCCGGTTTTGCTAAAATAGATCCGGCAGGGATAAAAACACATCCCGGTTGGTAGTCCGGGAGCCTGGGCGTTTCTCCGCCCGGGTCAGTAGCCTTCCTCCTTTGGTCGTCCGTTCTCTGCTGCAAGGAAAAAAGGAGGAACCAATTATGGAAACTGGAAAAACAAAGCTGACGGTCCTGTTTGACCCGCCTTTCTGGACAGGCGTGTTTGAGCGGGAGAGCGGGGGCCGGTATGCGGCCTGCCGTGTGGTATTCGGCGCCGAACCCCGGGACTGCGAGATCTACGGGTTTATTCTGGACCGCTACTGCCATCTGACCTTCTCACCCTCCCTGGGCGTGGAGACCGAGCCGGAGTCCAGGCGCAATCCCAAGCGGGTTGAGCGTCTGGCCCGGCAGCAGACCCGGCCCACCGGTACCGGCACCAAAGCACAGCAGGCCCTTCAGCTCCAGCAAGAGCAGCGGAAGAAGGAACGCCAGATTCTCCTCCGGGACACTCGGGAGGCGGAGGAGAAACGCCGCTTCCTGCTGCGCCGGGAGAAGCGAAAGAAAAAACACCGGGGCCACTGACAGTTTCCAGGCATGGGGGAGGCGGCAGCCTCCCCCGTGACACAGAAAGGAGCGCAACATGCTGTATTTTCGGAACGACTATGGCGCGGGAGCTCACCCCGCGGTGCTGGAGGCGCTGTGCCGCACCAACATGGATCTGACGGCAGGATACGGGACGGACCCTTGCTGCCGGGAGGCTGCGGACATGATTCGAGATCTGTGCCGCTGTCCCGGAGCGGCGGTTCATTTCCTGGTGGGCGGAACCCAGGTGAACAAGACAGCCATCGGAGCTTTTCTGCGGCCCTATGAGGCGGCAATATCGGCAGACAGCGGGCACATCTGCGTCCATGAGGCCGGAGCGGTGGAGCATAACGGCCACAAAATCCTGCACCTGCCCTCCTCTGACGGCAGGCTGACGCCGGAGCTTCTGGAGTCTCATCTGGCGGGCCCCTTCAACGAGCACACCGTAAGCCCCCGGCTGGCGTACATCTCCAACTCTACGGAGCTGGGCACGATATATGACGGACCCGGCCTGCATGCTCTGAGGGCGGCCTGCGATGAAAAGCGCCTTCTGCTCTACTGCGACGGAGCCCGGCTGGGCAGCGCCATGGAAGCGGGCGGCACTTCCTTCGCAGATTACGGGGAAACCTGCGACGCGTTTACCCTCGGAGGGACGAAAAACGGCCTCCTTTTTGGGGAGGCCCTGGTCATCGTCAATCCCGCCCTCCAGCCCGGATTCCGCTGCTGCATGAAGCAGCAGGGGGCCATGCTGGCCAAAGGGCGGCTGCTGGGGGTGCAGTTCTCGGCCATTCTGAAGGATGGATTGTATCTGAAGCTGGCATCCCACGCCAACGCCCTGGCCCGCCGGATCGCGGAGGGTCTGGAGGCCATGGGAATTCCCCTGCTGGCCCCGGCGGAAAGCAACCAGGTTTTCCCTATCCTGCCCGACGGGGCGGTGGAGAGGCTGAGGGAACACGCAGAGTTCGAGGTGGAGCGAAAAATGGACGCCGGCCGGACCTGCATCCGGTTTGTCACGGCCTGGCACACCCGGGAAGAGGATACGGACGCGCTGGTGGAGCTGACCGGCAGTCTGATCCGCTGAAAAAAGCAGGGGCCGCCCCGGCTTGTTCACAAAATACTGTTGTATTGGAAATTCCCATGTAGTATAGTGGCACAATAAGCCAACTGCCAAGGCAAGGAGAGAACCATATGAATCTGACCACCGCCAGCCGTACCTTTCAGCTGCTTACCCGTATTCTGGATGTCCGTACCGCCACCGAACCCTTTTTGCCAACTGCGGCGGAGAAACCCGCCATTCCCCTGGAAGGCGTTCTCCAGCCCTTTCCCCGGGTCACGCCGGAAAGCCAGGGCGTTTCCTCCCGGCATATCCAGGCATTTCTGGAGGAACTGAGAGGCCGGGATCTGCACACACACAACGTCATGATCCTCCGGGGCGGACGAGTGATCTGCGAAGCCTCCTACGGCGGACAGGACCTTCGGGCGGCAAAGTACACCTTCTCCGCCTGCAAAAGCGTTGTGTCCCTAGCCATCGGCCTGCTGGCGGACAGCGGTTTGCTGTCCGTTGAGGACCCCGTGGCGGACATTTTTGACGATGCCGGAGCCTCCTCTCCGCGCCGCAGGTTAAAAGGGATGACGGTGGAGGATCTGCTCACCATGCGCTCCGGCGTGCCCTTTACCGAGGCGGAAGCGCTGACGGAGACGGACTGGATTCGCCGGTTCCTGGGCGCCGCCATGAAGGGAGAACCAGGGACGGAGTTTGCCTACAACAGCCTGAACACCTATATGCTCTCTGCCATCATACGGCGGAAGGCGGGAATGAGTATGACGGACTTCCTGGACCAGCGGCTGTTTCAGCCTATGGGGATCACCGGCGTACACTGGGAAACCTGCCCCAAGGGCATCGAAAAGGGCGGATGGGGGCTCTATATCCGGCCCGAGGATCTGGCGAAGCTGGGGCAGCTGGTAATGGACGGCGGACTGTGGAAAGGCGAGAGACTGCTGTCCAGGGAGTACCTTTCTGCCGCCACCGCCGTCCACGCCCAACCCCCGGCGGAAACCGGAGATTTCAATTACGGCTATCAGATCTGGGTAGGGCGGCACGAGAACACCTTCCTGTTCAACGGAATGCTGGGGCAGAACGTTCTGGGCTTCCGGGACAGCGGGATATTGGTTCTGACCAACGCCGGAGCGGACACGGATTTCCAGGAAAGCCGGTATTTTGAAATTGTCAGCCGGTATTTCGGAGGCATGTTCCCCGCGCAGATTCCGGAGGACGCGGCCGCGCAGAGGGATCTGGCGGCTGCCGTCCG
Source organism: uncultured Oscillospiraceae bacterium (assembly GCA_910579725.1). GTDB lineage: Bacteria > Bacillota > Clostridia > Oscillospirales > Oscillospiraceae > Pelethomonas. The sequence goes on along the minus strand of CAJTUD010000028.1, from coordinate 26,896 downwards.
GAATCTCTCCGCCTACAGCCGGGAGCCGGAGGCCCCCGGCAAGGCCGCCGTCCCTTTCCTAAACCGGTGCTTTACCGTTCAGGACAGCCGCGGAGCCTCCGCGGGGCTGTTGCCCCTGGTGCTGCAGGCGCTGTACAACAACTATACCGCCGGGGTGGTTTCTGTGGCCGTCAGCGTCAAAGGAGGCCTGCCGGAGCTGATCTATCGGGAAAAGGACGGGCTCTACCGTCTCCCTGTTGGTCTGGGCCGGCCGGAAGTCAGCCAGCTGGATTTCCGCGGGAATATGTTTCACGTGGCGGCTCTGGGACGCTTCACCCACGACGAGGAGGAGCGTCCGGTGTTCCATATCCGGCTGGAATTTATGGAAACGCCCTGTGTGAGAATCCTCAAGCTGGTACTGGACGGGGACCGGCTGCTGCTCCGGCAGACGGAAACGCCGGGGGAGCCCTACGCCGCCGGCAAACTGCTCAAGGCGGCGCAGTCGCCCTTGTACCGGCCTCTCCTCCTAATGGCCGCCGGAGGTACGGAGGAGGACTTTCTCCTCTTCAAGACAAGACAGATTCTCTCCCCTGAGCTGGTCTGCGTGGAAGAGCGGGGCTGACCGGCGCCTTTCTCCACGTGACGACGCCCGGGACCA
>CAJTUD010000028.1:0-26249 GCA_910579725.1 uncultured Oscillospiraceae bacterium | reverse complement strand
TGGTCCCGGGCGTCGTCACGCGGAGAGGAGCTTCCTGTCCGAATTTTTTTCAAGAGAACGGATCAATCGGCAATGGCCGCCGCCATTTCCTTCACGGAAACACGGTACACCGCGCCGTCTATGCCGCCCCGCTCCAGCGCCTGTTCCACAGCCGCCCGCTCATAGCGGCATCCGGTCAGCGCCCCCGCAATTACATCTCCATCCACCGAGGCGAAAAAATCTCCCGACACGGCAGCCTGCCGGATCACACCTCGCTTTACCTCCAGCCGGAAGATCATGCTGCCGCCTGGAAACCGGCCGGTGCGCTGTATGCTGAAGGCAGGGCTCTGGCCGTAGGTACTCTCCCAGGAGCCAAACTTCTCCTGTCCCAGGGTCCGGATTCTCGCCGCATCCTCCTGCGTAATGGGACAGGTTTTGCCCTCCGGTCCCAGAATGTGGGAGACAATCCGCGCCTTGAATTCCTCTGCGGTCATAGGCGCGGGCAAGTGGTCCGCAATATTGGTCACGCGCTCCCGCACAGATTGGATGCTTTTGGACTGAATCTTGTACCGGTCCACCGTGGTGGCCGCGGCCATCTGCTCCAGGTCTGTGCAAAACAGCAGGGACCCGTGGTGCACCACCCGTCCGCCCAGCCGGTATTGGGCATTGCCGGAGATCTTCTTTCCCCCGATGGTCAAATCGTTGCGGCCGTTGAAGGCAGCCTCCACACCCAGCTCTCCCAGTGCGCGGATCACCGGCGTGATGTACTGCCGGAAGCGGATCTCCTCCTCCCGAGCCTCCTCAATAAAGGTGAACTGCCAGCCGCCTGGATCGGTATAGATGGTACCCCCGCCGCTCATGCGCCGGACGATGCGGATATGGTGGGCGTCGGCGTATGCCTTATCCACCTCCTCCGCCACGTTCTGATACCGCCCCACCATCAGCGTCGGCGTGGTGCGCCAGAAGAGAAACACAGTATCCGGCATCGGCTTTTCCACCGCGAAATAGTACTCCGCCCCGAAGTTGTAGCAGACGTCGTCGGAGCCGGTCTCAATGTAGATCATGAACGCCCTCCAAGGCCTCCCAGGCCTTATAGGAGCTCCTCGCCAGAGGCGCGGAGGCCACATACCGGAACCCCTTGGCCAGCGCCTTCTCCCGATACCGCGCAAAATCCTCCGGCGAAGCGTACCGGGCCAGAGGATGGTGCTCCGGCGAGGGCTGCAGGTACTGTCCGATGGTCAGGATGTCCACCCCGGCGGCCAGCGCGTCGTCCATCAAGACCTCGATCTGCTCCTCCGTCTCCCCCAGACCCACCATAAACCCGGTTTTGGTCAGCAGCGTCCCGTCCTTTTCTTTGCAGTAACGCAGCACGTCCAGACTTCTGCGGTAGTCCGCCTGAGGGCGCACGTCTCCTTGCAGCTCCTTCACAGTTTCCACGTTGTGGTTGAGCACCTCCGGGCGGGCTTCGATCACCGCGTCCAGCGCCGCCGTATTCATCTTCATGTCGGAGATCAGCGTCTCCACCGTCGCCCCCGGGCAGGCTTTCCGGATGGCGCGCACCGTTTTTGCAAACTGCTCCGCTCCGCCGTCCGGCAGGTCGTCCCTGGTGGGGCAGGTGAGCACCACGTGCCTCAGTCCCAGCCGTCTGGCGGCGGCGGCCACATTCTCCGGCTCCTCAGGATCCGGCGGCAGCGGCCGCCCCGGCTTCACGTCGCAGAAGCGGCAGTTTCGGGTGCATACGCTGCCCAGAATCATGAAAGTGGCCGTATGCTTCCGGTAGCACTCCCCCAGATTGGGACAGTTGGCCTCCCTGCATACTGTGTTCAGCTTCAGCTCGCCCATGAGCCGCGCCACTTCCTCCACGGCCTCCTGGTTGTAGCGCACCTTCAGCCAGCCCGGTTTTCTCTCCATTTCGTTCACTCCGTTTCCAGAATTGCCACCGGCGCGCCGGGCACGATCTCGTCGCCTTCCTCCCGCAGCTGCTTTTTCAGGACACCGGCCTCCGTCGCCTCGATCTGATTGACCACCTTGTCTGTTTCAATTTCATAGAGGGGCTCCCCCGGCGCTACCGGCTCCCCTTCCTCCTTCAGCCACGCGCACAGCACGCCGCTGGTCATCTCCTCCCGCAGGCGGGGGAGGGACAGTTGCTTTTCCATCAATGCTTCTCCCTGATTTTAGATTATTGGCACGCAGCCTCTTCCTTGTAAGAAAAGGCTCAAAAAACTTTTGCCCGGGGCTCCGTCCCGCTTTACGCCGTTACAGCAGCAGCGGCAGGAGCTCGTGGCCCTCCGCGCCCGCCAGAGTCCGGCAGATTTGCTCCAGATTTTCCGGATCCAGCTGCGCCCCGTTCAGCAGGGATGCCGCCAGATCACCGTCCAGCAGAGGGCTGCTGATCTTGACCTCCGACAGAATTCCTTTTTTGGACTGATAGGATATGGCGATGGGGGCTCCCTGGAAAATTCCGGAACGCTGGTAGGAAAAGGCAGGCGTCTTCCCCCAGGTCCACGCCCAGCTTCGGTACTTCTCCTCCGCCAGACGGCAGACTTCCCGCCGCTGCGCCTCCGTCAGCTCCAGATGGTCCGCCGGGGACGGAACCATGCGCTCCAGCAGGCGGCGCTGAAATTCCTCCGTGGTCATGTCCTCCGCCAGGTGCCATCGGATATTGGTCACGGAGCAGATGGCCGACTGAGTTCCCTTGGTCTGAACACACGGGTTCTTGCCCTGGACGGAAATCTCCTCCAGTGCAGCCAGATCCGCGTCAAACAGCAGCGTCCCATGGTGCAGCAGCCTGCCTCCTGCCATGCGCTGGGCGCTGCCGGAGATCTTCTCCTCTCCGATAGCCAGATCGCAGGTCCGCCGCTTTCCGGCGGGGACGTCCATGGCGTGGAGCGCTGCCAGAATGGGGGCCAGACTGCGGTCATAGTCCGCACCGCTCTCCTCCTGCCGGGTCATCAGGGAGTAGTTGACGTTCCCCGGATCGTGATATACCGCGCCGCCGCCGGAAATCCGGCGCAGAACCGGAATGCCCCGCTGGCGCAGTGCCCAGATCTTCACTTCCCGGCAGATATTCTGGCAGCTCCCTACCACCACACACGGGCGGTTCCGCCACAGCAGGAACACGTCCTCCTCCCGGAAGACTGTAAAAATGTATTCCTCAAAGGCCAGATTGTAGTACGGGTCTGTGGAATGGCTGTCAAAGGTAATCATTCACCGCCCCTCCTCTATCAGACAGTATAAGGTCAGGCGTATAAAAAGTCAACACCGGGGCGTGGCCCCGGTGTTGGTTAATCAGAGATTTCTGAAATCTGTTCCAGCTTGCCATCCTGCTCCGCCATCCGGCGCAGCAGCCGGTTCTTCTCATTCATGGGACCGAACTCCGCCAAGGGACACAGCACCCGACGGCACCGGCCCATGGCCTCCGCCGCAGCATGAAAGGCGGCTTCCCCCACGGGCTGGAAGGGCTTCTCCCCGATCACTTCCGCTCCCAGAGCCCGCGCCACAGGAAAATCCAGGTCGTTCTCCTGCAAAACCCCGGTGGCAAAGGGCGTTCCCTGCCGCTGGAGCCTGCGGTAAACCGGAATGCCCGCTCCACCGCCGCCAATGACAAAAATCTCCGGCTTTCCCCGGATCCCCTCCAGCTCCAGAGATCCGAACAGGGCGTTATAGCTGCCCCTGGCCGCGCCGTACAGCTCCATCATGTAGTCCTCGGTAAAGATTTCCTCCGGCGGACCTTGGCGGGCGATGGCGTCCCCCCGGACGCAGACCACATAATCGCTGATCTTCTGGGCCAGATCCAGCTCGTGGAGGCTCATCACCACCGCCAGTCGTTTCCGGCGGACCATGTCCTTGAGAATGGCCAGCAGCTCCAGCTTGTGCCGGATGTCCAGAAAGGACGTGGGTTCATCCAGCACCAGCACCTCCGGCTCCTGACACAGCGCCCGGGCCAGCAGCACCCTCTGCCGCTGGCCGTCGCTGATCCGGGAGAAATCCCGATCCGCCAGATCCCCGGCGTGAACCAGCTCCAGGCACTGGGTCACAATGCGCCGGTCCTCCTTAGTCAGAATACCCAGCCGCCCAGTGTAGGGATACCGTCCGGTGGCCGCCACATCCTCGCAGGTCATCAGCTCCGGGTGGATGTGGCCTGTCATCAGAACACTCATCCGCCGGGACACGTCCCGCTCCGAGAGTCTCGCCATGTCCCGCCCGTCCAGGCACACCACCCCTCCGATCAGCTCCAGCTGCCGGATGATGCTTTTGAGAATGGTGGATTTCCCCGCTCCGTTGGGTCCGATCAGCGTCAGGATCTCTCCCCGGCCCAGCTCCAGCCGGATGTCCCGGATCAAAGGCCGGCCATGGTACCCCACGGACAAATCCTTCGTGCGCAGATAGATTTCTCTCATAGCTCCTCCTTCATCCGCCCGCCCTTCCGGGAAACCATCAGGCAGATCACAATAGGTGCGCCGAATACTGCGGTAACGGAGCTGATACTCATATCTGTAGGTGCGAAGGCAGTCCGGGCAATCAGGTCACAGAACAGACAGAATGCCGCCCCCCCCAGAAAGCAGGCCGGAATCATTACAATGGGTTTGGCTGTACGGAACAGGCCCTTCATCAGATGGGGCGCTGCGATGCCCACAAAGGAGATGGGTCCCGCGAAGGCGGTGACGCAGGCGGAGAGAATGCTGGAAAGCAGAATCAGCTCTATCCGGAACCGCCGTATGTTCACCCCCATGTTCTGGGCATACACCTCTCCCATCTGATAAGCCCCAATGGGCTTGGACAGCAGAAAGGTGAGTCCCAGGGAGACAAATACCACCCAGCTCATGATCCGCACATTGTCCCAGCTGGTGCCGGAGAAGCTGCCCAGAGACCAGTTGTGGAGGTTGATGATATTGGAGTCGTCCGCAAACGTCACCGCGAAATCCGTGACAGCCGAGCAGATGTAGCCGATCATCACTCCGCAGATGACCAGCATGCTCATTTGCTTCGTCCTTCTGGACAGCAGCAGAATGAACCCCATGGACAGCATGGAGCCCACAAACGCGCCGGCAATCAGCGTCATGGACCCCGCCGCAGTTCCACGGCTGAGCAGAAAGATCATCAGCAGCGCCACCGTCAGCTTGGCCCCTGACGAAATGCCCAACACAAAGGGTCCTGCAATGGGGTTTGCGAAGAAGGTCTGAAGCAGAAAGCCGGACACCGCCAAGGCCCCTCCCAGAATGGCAGCCGCCAGAACGCGGGGCAGCCGGATGCCCCAGATGATGCCTTCCCCCGCAGGACGAAACAGAGCGGAGGCAATCTCCACCCAGGTGAAATCCACACTGCCGGCGCACACGTTCCACACCAGCAGCACCGCCAGCAGCGCCGCCAGCAGGGCGAAGCAAGCGCAGTATCGTACCCAGACCCGTTTCATGATTCTTCCCCCGTCACGTCAGCCGGTGCAGATAGCTCATGGACTCTTCCGCCGGATTTTCCTCTGTGAGAACGGCGTGCATGTCCAGAATCATATCCCCCACACCCAGCGCTTCCTGGAACATGCTCTTGCCGGTACACCATACGTCGCCGCTCTGCACCGCCTTGAAGTCTGCCAGCGGGGCACTTTTGGCCACCAGCTGTTCAATGGCGGTCAAATCTGCGTCAATGGCGCTGTTATAGATCAGAATATCCGCGTCCTTGGCCCCTTGATAGAATGCCTCCATCTGCATATTCATGGTGGACAGGGCGTTTTCCTCTCCGGCCAGATCCTGGAACACATACACGCCTCCCGCCAGATCAATGGCCTTGGCGATATAGTCCCCTCCCTTCCGCACGCTCACCGCGCCGTTGGAGGTGATATAGAAAAAGGCCACCGTCTTGCCGGTGTTCTCCTGCTCCAGCACCGGGGTCAGCCTGTCCAGCTGCTCGTTGAAGAAAGCCTCCGCTTCCGCCTGCTTCCCCATGAGCACGCCGTAGAGCTTGATCCACTCCATCCGCCCCAGAGGGTGGCTCTCATAGCTGCTTCGCTCCACCAGCACCGGTACGCCGAAACGCTCCAGCTGCTCCTTTACCTCCGGGTTGTGGTAAATCATGGTGGACTCCAGAGCCAGGCCGCAGTTCCGGGACAGAATCAGCTCATAGTCCGGAGCGCTGTATTTCCCGGCGTAAACCAGCCGTCCCTCTTCCATGGCCTCCCTGGCCTGGGGAATGTACCACCCCTCGGTCCTGGTACCGGAGAGCGTCACCGCGTCCAGTGCGTCCAGCTGGCAGAAGGAGTCCATGGCGGCGGTGGCCTGCATGTAAATATTCTGAAGGGGCTGGCGGAGAACAGTCACGTCCTCCGGAATCTCCCCCGGGAGCGGGCAGGACTCCGGCACCAGCAGGTATGTCTCCTGATGGATGGCGATTCTGGCATAACCCTCCGGGGAGAAGTCCACGGAAAAGCTCTGCGCGTACTCCAGCGGAAGATGCTCCTCCCAGCGCAGGCCGCTCCAGAGCGGCGTTTCCTCCGGCGCGGGGACCTCCTCCGGCAATGGCTCCGGCTCCCTCTGTCCGCAGGCGCACAGGACCAGCGCCAACAGCAATACAAGAATTTTCCAACGCTTCATGGGCCTCTCCTCACTGTTTTTGCAGGGAGGCGGAATCGAACAGCAGGGTATATTCCACCTCGTGGGGCTCGCTCATGGCCACCGTATCCGCGATGACATCCAGCTTCCGGTCAAACTCTGCCACGGGAATCTCAAAAGTGGAGTTGCCTCCGTCGTTGAGCAGATCGTAGCGCTCTCCGTCCACCTTCATGTAATCAAAATTGGAACTGCTCCAGACAATAGTGGCCCAGAATTTCCCGTCCTCGCAGCGCAGAAAAGCCGGGGATTCTACGCTGGCCCGCCCGGTGCCCCCCTCCAGAGTCACATTGGCAGTATAAATGCCGTCCTCCGGCAAAGTTTCCTCCGGTTGGAGTTCCGGCGCAGGCTCGGGAACAGGTTCGGGCTCTCCGGCGGGCTCGGGCTCCGGTTCCGGCGCAGGTTCCGGTTCGGATTCGGAATCAGTCTCCTCCGGCTGACTGTCTGCGGGAACGGCGGCCGGCGCCTCTTCTTCCGGTGCTTCCTCCTCCGGTGTTTCCGACTCCGGGGGTCCGGCTTCCGGCTGGACTGCCGGAGAGGGCTGGTTTTCCGCCGGAATGGGCCCGGACGCGTCCTGCTCGGTCTCCCGGCTGCCGCACCCCGCCGCCAGAACCAGCAGCAAGGTCAGCGCTGTCAGCAGCGCAATGGTTTTCCTTCGTTTCATCATTTTGGATTCCTCCTGAAAAGGGATATCTGCCAAAGGAGCGCCGCAGAGCTTTCACCCTGCGGCGCATCACATTGCGCAGGAAATTATTTGGCCACAGCGGAAGCGGAGTCAAAGCTCAGGGTCCGGTCATACCATGCATCCTTCCGCACGCTGTGAGCGGCGTAAGCAAGCTCTTTGTCCAGAGCCTCCACATCCAGCGTGAAGGTCATCTTTCCATCGGTCTCCACGCCTTCCACCGCGCTGCCCGCGGAAACCGCAGCCGAAGCGGCGGAACCGGCCGTCATCCTGTCAAAGCTGGTGCTGCCCAAAGTCAGGGAGGCGGTCATCTTTCCATCCTTCACAGTCAGCTCGCAGCTGTCGATCTTGAACATGGGCTCCTTGCAGCTGGCAGTGATGGTGTAGACGCCATCGGCCAGAACGGCAGGCTCCTGAGGCTTGGCGGAACCGGGGTTGGGCTCTTTCTCAATTTTCGTCTCGCTGAGCTTCTCAGCATCTCTGACGTGGTCCGCCAGCAGCCGCTGGATGCCTTCCAGTTCGCCCAGGCCCTTGATTTCGGTTACGACCTCGTAGCCGGCGGCGGTAAAGACGGATTTCCAGGTATCCGCATCCTCTCCGGCCATGTCGTTATTGGCGTGGTCTCCGGCAACGATCATCATGGGGCGCAGAACCACCCGCTCATATTCTCCCGCCTGCACCAGCTTCAGCACATCCTGCACGTCAGGGTGCGCCTCCACGGTACCCACGAAATAGTTGACGTGGCCGGCATCGGTCAGATGCTTCTGCATCCGGTCATAAACGCCGTTGGCGGCCGCTTCGGTTCCGTGGCCCATGTAGCAGACGGCGGTCCTGCCGTCGTCAAAACCGGCGGTGGCGGCAACCATGGCCTCGGCCACCGCAGAATAGTCTCCGTCGCTGGTCAGCAGGGGCGCGCCGATGCGGATACTCTCAAACTTGTCCGAGTAATCCTTTTCCAGCGTCTCCCGCAGATCGCCGTACTCGTAGCCGTTCATCAGATGTGTAGGCTGGACCACCAGATTCTTAACGCCGTTTTTCACCGCCCGGTCCAAAGCCTCCTCCACATCGTCGATGACCTGGCCGTCCCGGCGGTAAATGTGCTCAATGATGGTGTTGGCGGTAAAGCCCCGGCGGACGGAATAATCGGGAAATGCCTTTTCCATGGCGCTCTCAATTGCGCCGATGGTCGCCGCCCGGCTGTCGTTGAAGCTGGTGCCAAAGCTGACTACCAGCAGTTCGTTCTCGCCGATACTGTCCCCGTTGCGGGACTTGTCCTTGGATGCGTCACCGGTGGAGGCGTCGTCCATGTAGCGGCAGAGAATGGCGGCCGTCTGGGCCCGGGTGACGCTGCCGTCAGGATCCAGCTTTCCGCCGGATGCGCCGGTGATAAACGCACTGGCCACTGCCCAGTTCATATAATCCTTGGCCCATCCGGCCACCTCGCCGGCATCTGCATAAGCGGAGAGCACGTCAATGCGGCTGCGCAGCTCCTTTTTCCCAACCGAACAGGCGGCAAAAAGGTTCAGGATTTTGGCCATCTCCTGACGGGTGACATTGCCCTCCGGATCAAAGGAAACGCTGCTCTTGCCCAGAACGATGCCCTTGCTGCCGGCCCAGAGGATGGCGTCCCGGCAACCGGCGTCCTCCGCCACGTCGGTGAAGGGATTTCCCATCCCGGCGTCCAGTGCCGGAGACTTGGCCAGACGGTACAGCGCCAGAACCAGATCTCCCCGGGTCATGTTCTCATCGGGCCCGAAGACCCCGGCGCTCTTGCCGTCCACCAGCCCCAGCTCCGTCACCAGCCGGATCTCCGCCTCGGCCCAATGACCGGCCACATCTGCATACTCCTTTTCCGCCGCAAAGGCGGTTCCGGTCAGGCCCATGCCCATAACTGCCGCCAGCAGCAGCGCCGTCAGTTTCTTCCAGGTTTTCATGTGTCAGATTCCTCCCATTCACTTTTTCCGTCGCTTTTTCCTCCGGCGGCCGGAGATCCGCCCGGAAAAGCCGGGGAGAGCGCGGTATTGTTCCCGGCGCGGCCCCATCCGCCCCGGCGGAAACCTACAGGAGCCGGAACGCCGGGAACGGAAAAACGCGTTCCGGGCCGAAGGGCGCGGAACGCACAACAGCCCCGCTGTCACGCAGCGAGGCCGAACAGGAGTCGCGCTTCCGGTTCCGGCAGAATGCGGCCAGCCGTCACGTATCTGGCTTGTCCTCTCATAGAGGCATCACAGTGACCGACTCGCGGGGCTTCTCACCCCATTCCGTGTGCCGCATAAGCGGCGGCGGCTGGCATACTATTCATTTCTTCGTTTACATTAACATAATTGACGAAATATGTCAAGCAATTTTTCCGGCAGCGCCAAGCTGGAAAGCATGTTCCGGCAAAGAAGTAGGGCGTGGGAGCGCCCTCCCTGATCTCCGGCCGCTCCCACAAAACCGCTCAGTGCTGGATCTGCACACCAGCCCTTCTCCGCATCATCTCCGCCGCCAGAGGCTGGAGCGCACCGATCAACTCGTGATCATAGTTCACTTCCATACGGTCACGAGGCCCGAACAGGAAGGTTTTCTCCTCCTCCGGCGTACTGGCAGGCCAACCGGGAGCGCCTTCCCGGACGAAGGCCATCACCGTCCGGAAGATCTTCTCCTCCAGCTCCCGGGCTCCCTGGAAATGGCAGACGGGAACCAGCTCCGTGTTGTGGAAGACGAAGGGAATGTCCGCGCAGTGCCAGGCAGCCGTTCTGCCGTACAGAGGAAAGTCCTGTTCAAAAAGACAGCTGTACACCCTGCCGCCTGCCGCCGCCCGCTCACGGATATACGCAATGGCAGGTCCCCGGAAAACGGTGTCCAGCATCAGCAGGTCATCCTCCGGCCTGCCGGGGTACGCCTTGCGGAACAACGGAAGCACAGCCTCCGCCGCTTTTTCGCCCAGAACCTCTCTGGCAGAAGCGCCGGTTTCGCCCATAAAGCCGAGGAACTCCGCGAAAACTGTACTGACAATCAGGGGTACACCCACTGTTTCCGTCCGGAAGCCGGTATCGTTGGTCAGCGGATCTCCCAGATAAAAACGGCCGCGGCAGGGAGCGCAGCCCACGTTTTTCCCCTGTGCCTTCAGTGCAGGACTCACCTTGTTGTAGGCCTCGGCCAGCCGGACATAAGGCACAGTTTCCAGCTCTGACACCTTCCGTACGCCCAGCTCCGCCATCAGCGCCCTGACGCATTCCCCCGCGCCGCCGGTACAGTCCGCCACCAGATCCCCACTTAAAACGCCGCTCATAATGATGCCCTTCTGATACAGCCCATCCGCCGTCGGGGTTTGCAGCAGCGTCGTCACCTTCCCGCCGCCGCCGGACTGACCAAACACGGTGACGTTGTCTCTGTCGCCGCCGAAAGCTTCGATGTTCTCCCGGACCCACTCCAGCGCCAGAATGATATCGTCGCCTCCGGCGTTGCCGGAGTTTTCATATTCCGGTCCAAACTCCGACAGATCCAGATACCCCAGAATATTGAGCCGGTGGTTGATGGAAACCACCACGCAGTTCCCCACCCGGGCCATGTTCTCTCCCTCGTAGGCCACCTGCTCAATGGAGGACCCGGCAAAATATCCGCCGCCGTGGAGCCACACCATGACGGGACGCTTTTCCCCATCACAGCCTGGGGTCCATACGTTCAGATTCAGACAGTCCTCGTCCTGTACCCAGTACCGGTGGGGGACATGAAGCTCCCCTCTGGGCTTATCCATGGAGAGCAGCGGACAGACGCAGCCATAGCTGGCGGCGTCCAGCGGCTCAAGCCAGACTGGAACCGGCTCCGGCCGGTGGAAGCGCCGGGCCCTTCCGTAGGGGATGCCTTTGAAGATGTCCAGACCGCCGTCGCGGTAGCCCCGCACCGGCCCCCGTCCGGTTTCCACCAGAGGAGACTCTTTCCCGCAAAAAAATGTGTCGCGCATCGTTGTTCCTCCCTTATGCTTTATACCCCGGCAGGGCCGGGCGTTTTATACGATATTCCCGGACAGGCGATATCCGCGGAGAAAAGCACCGCATCGTTACCGCGCCGGAATTCCGGAACAGCAGCGCCATCCAAAGCGCGTGAGCGTTCTTTTGATTCTCTTTTCTTTCCAAAAGGAATTACGCCAATTGCAGCTGATACAGCTTCTGATAAATCCCCTTCCGCTCCAGGAGCTCCTGATGGGTACCGCTCTCCCGGATCTGTCCCTTGTGCATGACGATGATCTTGTCAGCGTGCTGGATGGTGGAGAGCCGGTGGGCCACCATGATGGTGGTGCGGCCTGTCATCAGGGTTTCCAGAGCCTCCTGAATCCACTGCTCCGTCTCGGTGTCGATGTTGGCGGTGGCCTCGTCCAGAATCAGGATGGCGGGATCAAAGGCCAGGGTTCTGGCAAAGCTCAGCAGCTGCCGCTGCCCGGCAGAGAAGGTGGAACCCCGTTCCGTCACCCGCTCGTCATAGCCCTCCGGCAGCCGGTCAATAAACCGGTCCGCATTGACCCGGCGGGACGCCTCCCGGACGGCCTCGTCGGTGATACTCTCCTCCCGCAGGCGGATGTTGCTCTTCACGTCGCCGGTAAAGATGAACACATCCTGCTGTACCTGCCCGATGGCCCGGCGGATTTGATCCCGGCTCAGGTCCCTGACGTTGACGCCGTCAATCAGGATTTCCCCCTTTTGAATATCATAGTATCGCCCGATGAGATTCAGGATGGAGCTTTTTCCCGCACCGGTCGCGCCTACAAACGCCACCTTCTGCCCAGGCTCGATGACAAAGCTGACATCCCGCAGGATGTAGTTTTCGTTGTCGTAGGCGAACCACACGTGCCTGAACTCAATGCGCCCTTGGATTTTCTCCGGCCGAACCGGCTCCTCCGGATCGCGGATCAGAGGCTTTTCATCCAGCAGAGTAAAGATCTTCTCCGCCGAGGCCACGGCGGATTGCAGAGTGGCCAGCTGCTCCGCCAGATCCTGAATGGGCTCAAAAAAAGTCTTGATGTATTGCAGGAAAATATACATAGTGCCGAAGGACACCGTTCCCGCCAGCACCCCCTGGCTGCCGGCGGCAATGACGATAGCCATGGCGACGACAGAGGAGAGCACGATGGTGGGCCGGAACACGGCCCCCAGCATAATCTCCTTGCGGAAGGCCTGATAAAGTTCCTCACTGCGGTCGCTGAACTCCTCATATTTTCTCTCCTCCCGGTTGAAAATCTGAATGATCTTCATTCCCGAGAGGTTCTCTGACAGAAAGGTGTTCAGCGCCGTCACCCGCGTCTTGCTCACCTGATAGGCCCGCCGGGCCAGGGTGCGGAATCCTACCGTCAGTGCTATCACCACCGGCACCATCACAAAGCTCAGCAGCGCCATTCTGGTATCCCGCGCCAGCATCACCACCACCAGTCCGAAGATCTTCACTATGTTTCGGAAGAGTTTCACCAGAATACTGGCGTACAGTTCGTGAACCGCCTCCACATCGTTGGTCACGCGGGTGACAGTCTTGCCCACCGGCGTCAGATCGAAAAACCGCATAGACAGGCTCTCGATGTGCTCAAACAGCTCCCGGCGCATTTCATAGATGATGCTCTGGCCTACTTTTTGCAGCAGGATCTGTATCCGGTTGGTGCAGACACACAGCGCGGCGAGTACACCGATATATTTTACCGCCGCCAGCAGCACTCCGGTAAACCGCTCCCGCACCGCCTCGCCGGGCGCATAGTCCCCGGCAATGTACAGATCAATGGCGTCTCCGGTGATGATGGGCTTGTACAGCTCCAGTCCGGTCAATGCCAGCACCAGCGCCAGGCACACCACCATGATCTTCCAATGGGGCTTGAGGTAGGAGAGCATCCGCAGCACCGCGTTTCCCTCGTAGTGAACGTCGGACAACTCCTCCGTCTTTTTGTGAAACAGGCTCACAGCGCCGCGCCTCCTTCCTCTCTCAGCTGCTTTTCCAGCTGCTGCTTGTCATGGATGCTCCGGTAGATGCCGCCTCGTGCCAGCAGCTCCTCGTGAGTGCCGTATTCCGCCGCTTTTCCGTCTTCCAGCACCAGAATATGATCCGCGTGCTGGATGGTGGAAACCCGGTGGGCAATGATGATGGTGGTGCGGCCCGCCCGGTTTTTCCGGAGATTGTGGAGGATCTGTTCCTCCGTATCCGTATCCACTGCCGAAAGGGCGTCGTCCAGAATCAGGATGGGCGCGTCCTTCAGCAGGGCCCGGGCAATGGCGCTGCGCTGCTTCTGTCCGCCGGAGAGCGTGACGCCCCGCTCTCCCACCACGGTCTGGTAGCCGTCGGGAAAATCCATGATGTTCTCATGAATGCAGGCATCCTTCGCAGCCTGGCGGATGTCCTCCTGCCGCTTGTCCTCCGCACCGAAGGCAATATTGCGCTCCAGGGTATCGGAAAACAGGAAGCTGTCCTGGGGCACGCAGGCGATGTCCCGCCGCAGCACCGCCAGTGGGATTTCGTAGAGGGAATGCCCGTCGATGCGGATCATGTTCCGCTTCGTGTTGTACAGCCGCAGCAGCAGATTGGCCAGCGTGGTCTTTCCGCTGCCTGTGCGGCCCAGAACAGCCAGAGTTTCCCCCTGCTCCACCCGGATGTTGACGCCGTCCAGCGCCGCCCTCTCCTGTCCGGGGTAGGTGAAGCAAAGACCATCCAGGTCAATCTCCCCCTTCAGCCGCTCAATCTCCCGCACCTCCGGACCGTCTGTGATCTCCGGCCGCTCATCCAGAATAGCCTGAATCCGCTTGATGCTGGCCATTCCCTGGGAAATGAAGGTGATGCACTCTCCGGTAGCCATCATGGGCCACACCAGCATGGCGATGTACAGATTGAACGCCTCGAACTGCCCCAGAGTGATCTCCCCCATGATGGTCAGATATCCTCCGTACAGCAGCGTCAGCAGTCCGCTGATTCCCACCACCAAATCCAGCAAGGGAAGAAACAGAGCCTGCGTCCGGGCCACGTCCATATTCCGGTCATGATTGAGGCGGTTGATCCGGGCAAAAGCCGCCAGCTCTTTCCTCTCCTGAACAAATGCCTTGATGACCCGAATGCCGCTGACCGCCTCCTGCACCTGATCCGTCAGCTCCGAGAAGGCCCGCTGTTTGGCGAGAAACTTCCGGTGCATCACCTTGCCGTAAACATAGTCCCCATACATGATCAGCAGCAGAGGAATCACCGCTACCAGAGTCAGACGCATGTCAACATAGAGCATCATTTTTCCCAGCACCATCAGCAGCATCACTGTCGCGTCAAAGGCCGTCACCACAGTGGGCGCCATCAGCATTCGGACGGCCTGAAGGTCGTTGGTGAAGTGGGCCATCAGATCTCCTGTCTTATGTTCGTTGAAATAGCGGGTGGACAGCGTCTCCAGATGGGAAAACAGCTCTCCCCGCAAATCTCTCTGAATGGCCAGTCCCGTTCCGAAAATAAAGTATCTCCAGGCAAACCGTCCCACCGCCATGCCTGCGCCCAGCAGGACGATCCTGCCTACCAGCTGCCACACGCCATCCATATCAATGGTCCCCGCCTTCAGCCCGTCGGTGATCTCGCCGGTGAATTGGGGGATATATACATTCATGAAATCCACCATCGCCAGCGCAAGGATACCCAGCACGTATGACAGCCAGTGCCGCCGGATATGCCTGCCAATCAGCTTCAGCTCTCTCATCTCTCCTCCTTTTTCCGCGGAATACCGGCTTTCAGACAGACTTCCGGGTCCGCAGCGCTGTTTTCACATGTTCTATCATCTTACTCCCAATCCACGAAAACATCAAATGCCCGTAGAACATGGATAGGTATACCGCAGAAGCATGGGGAATGCCGGACGCAAAGAAAGCGCCGCACCGTTCCCGGTGCGGCGCTTCCGCGCGTCAGTATCTATCTGTCAGCAGTATTGGGCGACAGCCTCCCGGATCATTTCCACACATGCGTCCACGACGGCGGAGTCTCCTTCCACCAGCGGTGCCAGGGGCAGCCGGACACTCCCCACATCGGGGCCGCCGGTGCGGCGGAGGATTTCCTTGATAACCGCATACAGGTTGCCCTGGGCAGCGCACATCTTATAAATGATGCGGCAGCACTCGTTCTGAATCTCCCGGCCCTTGGCCATATCTCCTGCCTGGAAGCACCGGAAGATTTCCAGATACAGCTCCGGCATGGCGGCGTAAGTTCCGCCGATGCCGCCGGCCGCCCCGGCGGCCAAACCGCTGAAAAGCTGCTCATCCGGCCCGTTGAACACCAACGCGCCCTCATCGCGCCACATCTGGATGTCCTGTACAGGCATGGAGGAGTTCTTTACCCCGATCACCCGAGGATTTTTCAGCATTTCCTTGAGCAGGGGCACCGTCAGCGCCACTCCCGCCAGCTGCGGAATGTTGTAGATCACGAAATCCGTGTTGGGTGCCGCATCAGAAATATCGTTCCAGTATTTGGCAATAGCAGCGGGCGGAAGATGGAAATAAATGGGGGGAATGGCGGCAACGGCATCCACGCCCAGACTCTCGGCGTGGGCAGCCAGCTCGCGGCTGTCGGCGGTGTTGTTGCAGGCCACATGGGCAATGATGGTCATCTTCCCGCCCACCTCGGCCATGACGTTCTCCAGCGTCAGCTTCCGCTCCTCTACGCTCTGATAGATACACTCCCCGGAGGAGCCACCCACATACAGGCCCTTGACTCCCTTGTCCAGCAAATGCTTTGCCAGTCCGCGGACAGCCTCGGGGCTGACCTGTCCCTCCCCGTCATAGCAAGCATAGAACGCGGGGAAAATCCCCTGATATTTTGTAAGATCTTTCATAGCCTTCTCCTTACATTTTAATGGATGCGAACTTTGAAAACGGCTTTTGTCACCGTCTCCGGTCCATTCACCCGCATTTTGATCCGGTGGGCGTCGTTGGGAAACACCACCAGGAAATCCCCGGGAGACAGCACCAGCCTGTAGTCTCCTTCTCCCCGGTAGGCGTAGAAATCGTTGGCCTCTACCCGGTCGAATTCCGTCAGCTTCTCCGGCGGGGCGATCTCCACCCTCTCGGAACCGGAGAGCATGATATGGATGTCCAGATACTTCTGATGGGCCTCGAAAAAGCTCTCCTCCTCCGGCACTGTCTCATAGGTGAAGCGGGTGGCATACACGTCGCTCCCTTTCAGTTCCACCCGGTCATAACCAACGGAATCCAGATATTTCTCCGTGATATGCTCCAGCGCCAGATCCAAATTGGGGTGAATACCCCGATAGGACAGAGCGTCCTTGTTCTTTGCATAGATCATCGTTTCATCCTCCGCATAAAAATCCTCGCAGAGTTTGCCGCCGTCAGGCTGCAAATAATGGAACACGCGCTTTGGAAAACGCTTTGCGGGCTGCGTCCGGCCTGGACCGGTCTTTTCGTTCGAAAGCGTCAGCCCTTGACCGCACCCATGGTGATGCCCTGGGTAAAATACTTCTGGAAGAGCAGGAATATGGTAATAATTGGTATGGAAGCCAGGGCCGCGCCCGCCATCAGCAGGCCATTGTCAATGGAGGTTTCCGCCTGGAGCGTAGCGATACCCAGGGAAATCGTGTACTTCTCGCCGCTGGCCAGCATGACCAGCTGCATGAAGTAGTCGTTCCAGGCATTGATGAAGGTGAAGATCGCCAGTGCGCCGATGCCCGGTTTGACCATGGGCAGGACTACCGTCACGAAGGTCTTGGCCTCGCTGGCCCCGTCAATACGGGTAGCTTCCAGTATCTCGCCGGGGATGCCCTCCGAGAACTGTTTCATCAGGAACACACCGAAGGGCCAGCCTACCGTAGGAAAGATTACGGCCCACAGGGTGTCGTTGAGGCCCAGTATAGACATTTCCTTGAGCAGAGGAATGAGGATGACCTGCTTGGGCAGGGCCATGGCACATACAATCAGGGAGAACAGGATCACCCGGCCCGCGAACCTCTTCTTGGCCAGGGCATAACCCGCCATGGCGGCGGTGAGGCAGGTGAGAACCATAGCCATGACCGCCATGAACACAGAGTTGATCAGCCACCGGAATGCCGCTGGAGCTACGGGGCCATCCAGACCGAAGAAGGAGAACAGCGGCGCGGTGCGCTTCTTGAAGAGGTTCTGGAAGTTGGTGGCGACCCACTCTGTGGGCCACCAGACCGGCTCCTGGTTGTAGATGTCCTGGGCGGGCTTGAAAGCGCCGGTGAGAATCCAGTACAGAGGGAACAGGAACAGGATAGCCAGAATCACCAGAACGATGATGGAAAAGATTTTATACGCGCGGCTGCGCGGATTTGTCGTTTTCATAGTCGCACCCCCTTACTTTTCTTTCGCCAGCTTGAACTGGAGAGCGGACAGCAGACCGATGAAGATAGCCAGCACCACACCCATGGCGTTGGCGTAGCCGAAGTGACCCGCCTGCTCGGTGAGCTTGAACGCGGTCCAGTAGATGTAGTACATCACCGTATCCGTGGCGTGGTTGGGTCCGCCCTGGGTCAGCAGCTGGATCAGGGCAAAGCACTGGAAGGAGTTGATGGTGGTAATGACCAGGATGTACAGGGTGGTGGGCATCATCTGGGCCCACTTGACCTTCCAGAATACCTGGAGGTCCGTAGCGCCGTCCACCTGGGCGGCCTCCACCAGAGTCTGGTCCACGTTGCCCAGAGCGGAGACATACAGGACAATGGGCTGGCCCACGGAGGTGGTGAACAAAATGAGAATAATGCACCACAGAGCCGTTTTCTCGTCACCCAGCCAGTTGATGCCCTTCTCCAGGATACCTGTGGTGGTCAGCGCAGTATTCAGGATACCGGTGTAGTTGTCATACATCCACTTCCACACTACGGTGACGGCAACGGAGCCGGTGACTACAGGCAGATAGAAGATGCATCGGAAAGCGGACAGCACAGGTCCCTTCAGCTTGTAGATGGCTGAAGACACCCACAGAGAGAATGCGCACACCGCCGGAACGCTGACGATCACAATAATAAAGGTATTGACAAGACCCTTGAGGAAAATCTGGTCCTTGGTCAGGTTGATGAAGTTGTCAAAAAAGACAAAGCTGGTGGCGGTCTTCTGGTGCATAGTGGCATCGGTCATGCTGTAACCGATGCAGATGAACATGGGGACCACCACGAAGCCCAGAAAGAAAATCAGGCTGGGCAGCATGAACAGGTAACCGGCGACATTCTCTCGCCGCTGGAGGGCGCGGCTCATTTTCGTTTGCGGTTGCTTAGCCAAGTTCAGCACTCCTCTCTCAAATCAAAAATAGGAAACGCGCCCCTCCTCCGCGCATTGTCGCGGAGAAGGGGCGCGCAAACCCGTCTAAATGCGTTGTTGCAAAGTGGTTTGCTGCTTACTTCGCAGCTTCATTGGCCGCAGCCATATGAGTGGAAACCGCCGCGTTGACATCCTCGCCAGCCCCGATCTTCTGGAGCATGTTCCACCACTCGGTACGCTGAGCGGCCCAGCCCTTGATGACGTTGTAGTAGTCGCCCAGGTTGGGGAGCATCAGACCGGCGTACTCGTTGAGGAGCTCACTGTCAAAGATCGCGCTCAGGTCGGTACCCTCGGCGGCAGTACGGACAGCGAAGAAGGTAGAGGTAGACACGGCGTCCGCGGTGTGAGCGGAGTCGCACATGAACTTGATGAACTGCTTGGAAGCATCAATACGGCCCTGATCCTTGCTGTCAAAGATGCCGAAGCCCCAGATGCCGCCGCAGAGCTCAGCGGGGCTGCCGTCAGGCGTGGGGAAGTTCATGTAAACAATCTCCTCCCCGGTGACGGTCTTGCCTTCGCCAGTGCCGGCAGAGTTGGGATTGATCTGCTGGGCGCTGTTCCAGCAGAAGGCCATCTTCAGCACGCCCTGGTAGAACTTGGCGATCTCGTCGCCGCCGGCCAGAGAAGCGTCGTAGTCGATGCCCTGAGCGTCACGCAGCTCGGTGAGGGCCTGGACGTTCTTGGGATCGTCCCAGGTGTAAGCAGTGTGGTCGGCATTGGTGTAGGTGCCGCCATAGAGGTTGTTGACGAGGGCGCGGGTGCCCTGGTCACCGCCCTGGCCTGCGCAGTACACAGCGGCCACAGTCTGGCCGAAGTGGCTGTAGAGAGCGTCAATGGCCTTGAAGAAGTTCTCAGTGGTCCAGGTGCGGGTGGTCAGATCGATGTACTGATCGGCACCAGCCGCCTTGAAGGCGTCCAGGTTGATGGCCATGCAGTGGGCGGTCATGCACATGGGATACTCATACATCTTGCCCTCAGCGTTGATGCAGGGGGTCAGAGCGGCCTCGATCAGCTCGCTCTTGTCGGTATCGTCCAGCATGTCGGAAAGGTCCACCATGTGGCCGTTGGCGCCCCAGTTGGCAACCAGACGCTCAGGCCCTTCCAGAATCAGGTCGGGCGCGTTGCCGGCGGAGAGGGCGGCGTTGACCTTGTCATCGCCGTCGGCATAGGCCAGATAGTCCACCTTGACGGCAATGCCGGTCTCGGCAGTGAAGGCGTCAGTCAGTGCCTTGACGTTGGCCTCTTCGCCCCAGCCGCCTACGGGGTAGACCCACAGGGTGATCTCACTGGCCCCGGCGGGCTCGGCGGGAGCGGGGTCGGGAGTCTTGTTGTCCTCAGCGGGTTCGGTGCTGGGAGCGGGATCGGGATTGCTGGGGGCAGGGTCGTTCTGGTTGCCTCCGCAGGCAACCAGAGCCATGGTCATGACCATGGCAAGCAGCAGTGCAAGCAACTTCTTGATTTTCATGGTTGATCCTCCTCATTTCATGTGTCGCATCGGTCCTTGTGAAAAACATGGACAGCGCATAGATGAATGGTACTAGATTCTGTACAGAAAGTCAATACTTTTCTGAAAGAAATTTTCAAATGTTTTCTCTCCTGGATTTTTTTTCGACCGGCTTTTCCGGCTGTCCCGCCGCCTACAGATGTTTTTCCGCCAGCGCATCCGCCAGCATCCGGCGGTGGGTCTGGCAGGTCTCCAGATCCCGGCGGCAGACCTCAGAAAAAATCATGTCCACCACGAAGATCATAGCGATCCGGGCGGCTATTGAGCCCATCTGAATGGGGCTTTCGTTGGCGCCGCACTGAAGAACCACGTCCGCCAGCGCCGCGCCCGGAGATTTGGGAAAGCGCGTGACCAGAATGATTTTTACCTTCCGCTCCTTGGCCAGCTGGACGATTTCCAGCATATCCCGGGTGGCCCCGGAGTAGGAGAAATAAAGAATCACATCCCCTTCTCCCAGATGGATCGTGGCTATAGTCTGCATGTGGGAGTCGCAGACCGGGAAATAGTTGCCGAAGACGGTGGAGAACAGGTGGGCCGCCTCCTGGGCCACCACCATGGAGCCCCCCTGTCCCATGCACAGAACCATACCGGCGGACTTCAGCAGATCGCCTGCGGCCTGCAGCGCCTCGGGCCTAAGCAGGCTCAGCGTCTGCTCCATGGCGTCCACGTTGGCTGCGTACAGCTTCTGGCACATGTCAGCCACGGTGTCCTCCCGCGAAATCTCGCCGGAGAGCGGATTGCCGCCGCTGCTGCGCCCGGCAATGGCGTTGGCCATCGCCAGCTTGAAGGCAATGAACCCCTTGAACCCCAGCCTCCTGGCAAAGCGGGAAACCGTGGCCTCCGCCACACCGCAGGCCTCCGCCAGCTCCGAGATGGACATATACTGGTTGTCCTTCTGGTGGATGATCACATAGTCCGCCACCTTTTTTTCGGCAGAGGTAAGATGGTAATAGGCGTTGCTGATTCTCTCAAATGCATCTGTTTCCGGCATAGTCTGATCCTTTCCGGCGCGGACTATGCCGCGCGCTGTTATCTGGCTTCCAGAATCTCCCCCAGCGTCTGCTCGGCAATAATGAGCGAACGGGGCACGTGGAAGGGGCCTTTGAATGTAGAGCCCTTGGTGGAGGGCATGGTGGGCTTGCCGTCCCGGCGGAGATAACCGTACCACTCGCCGTACTCCGGATCGGCGAAGTGCTCCCGGCAGTAGTCCTCGGTCTTCCAGAACCAGTCCAGATATTTTTCCTCTCCGGTATCCCGGTAGAGCATGGCGGAGGCAATCAAGATCTCGTTGTGGGGCCACCATAGCTTCATATCGTGCTCATAAGCCTCCGGCGGCTTGCCCAGGCAGTCGGTGAAATACAGCAGTCCGCCGTACTCCTGATCCCACCCGGCCTCAATGGCCCAGTCAAAAATTTGCGCCGCTTTGCCCACCAGCTCCTTGTCTCCTGTGCGCCGGGCGTGCTCAAGCAGGAACCACGCGCCTTCGATGTCGTGGCCAGGGTTGACGGTGCGGCCCTCGGTGTGGTACAGCCGGGGGGAGCCGTCAGGATCCACATTCTCCAATACGCATTTCAGCTCCGGCTTGACATGATAGCGGAAAATTTCATCCACGCACTGCCGGGCCCGCTCCTCGTAGAGAGCCTTCCGCTCCGGGTCCACCCGCAGCAGCACGCCCGTTACGTTCAGAATGATCATCGGTCCGCCGAAGGACCGGCCGGACCGGGTTTCCGGGATGGTTTTGGGCCCCATCCCCGTTGGGTCGGCCATGCCGTGGTTCAGGTCCCAGTAGAGGTCATAGGCCTGCCGGGCCCGCTCCAGACGCGCCGTCTCCCCGGTAACGCCGTAATACTCCCCGTTGGCCATGGCGCAAAATGCCTCAGAGAAGCAGTAGCGCCGCTGGCGCAGAGGCTTTCCCTCGGCAGTGACGGTGAAGTACATCCGCTCCCCGGCCTCCCGGTTGATGCAGAATTTTTCCATGAAATCCAGACAGCTCCTGCTGGCCTCCAGCCACTCCTGCTTCGCGCCGTACACATGGCACAGATAGGCAAAAATCCAGCCGCACCGTCCCTGCATCCAGACGCTTTTGTCGGTAGAATAAATTTCCCCCTTCCGGTCCAGGCAGGTATACACGCCGCCGTTCACCGGGTCCATGCCGTACTTGAGCCAGAACGCCGCACTGCGGTCCAGCTCCTCCCGCAGCCACTGGCGGCTGCGCTCCAGTTTTGCACGATCCATTGCAATCCTCACCTTTCTTGTTAGGAAAATTTCCTGTCGCGCCGGTATGGAACCGGCTTTCCTTTGGTAGAATTCCACAGCTTGCTTTATCATCCTATCACACTGAAAACAATTTTTCAACAGAAAATTATCCGAAAACTTTTTTCTTTTTTTGATGAAAACAGGTGACAGAACGGCCGCGCCGTGATATGATAGGCGGGAGAGTAGTCCGCGCGGAAGCGCGGACGGCTATGATTTGATGGAGGTACGATATTATGAACCGTTTTGGCATTGAGGTCACTTTGCAGCACTCCCCCAAGCTGGATCCCGGTTATATCCCCCTTTACAAATTCAATCAGGCATTTCTGAAGGGCGCCGCAATGCCTCTGGGCATCGCCGTGGAGCGGGCCTGCGGCGAGATGGCGGTGTGCGAGACGTTTATCCACGGCACACCGGAGATGCGGGAGGCCGATCATTATTATGTCAACCGCCTGGTCAAGACCCTTCTGTGGATGAAAGGCGGCTTCCGGATCTATGTCCGGGGCAGCGAGGACATCCGCGACTATCTTCAGGAGGCATACTCCGCCAATGGCTGTCAGGCTTTTGACTGGGACTACATGGCCAATGTCTTCGAGCACCCCTTCGAGGTGGTCCTCTGCGACCAGCTCCCCGAGGCCAAGGACAGCCCCCAGGCCATTGGCCGCCATCTGGACGGCTGCCGCATCGGCTTCGATGCTGGCGGAAGCGACCGGAAGGTGTCCGCCGTCGTCAACGGCGAGAGCGTATTTGACGAGGAGGTAGTCTGGTTCCCCAAAACCAATTCCGACCCGGACTATCACTACGACGGCATCGTGGCTGCGCTGAAGGCCGCTGCGGAACACATGCCCCGGGTGGACGCTGTGGGCGTCTCCTCCGCAGGCGTGTATATCAACAACCGCACCATGAACGCCTCGCTGTTTCTCCAGGTGCCCAAGGATCTCTTTGATGCCAAGGTGAAGGACATCTATATCCGGGCCATTACAGACACCTTTGGAGACGTTCCCTACTCTGTGGCCAACGACGGCGACGTGTCGGCTCTGGCGGGGGCCATGAGTCTGGAGGAAGACAACGTGCTGGGCATCGCCATGGGCACCAGCGAGGCCGTGGGCTACGTGGATCCCCAGGGACGGATCACCGGGTGGCTCAACGAGCTGGCCTTCGTCCCCGTGGACGCTCAGGAAGATGCCATGCAGGACGAGTGGAGCGGCGACATTGGCTGCGGCGTGAAGTACTTCTCCCAGGACGGCGTTATCAAGCTGGCCCCCCGGGCAGGCATTGCTCTGGACGAATCCCTTTCCCCCGCCGAAAAACTGAAGGTGGTTCAGAAGCTGATGGCCGAGGACGATCCCCGGGCTGCCGACGTATATTCCTCTATCGGCGTTTATCTGGCCCACGCGCTGGCCTTCTATTTTGACCTGTATCACTTCAAGCATGTGCTGCTGCTGGGCCGGGTCATGTCCGGAAAGGGCGGAGATCTGATCCTTTCTACCTGCAAGTCCGTCATGGCCGGTGAGTATCCGGAAATCGCCGCCCAGATCAATCCCACCCTTCCCGATGAGAAATTCCGCCGGGTAGGTCAGTCCGCTGCCGCCGCATCCCTGCCGGAACTGAAAAAATGAATGTTCCGTACGGAATATTTTCCTGACATAGAGAGGTTCTGATTCATTTATGAAAAAACATATCATCTGTCTGGGCGATTCCAATACTCACGGCTACTGTGCCGACCCCGCCGACTGCGCGAACCCGGAGCTGGCCCGGTTCAATGAGAGCGAGCGGTGGACCTGCCTGCTGCAAAAGGCCCTGGGAGAGGAGTACCTGATTTTCGAGGAAGGCCTCTCGGGCCGGACCACGGTATTCACTGATCCCCTCTATGAGGGGCTGGACGCCCTGCACTACCTCTGGCCCTGCCTGAAGAGTCACGAACCGGTGAGCCTGCTGGTCATCATGCTGGGCACCAATGACAGCAAGGAGCGCTTCGGCGTGAACGCATTCGCCATCAGTCTGGGCATGCGCCGTCTGGTGCAGAAGGCCCAGATCACCGACTGCTGGGGGCCCGGCGGGAAGCCTAACATTCTGATTGTCGCGCCGCCAATCATCGACGAGGGGGTGCTGACCTCCCCGGTGGCTGACGAGATGGGCACCATGGGGCATGGCTGCGTAGAGAAATCTCAAAAGATCCCCGCCCATTACAGGCGGGTGGCAGAGGAAACCGGCTGTCACTTCCTGGATGCCAACGAGTGTGGGGCGGAGTTCAACACCATCGATTTCATGCACCTGACCCGGAAAGGTCACGCGGCGTTGGCCGGTACGCTGGCCAAAATGATCCCCGGTCTTCTGTAATATGGACAATCTCTTTCGTCCGGACGCTTTCCTCTGGCGCTGGTGCAGCCGGATTCTGGACATCATGGTGCTGAGTATCCTGTGGTTTTTTTGCAGCCTCCCGGCTGTCACCACCGGCGCCGCCTCGGCCGCGCTGTACGACGCCGCCGTCCATGGCATCCGGCGGGACGAGCCGGGCGCCTATGCCCGGTTCCTGCGTACCTTCCGACGGGAGCTCCGCATTGCGGTTCCTGTCTGGCTGGTTTGGGGGACCGTGGCCGCCGGGCTGCTGTGGTGCGGGCAGCTGATCGGTACCGCTGTGCAGGAGCCAGGCCCTGTGCTGGCAGCCGCGACAGCTTTGGTTGCTCTGCTGTTTCTGGTCCTGGGAACCCTCTCCTGGATATTTCCGCTGCTGTCCCGGTTCCAGTTTTCCTTCCGGACGCTTAACCGCACCGCGTGGCAATTCTGCTTTGCGCACCTGCCCTCCAGTCTGGCGCTGGTTGTGCTGCTGTCGCTGAGCGCTTGGGGATGCGTGCGGTTCCTGTTCCCTGTTTTCTTTGTGCCGTGTACGGAGGCGCTGCTGGCCTCCTTTCTGATCGAGAGGGCTTTTCAAAAGCATCTGCCCCAAGAAATTCCGGAAAATTCTGTGGAAAACAGGTAAAAAGAGGCTTGCGGACGCATGGACGCGTTCGCAAGCCTCTTTTGGGCCTTCGCGGCGTTTATTCTGTGAAAGGATCTCCCAGTGCCGTCACCGGCTCTATAGGTTCCGGAGATTCTTCCGGTTTGGCAGGTTCCGCTTCCCCGGAAGCAGGCTCCGCCGGGGGAGGTTCCTCCTCCGCGCCCGGCTCCGCCGGAGATGGCGTATCCTCCGCAGGCGGGAGGCTTTCCTCCAGACGGTACTCCAGATTGCGGCCGCTTTCCGCGTCGAATACATGGGCCGCGCTGCCTCGGAAGGTAAAGCGCACCGGCTGCCCCATAGGCAGGCTGGAGTCCTCCTCTTCTTCGCCCAGAGGCACTACAATCACAACGTCCTGCCCACATGCATTGACATGAATATGGACCGCGCTGCCCATCATCTCCGACACATCCACCGAAGCGAAAATTGCGTTATCCTCCTCCGTCAGCATCAGATGCTCCGGCCGCAGGCCCAGCTTGATGGGCTGGGAGGCAACATCCCCCGCCGCGAGGCGGGCGCTTTTCTCTCCGGAGAGCCTGACCCGGGCACCGCCCAGCTCCACGTAGTACCCGTTCTCCTCCCGCAGCAGCTGCGCGTCGAAAATGTTCATCTGGGGCGTACCGATAAAGCCCGCCACAAAAAGGTTTGCCGGGTGATGGAACACTTCCTGGGGCGTACCCACCTGCTGAACGAAGCCCTCCTTCATAATGACAATCCGGTCCCCCAGCGTCATGGCCTCCGTCTGGTCGTGTGTGACGTAGATAAAGGTGGTGTTCACCTTCTGGCGCAGCTTGATGATCTCAGAGCGCATCTGGTTGCGCAGCTTGGCGTCCAGGTTGGAGAGCGGTTCGTCCATCAGGAACACCTGAGGCTCCCGGACAATGGCCCGGCCGATGGCCACCCGCTGGCGCTGGCCGCCGGAGAGGGCCTTGGGCTTGCGGTCCAGATACTGGGTGATGTCCAGAATCTCAGCCGC
>CAJTUD010000027.1 GCA_910579725.1 uncultured Oscillospiraceae bacterium | reverse complement strand
ATACTCCATCGACCTGACCTATTACATCAACCGGAGCGACAGCAACCGGGCCGTGGACATTCAGACCGCCGTGGCCGCCGCTGTGGGCCAATATACCGCATGGCAGCGGGCCATAGGCCGGGACATTAACCCCTCCAAGCTGGGGGAAATGGTCATGGCGGCGGGGGCCAAGCGGGTGGAAATGGCCGCCCCCGTCCACCAGATCGTGGGCGCCAAGTCCGTGGCGGTGCTGAACGGCCAGGCCGTCCACTATGGAGGGCTGGAGGATGATTGACCTACGGGGCAGCCGTTTCACCGACATTATGCCGGAGAACCTGGCCAGCCAACTGGAAACCCAGGCTTTTGCCTATGCCCTGGGGCGGCAGATTGAAAAACTGTGCGCCTACGCGGACGGGGTGCATATTTACGCCGCCGTGGCCTCCATGCCGGAGAAGATCCTGGACGTGCTGGCGGTGGAACTGCGGACCCCGGCCTATAATCAGAAATTTTCCATTGAGGTCAAGCGGGCGCTGATCGAGGGGACCCTGACCTTTTACGCCCGCATGGGAACCCCGGCGGCCTGTAACCAGATCATAGAAACCATTTTCGGCAGCGGCTACATAGAAGAATGGTTCGACTATGACGGGGATCCACACCATTTCCGGGCGTATGTGGGCGACGGCGGGCAGGTGGATCCCACGGACCTGGCGGAGTTCCGGCGGGTCCTGGCCAACGTGAAACGCCTGTCCAGCTGGCTGGATGAAGTGATCACCATTTCCACCTTTGAGGAGGAGATCCTGACCTTTGCCGGCTACCTGGATCCGGGCTATTCCGTGACCACGCTGCCGGAGGCGCCCATGGACTACGACCACAACGCCGTGGCCGTCCTGATCGGCGCGGTGGGGTCCATCAACACCACCACGCTGCCGGAGGGGGCCGTGGACCTGGACGCGGACGCCGTGGCCTGCGGCGCATTTAGTACATTTACCGCCACCACCATACCGGCGGCGGAGTAAGGAGGAAAAAATGTTTTACGGTTTTGTGATCACCGAGGCCGGAAACCAAATTCTGGCCAAAATGGTGGCGGGGCAAACGCTGAAACTGTCCGGCGTGTTCATGGACCTGGGGACGGTGGAGGACAAGGAAACCGCCCGCCAGCTGATCGCCCCCCTGGAGCCGGGACCGGCGGGCACCAGCACGGTTCCCACCGTCAAGGGCAACCAGGTGGGCATGATCGTCCAGTTCCGCAGCGACCTGGACGGCGGGCTGAAAGAGGACAAATGGATCGGCGGTTTCGGCGTCTATGCGGAGGACCCGGACACCGGGGACCCCGTTATGATCTACTACGCCAGCCTGGGGCACCAGCGCCAGCCCATAGCGGCCTATGTGGAGGGGACCGCGCCGGACGTGCGGAATTTCCCCATTTCCATCCGTGTCACGTCCGGGGTGGACGCCACCCTGACCTATCCGGCGGGGGCGTGGATGACTGCGGAGGACGTGCTGCTGTACTTCAATGAAACCATCAAGCCGGAACTGGAGGCAGCCCTGGCCGGGCTGATCGAGGCCCACAACACCGACGAAAACGCCCACCCGGACCTGGCGGCGGCGGTGGCGGAGGCCCTGCGGATCGCCAGGGAGGCCCTGGAGGCGGCGCAGGCAGCGGACGGCAAGGCGGACAGTGCCCTGGCGGCGGCCCGGAAAGCATTGGAGGACGCGGCGGCGGCCATGACGGCGGCAAAAGCGGCCCAGGAGGCCGCAGAAACGGCGCAGAAAGCCGTTACAGACCTGACCAGCACCATTGACGCGGTGCCCAGTCAAAGCGGCGTGTTGACCTTTACAGGGGCGGAGCAGGCACCCGTCTGGAACAACTACAACCCCGCCGCCCTGGTTATGACCGGGGAAACCACGGGGACCAACGCCGGGACATATACGGCCACCTTCACCCCCGTGGAGGGCTACAAGTGGCGGGACGGCACCACGGACGCCAAGAGCGTGACCTGGACCATCGGGCGGGCCATTATCATGGGGATCCCTGCGCAGAGCGGGAGCCTGACCTATAACGGATCAGCCCAGTCCCCTGTCTGGAGCGGGCACGACGCCGCAAAGCTGACAATCGGCGGGACCACCAGCGGAACCAACGCGGGCAGCTACAACGCCACCTTTACCCCCGGAGCCAATTACCAGTGGAGTGACGGGACCACGACGGCCAAGACGGTGGCCTGGTCCATCGGCAAGGCGGCGGGATCCTCCAGTTTGAACAAGTCCAGCCTGGCATTGAGTACGGGAACCATGTCCGGCACCATTTCCGTGACGCGGGCCGGAAACGGGGCTGTGTCCGCCTCCTCCAGCAACACCAACGTAGCCACGGTGAGCGTGTCCGGCACCACCGTGACTGTGACCGCCAAGGCCAAGGGCACCGCCACCATTACCGTCAAGGTGGCAGAGGGAACCAACCACACCGCGCCAGCAAACAGGACCTGCAGCGTGTCCGTGACCCTGCCCACCACCTCCCTGAATGATAATACATGGGCCACCATCAAGGAAGTTTCCGACGCCGGCCAGGGTGAAAACTATTGGAGCGTGGGCGACACCAAGCGGATCACCATCAACGGCAAGGTGGGGAATTTCACTTTTTCCAATCTGGCCATTGACGCCTTTATTATCGGCTTTAACCACAACAGCAGCCGGGAGGGCACCAACCGGATCCATTTCCAAATCGGCAAGATCGGAGGGAAAGACGTTTGCCTGTGTGATAGCCAGTATGGCAGCGGCCAGAGCGGCAACGGCTATTTCAACATGAACCCCAACAACAGCAACAGCGGCGGGTGGAATGGCAGCTATATGAGAAAGACCCTGCTGGGCAACAGCGGGACCCCCTCCAGCCCCCCGGCCAACTCCATGCTGGCCGCCCTGCCGTCCGACCTGCGGGCCGTTATGAAGTCCGTGACAAAGTACAGCGACAACACCGGCGGAAGTCCTGACAATGCCAGCTATGTCACCAGCACAACGGACTATCTTTTCCTGCTGGCGGAGTTTGAATACCACGGGGCCAGGTCCTACGCCAACAGCGCGGAAAAGAATTTCCAACTGCAATATTCCTACTATAAGGCGGGCAATAGCAAGGTGAAGTATAAGCACGGGGAAACCGGGACTGCTGCCCATCACTGGTGCCGTTCCGTCTACGTTGGCTACACGTACACTTTCTGCCTTGTCTACACCAGCGGCAGCGCCAGCGGCAACGGCGCGGGCATTTCCTGGGGCGCGGCGCCCGGCTTTACCGTCTAATCCGCCGCAGCGTATCCCGCCCCCATCCCGCCCATGAAAATGGGCGGAGAGGGGGGCACGGAGCAGAAAGCCAGAGGAGGAGAAAACCGTGTCCGTCCTGAAAAATAAGCGAACCACCAGCAAGGCGGAATTTGTGAATACGGCCAATGAGATTTACACGGAAACGATAAATTTTTTAAGCCGTCTTTCCGCGAGGTATTCCCGCCTGCTGGCGGAGCCAACCATAAAAATGGCGGCGGAATTGGTGAGTTACACCGAAAAGGCGCAGAGCTATTTTACATCTAACGACATACGCCTGGACCTGCGGGAAAGGGACCTTTTGCAAGCGCGGGGCGCTTTAATGGCCCTGGACGTGCAGCTGTGCCATTGTTACATGGTTATGATGAAGAACCCGCAGGGGTGCTTTACGGACGCCAAAGGAAACAAGGTCCCCAAAAAGGAGGCGGAGGAGCGCCTGGAAACCATGGCCCAAATCCTGGGGGAACTGATCGACACGGAGGACGACCTGATAAAAGGGACTATGCAAAGCGACGCGGAACTGCGGCGGAGGAGAAGAAAAAATAAATAGCTTGTCATGGGTGTATTTCTGAAAACGTGCCGTGTGGCAGGGCGGCCCTTGACGGGACTGCTGCCAATCACTGGTGCCGTTCCGTCTACGTTGGCAACACGAACAATTTCTGCCTTGTCAACACCAACGGCAGCGCCAACAACAACAACGCGAACAATTCCTGGGGCGCGGCGCCCGGATTTTATACCATGGGTCAAATGCAGTAACCAATGAGGTGAACCGGACCCGTATAAAAGGAGAAATACTTCCCTGGCGAAAGCCTAAAACTGCCCCTGGCGGCCTTGCACGGACGCTGCTTGCATGGCGGGGGATTGTGCTTTACCCCGTTTCATGTGCCGGGTCAAAGTAGTTTAGACGCACACCTACAAGACAACTATCTGGGGAGCGAATAAAAATATATGACAAGCGAGGAGCGCCGGGAGGCGCGATACCAACGCCGGAAAGCGGCCCGGCAGGCCAGGAAACAGGCCAGAAATGACAGCCTGGGCACACTGGCGGAGGTTTTCAGTTTTCGGGATATGTTCCGGTATGGGCTGAAATGCTGCAACGGTGTGAGGTGGAAACAGTCCACCCAAAACTTTGAGCGCCACCTGTTTTCGGGCACCGCCCGCCGGCGGCGGGAAGTTCTTTCCGGCCAATGGAAACCGGGGAAATATGTCCACTTTACCCTGCGGGAGCGCGGCAAGGTCCGCCCCATTGACGCGCCGCACATCAATGACCGCCAGATCCACAAAACCCTTTGCAATAATGTCCTGATCCCGCTGTACGGTCCCAGCATGATCTATGCAAACGGGGCCAGCCAAAGGGGAAAGGGCCTGCATTTCCATTACAAGCTGCTGGAGGACCAGCTGCGGGAACAGTTCCGAAAGAACGGGCGGGAGGGCGCCGTGTTCCTGATGGATTTTCACCACTTTTTCCCGTCCGCGCCCCACGCCCTGATCTACCAGCGACACCGGGACCTGATCCTGAACGAACAGATCCGCGCCATAGCGGACACCGTGGTGGCGTCTGTTCCGGGCGGCGTGGGTATGCCCCTGGGCGTGGAGCCGTCCCAGCAGGAAATGGTGGCCCTGCCCTCCAGCCTGGACAACTGGCTGAAATGTCAAAAGTCCATTCACGGCGCGGGGCATTACATGGACGACTATGCCACGGTGCTGGACAGCATAGACCAGGCGGAGGAGATCATGGAGGAAACGATCCGCCGGGCGGAGGCCATGGGCCTGCAGGTCAACCGGAACAAATGCCATATTGTGCCGCTGGACAAGCCTTTCCGCTTTTGCAAATGCAAGTTTTATCTGACCGAAACTGGGCGGGTGATCACCCACGGGGCCAGGGACGGAATGAAAGCGGCACGGCGGAAAATCAGGCTTTACAAAAAGCGGGTGGACGCCGGGGAAATGACCGTCCCGCAGGCGGAGGACCAGCTGCAGGGGCATATCGCCTATTATGAAAATTTCGACGACCACGGGCGGGTCATGCACCTGCGCCGGATCATTCATGCCACATTCAAAGGAGGAGAAAACCATGTATAAGATCACCAGGGACGGGGAAACCGTGGCCATGACCGAGGCCCCCAGCTATGTCCGCAGGGCTGAAAATGGGTGCTTTACCTTGTGCCAGGAGGCGGAGGCGGCGGGGATCGTCCACAATGGACAGGTTTTCCACCTGCTGGGCCGCCCGGACATGGAGGGCGCGGTGGCCACCGTCATGCTGGAGGAAACCGACGCGGGCAGCGAGATCACCAGGGCGGCGGAAACCGGCGGGATCATGTTTGTTACGCTGGCGGAGGCCGGGAGCATTGACGCCACCACGGCGGCGGAACACGCGGACCTTTTCGCCCCCTGGGCGGTGCCGGTGGCCTATAAGGCCGGGAATATTCGCCGGTATACGGACGGCCAGCTGTACCAATGCCTGCAGGATCACACTTCACAAGCGGACTGGACCCCGGACGCCTCCCCCAGCCTGTGGAAACGGGTGGCGGACCCGGCGGAGGAGTGGCCGGAGTGGTCCCAGCCGGTGGGCGCACATGACGCCTACAACGCCGGGGACAAGGTGAGCCACGGCGGGAAACACTGGATCAGCGACCAGGACGGAAACGTGTGGGAGCCGGGCGTGTACGGCTGGACGGAAGTGGTGGCGGAGGTGTAGGCCATGGAGCGGGTGCAATACATAGCGGCCCGGCGGGCGCGGTTTAATGCCATCTGCGGCCCGGTAAATATCCCCTATGGCACCACCGTGGAGGCCGTGGACGGTTTCCTGGAGCGGGACGGCCTGCGCCTGTGCGCCGCCACCAGCGAAAGCGCCCATAAATATTTCGCCAGGGACAGCGACGGCCACGGGCTGGAGCGCGGCAAACTGACCGCCGCCATTATTGCCGCTGTGTCCAAGCGGGACAAGGGCCACGGGGAGCGGTGGGCAAAGCTGTGGGCGGATCCCATGGCCTGCCGGTACAGGCGGGCGGATCACGCGGATTTTTGGGTGTGGTCCCATGACTTTTTCGAGGCCAACGTGGAGGACCTGCGGCATATTGCCGCACTGATCGGCGTGGGCGCAAAGGGGGCGCGGCGGCGGTGAACCAGGTGGAAGTGATCGCGGCCCTGTGCGCCATCATCGACCAGCAGAATTTGATCATACAGGACCAGGCCACACAGCTGGCCCAGTATGACGCCCTGACCCACGCGGGGGAGATCGCCGCCCTGCGGCAAAAATACGCGGAGGCCACCGGCGCCCCCGTTGAAAAATTGGAGGTGTGAGGCATGAATGAGCAGGAAATGGCGGTAAAGCTGGCGGAGGTGGACGCCCGGAGCAAATCCAACACCCACCGGCTGGATGAAATGGACGAAAAGGTGGACACCCTGAACCGGCTGGCCACCGCCGTGGAGGTCATGGCCACGGAGCAGCGGCACCAGACCGAAACCATGGCGGAGATCAAAACCGACGTGACCGCCCTGGGGACAAAGGTGGACGCCATCGAAAAGAAACCGGGCAAGCGGTGGGACGGCATGGTGGACAAGTTCCTTTATGGCCTGGTGGGTGTGCTGGCCGGGGCGCTGGGGGCTGGCCTGCTTCACCTGCTGACGGTGGCGGCATGACCGGCACCGTGGTGGTGGCCGCGCTGGCCATGGCCGCAGGGACCGCCCTGGGCGTTCTGCTGTGCCGGATCGTGGGGCCGCGCCTGTACCGTCCCCGCCGCCTCCAGCCGGACGGTGGCGGGGACAAGGGAAAAATGGGCGTCATGGACAAGGTGCTGATCCTGGAGGCGGTGATCCTGGTGGCCTACACGGTGGCCGCGCTGGCCGTGTTCTGGCATACAGGGAGCGAACCGGCCACCCTGACCGCCTGCGTGTTCGGCGTCTGCGGGATTGAAAACGGCGTCATGGGCTGGATAAAGACCAGCAAGGAAAAGGCGGCGGAGGCCGCCAAAACAAACGGGAGCGGCCCCCGGGCCGCGACCATGGACCCGCCCACCGAGCGGGAGGAACCCCCGGACGTGGGCCTGTAAGGGAGGCAGCATACAAATGACAGAGAACCAACTGCGCCAGAAAGTGGCGGACACCATCAACGCATGGGTGGGGGCCACCAAGGGCAGCGCCAAGCACCTGGACATTTTGGAGGTATACAACAATTACCGCCCCCTGGCGCGGGGGTACAAGGTCCAGGTGAAAGACGCCTATTGTGCCACCACGGTGAGCGCGGCCTATATCCGGGCCGGGATCGCAAAGTACACCGGGACAGAGTGCGGCGTGGAGAAATACACCATTGTGGCCAAAAAGCTGGGAATTTGGGTGGAGAACGACGCCCACACGCCCAAGATCGGGGACGCCTGCGTGTATGACTGGCAGGACAACGGCGTGGGCGATTGCACCGGGGCCGGGGACCATATCGGGATCGTGACCAAGGTTTCCGCCGGGTCCTTTGTGGTCACAGAGGGAAACATGAGCGGCGGCAAGGTGGGCAAGCGGACCATGGCCATCAATGGCCGGTATATTCGCGGGTTTATCTGCCCTGACTTTGCGGCAATCGCCAAGAAAATGGGCGGGACCACCACCAGCACCACGCCGGGCACCACGGGGGCCTCCAGCGCGGCCAAGGGCACCGCCCACACCGTTGTGGCGGGTGATACCCTGGGCAAGATCGCGGCCCGCTACGGCACCACTGTGGACGCCCTGGCGGCCATCAACGGGATCAAAAATAAGAACCTGATCCGGGTGGGGCAGGTGATCTATTTGACCGAGGCGGCGGCAGCTGTGGCCAAGCTGGCCCGGCTGGGCGTGATTAACTCCCCGGACTACTGGCAGCAGGCCGCCGCGTCCGGCAAGGTCAAGTATTTGGACCGCCTGCTGGTCAAGGCGGCGGAGAAGATCACCAAGGCCGGGCCGCGCTCCAGCACCGTGGCCAACGCCGTGGGTGCCCTGGTGGCCGCTGGCGTGATCGACACGCCGGACTATTGGCTGGCCAATTACAGCACATTCCCCAGCCTGGACGCGCTGCTGTGCGCCCTGGGCGGGGCTGTGAAATAAAAATTTAGGGAGGACATAACCATGGAAACCATTCTGCAGTACATTCCCGCCGTTCTTTCGGCCATCCTGCTGGCGGTGCTGATCCTTATGGTGATCACCAATATCATTGTGGAGGTGGTCAAGAAACTGACCTGGGACAAGGTGCCCACCAACCTGCTGGCCTTTATCGTGGCCATGGCCGTGACCCTGCTGGCGTTTTTCGCCGTGTGCCGGATCCTGGCCGTCCACATTGTCTGGTACATGGTGGCCGCCGCCATCGGCCTGGGCTTTTTCGTGGCCTTTGCGGCCATGTTTGGGTGGGATAAATTCCGGCAAATGCTGGAGCAGATCACCCGTCTGGAGAACCGGAAAGAGTAAAGCGAGGACCCCCGGCACGGTGCCGGGGGTCCTTTGTATCAGGCCAGGACATAGCGGCGGAGGTCCTGATCTTCCGGGCTGTCCTGGTCCAGCCATGCGTCGAACCCGTCCAGGTTTCGCCGCTCTATTTCGTCCATCAACCACCCGCGCACGGTGGGAACCTGCGGGCCGTTCATTTTGTCGGTGAGTTCCCATAAATCAAGCAGCTTTTCCAGGCTGGAGTTTTTCAGCGTTTCCCGCGCCATCAATTCCGGCGTTTTCACTTTTGACCCCTCCTATTATTGAGATACCGACGGACCGCCCGGATCCCGTATTTGACCGGGACGAACACGGCCACGAAAATGGCCAGGGAAATTAAAAATTTCATTCTTGCGCCCTCCTATTGACAATGAATGTTGATTGTTTTATAGTGAGGGTGTGGGGTTTCGGGACCCCACACCCCCCTGGCCTTTTACCAGTTCAGCAATTTTTGAATTGCCAGAACCACCAGGCCGGAGATCACGCCCGCCAGAATGTTGTCCGCAAGACTTTCCATTCTTTTGGGCTGCGCCGTGGGCTTGCGCCTACGGCGCTTTTTATTGGCCATCTTAACCACCCCCTTTCCTCTTGAACTGTCTATATTATACATCTAACGTTAGATTAAAACAAGTGGTAAAATGAACAAATCTAACGTTAGAATTTTATATAATCTGACGTTAGATATAAAGCCCCGGCCAGGTAGCTGGCCGGGGTGCGTTTATTCAATCCAGGTTTTCAAAATGTTGTAGCCGTGGGAGGCAAACCTGTCAATTCCGGCCTGTGCCTCCTCTATACTTTCATAGTGGGAATAAATCACAACGTCCCACACCCGCGCCCCGTCGGTAACTGTGGCCACGACCTTATAATAACGCTTTTTCATGCTGTACCGTTCCTTTCTGCCGGGAAGTAGCCGCCCGGCCCGGCTATATGATTTTAGCGGGCAAAGAACACGCCCAGGCCGCTACCGTTCTGACTGCGCCACCCCTGGGGGTGAATGTCAGAAAGTTTGTGGAAGTCCTGGCGTCCGTCCGCCCACCGGATCACGGCCATGGTGGCGGCGGGGGTCCAGCGCGTGGCCTCTTTCTCCACAAAGCCGATAATGACGCCGCCAACCTGGGGGAACATGGCCCCGCAGTCACAGAGGACGGGCTGGCCAACCATGACCATGGCGGGCTGGGGCGCAGCCTGGGGGACCTGGGGCATATAGGCGGCCAGAGGGTCCGGGGCGGCGGGGGCCTCCTCCACGGGGGCTTCCTCATACTCTCGGCTGGCCCGAAACACGGGGGCCATGCTGTACCGTTCCGGGATGATATATTCCCCCTGATCGTCCGTGTGGATCTTCGCCCGGCGCTCTTTCCCGTTCCGCAGGAAAGTAACGGTTTTGGCCGTGCGTTTCGTGATTTCAATGACGAAAACACAATTATGATCGCAGGCGCTGGTGTCAAAGTATTTCTTGCCGATTTCAAAAGTAAACATATTCAAAACCTCCATAAAATGACGGGTGGTGTGTGGTGTGGTCCGTGTCGGTGCCCTTTCCGTATTGGTTCGGGAGGTTGACCGCTGCCGTACTCTACGCCCCGGCAGCCGGGCGGCTGTGTTTCCCTTGAACTGTCTATATTATACATCTAACGTTAGATGAAAACAAGCGGCAAAGTAAACAAATCTAACGTTAGATTTTTATTGAAATCTAACAGTAGATAAAAACAAAGGAATGTGGTAAAATGACGGTGAGGTGATTAAAATGGGTAGACCCAAAAAGGAAAACGGTATGAGCGCCACGGACTACAAGCGCGAATTTAACGAAAAAGCCTATGATCGGATAAACGGATATGTAAAGCAAGGGAAGAAAAGCCGGTACAAGGCGGCGGCGGACGCCATGGGGTGCAGCTTAAACAGATTTATGGAGCAGGCCATGGACAAACTGGCGGCGGAGGTGCTGGGGGAGGAAATGACAGAGGAATAAACGGGAGGGGCCGGGACACTTTCGGCCCTCCTCCATAACCCGAAACAACTATTTTTTCAAATGCTGGATATTTCAGCGGGTTTATTGAAAAATCCGTGGTAATATCAAGAAAAGCGTTGGTTATTTCGGCGGCTGGAGGATACCATGAGGGCATACACA
This sequence comes from uncultured Oscillospiraceae bacterium, assembly GCA_910579725.1. Lineage (GTDB taxonomy): Bacteria > Bacillota > Clostridia > Oscillospirales > Oscillospiraceae > Pelethomonas. Next base: position 26,362 of record CAJTUD010000027.1, on the reverse strand, counting down.
TTTCACGGAAAAAGAAATATTTGTGGTGATCGCATAAGGCTGGCCCGCCTGGCGAAACGCTTTTCACAGTCTGATTTATGCAGACAATTACAACTGATCGGGATCCCGATGGAGCGGGACAGCATAAGCAGGATCGAGAGCGGCAGCAGGTATGTGGCAGATTATGAAGTGACCACCATAGCGGATATTTTGGAGGTTTCCGTGTTGTGGCTGCTGGGGAGAGAGTGAAACCGGCGTGGTATTGCACCGCGCCGGTTTTGTCATGCTAAAAGGAGGCTGCTATGAATTACAAGGGATATAAACATATCAGGTGGGAGCAACGGCTGAAAATAGAGGGCGCCCTGCGGACCGGGGCAAAACCGGCGGCGATTGCGCAGGAATTAGGGGTATGCAAGAAAACGATCTATAATGAGATTGCGCGGGGAATGTGCGTTCAGCAGACCAGCGAATACGAATTTGTGGAAAGATACTGCGCGGACGTGGCGGAGCGGAAATACCAGGAAAATTTGAGGGCAAAAGGGCCGGACATTAAGCTGGGGAAAGATTTTGCTTTTGTGGAGTACATCGAGGACCAGATCATAAATAAAAAGCGGTCCCCCGGTGCGGCACTGGCACAGATCCAGATTGACGGGAAAAATTTTGATACAGAAATCTGTGAAACCACCCTTTACAACTGGATTTATCGGGGGGACATTTTCCTGAACTTGACCGAGGCGGATCTGCTGTATAAGGGGGGACGGCGGAACGAGGGGCGAAAAGCGGGCGACAATAACCGGGCCAGACCGGCCAAGGGGGACACCATCGAACAGCGCCCGGAGGAGATCAACAGCCGGGAAACTTTCGGAAACTGGGAAATGGACAGCGTTATGGGGTGCAAGGGCAGCAAGGCGGCCCTAGTGGTGCTGACCGAGCGGCTGACACGTTACCCCGTGATCGTCCGGGTGCCTGATCATACCATGGAAAGCGTGGTCCGGGCGCTGGACCGCATGGAGCGCCGCATGGGGGCAAAATTCCGGGAGGTTTTCCGGTCCATCACCGTGGATAATGGGTGCGAGTTCCAGGACTGCGAGGGGATGGAGAGATCCAAGCGGGCCAGGAAACCGCGCACAAAGATTTTTTATTGCCACCCATATTCTGCCTATGAGCGGGGTAGCAATGAAAACATGAACCGGATCATAAGGCGGTTTTTTCCAAAGGGGACCAACTTCGACAATGTGAGCGCGGCGGAGGTGGCGGAGGTGGAGGAGTGGCTGGCAAACTATCCGCGCCGGATCCTGGGGTGGAAAACGCCGCAAATGCTTTATGACGAATACATGACCGTGGCGGCCTGACCAGCTGAACACGGGAAAACGACCAGGCCGGAACCGCCCAGGGGAGCCGGCCAATTCTTTGCGCCATTTTTGCACCGCCAGCGCCGTGGAGGCGAGGAAAACGGGGATCCCACCTGGAGCGGGACCCCCGTTTTTAGGGCTATTAAAAACTTTTTATAATTTTTTGTAATTTAGTCTTGACATTTTGCAAAAAATTTTAAAATTTTCTGTCGTTCCGCCAGCGCCGTTTATGCCCGCAGGGAAAGCTCCGCCTTGAACAGGTCGCCGTCCACGTACAGCGTGAAACCGCCGCCCATAAGATCCATGAAGCTTCTGGCAATATTCAGTCCCAAGCCGCTGCCCTCGGTATGCCGGGAATCGTCTCCCCGGACGAAGCGCTCCATCAGTTCATCTGCGGAAACATTCAGCGGGTCCCGGGAAATGTTCTTGATGGAAAGATACACCCGCCCGTCTCTGACGCCCAGATCCACGTAGACCCGGGTTCCTGCCAGGGCGTATTTGCACACGTTGTTCAGCAGATTGTCCAGCACCCGCCACAGCAGCCGTCCGTCCGCCAGGGCCATCAGGTTGCCTTCGTAGGTGTTGACAATCACCTCCAGTCTCCCTGCCGCAAGCTTTTCGTCATAATCGCCGATAGCCTGATGGATAATTTCATTCACCACAATGGGTTCCAGTTCCACAGTGATATTGCCGGTGGATGCCTTACTGGCCTCCACCAGGTCCTCGGTCAGCTTCTTCAGCCGGTGGGACTGACGGTCCAGCACTGTCAGATATTCCTGGGCGGCAGGAGGAAGATCCTGCTTTTTCAGCAGGTCCACATAGTTGACAATGCTGGTAAGGGGCGTTTTAATGTCGTGGGAGACATTGGTGATGAGCTCTGTCTTCAGCCGCTCACTCTTCAGCCGCTGCTCCACGGCCTTATTCATACCAACGCCGATGGCGTTTAAATCCTCCGCGTGGCGCTTCACGTCAAAATACATCTTCTCAGTGTCCAACTGGGCATCCAGATCCCCCGCAGCCAAGGCGGAACCCATGTCCCGGACCTTTTGCAGCTGAAAAGTAATCCATGCAGCGCATATCACCAAAGTCGTGTCCAGCACAGCGGTAATCAGGAAAAAGAAAAAAGATCCCCCGCTCTCCAGAAACAGCAGGACCAGAACAGACTGTCCGCCCAAAATACACAGAGTGCTCAGAACCATCCGCCATGTCATGGGCAGAATTCGTACCATTTCCATCATCGCCCGCCAGCACCGCCGCCACATCCGGACACACCACCGGCACAGACGCCAGCAGATGGTGTTGCGCCACCACTTGCCTTTTTTGAACCGGGTGGCCAGAGTCAGCATTGCGGTCAGAACCAGCCCCACACAGCAGAAGACGGACAGGGACAGCGTGGCAATTTCCAGCGCGATTGGTGCTCCGTTCCCGTTGATCGCCGGAAGCATGGCAATGCAGTATGCACTTACGGCAATGCACAAATACAGATCCAGTGGAATGCGGTCCTGCCAGTTCAGCGAGATGCCCTCCCGGCCCGCCTTGTGCCCCGCGGCACAGAAAAGGAACACCAGCGCCCCCAGCGCCACCGCGTACAGCAGCACCGTCAGCACCACTGTTATTCCGAAGGGAAGTGCGCGGAGAATGCGGTACAGGCCGAACCGCACAGCAAAGTTGCTTCCCGCAGGCAGCTCGGTGGAGACGTATCCTTTGACGGTAAAGGACTCGTCATCCCACCGCCGGGTCTGCTCCATACGGCAGAGCGTCTGGTCCCCGCCGGGAATCTCGCCCCAGCTGCCCACCAGTGCGCCGCTCTGGTCAAATACCTGTGCGGAGAAGCCTCCGGCCCGCTCCAGTTCAAATTCAGCGCTCCAATGATAGTAGTCGTAATTTTCGTTTTCGCTGATGGCATAGCAAAGGGCCAGCTCCATCACATCCTCCATTGCCGTTTTGCACAGGGGATCGTCTTGAAAGGAGCCGGCGGTACCGTAGCCGCAGCTGATGTAGGCAACGGCACAAGTGCCCACCACCGCCCCGGCTGCAGCGGCAAAAAAGAGGAGAATGGCGAGGCATTTTGCCGCCAGGGATTGGCGGAGATCCTTTTTCTTTTCCATGTCAGTCACCTCTTTCTTTATATCCAGCCTGAATCAGGGTTCCATTTTGTACCCCAGCCCCCAAACCACCTTCAAATATCTGGGGTTGGAGGGATCAATCTCCAATTTCTCCCGCAGATGTCGGATATGGACCGCCACCGCTCCCTCAGAGCCGAAGGCCGTCTCGTTCCACACCTGTTCATAAATCTGAGCAGAAGAGTAAACCCGCCCGGGGTGCCGCATGAGCAGCAGGAGAATGTTGTACTCGATTGGGGTCAGGTTCACCGCTTCGCCGTCCACCGTTACCGCCTTTGTTTCATCATCCAGAGCAATGGAGCCGATGATCAGCTTGCTGGGCTTCTGCTCCATGCCGCCCAGCGTGGTGTACCGCCGCAGCTGGCTGCGGACCCTGGCCAGAACCTCAATGGGATTGAAGGGCTTTGTGATATAGTCGTCCGCCCCTACGTTCAAGCCCAGAACCTTGTCCGTGTCCTCGCTTTTGGCGGTGAGAAGGATAATGGGGATATTGGATTCCTCCCGAAGCTTGGCAGTGGCGGAAATGCCGTCCATTTCCGGCATCATGATATCCATCAAAATCAGATGAATCTCGTTTTTCTTCACAATCTCCATGGCTTCCCGGCCGGTATATGCCTCAAAGAGCGTGTAGCCCTCGGTGCTGAGATATATCTTCAAAGCGGAGACGATGTCCCGCTCGTCGTCACAGATCAGGATATTTGCCATACAGGTTTTCCCACCTTTCATAAACATTTTAGCACAGAAATACAAAAAAAGAAAGGACCGGGTCATTAAATCCTCTTTAAGATTTGCTGTAGATTTCCGCAAACGTGCGGCACATTTGCCGCTCAAAACAATTTTTTCAATCCGTCCAGGGCGTCCCCCAGCTGCGCTGCGCCCAGCTTGGTCTTGATTCCAGCCACCAGCGGCTGGAGCTTTTCCTCTGGCAGGTCCATACGGGTTATTTTCTCCAGCGCCTTCACTGGATCGCTTTGGAATTCCTTCAAAAGCGCAGGGTCCTGCTGCAATTTCCGGACGGCCTCATCAATCCTGGCCTTGATGTCAAAGTTCAGATCCATGTTGATTCTCCTTAAATGTAATAAATGTTTTCTGGGGAAACGCCTCTATTGTACCATATTTTTTTCAGATGGCAAGTAAAAGCGACGGACAAATTGCCTTTGGAGTCAGCTGGTCCCCAAAAGGCCTTGCGCAAATCCATCGGTTGATGGCGCCCCGCATAGCATAAAAGCCATCACAGAGCTCCTGTCAGCCACTGCGGGCGGAAGTTTCCAGACTGTTGAAGTTGGACTCGCTTACGGTTCTTTGTTCCAAAGAGGACAGAAGCTGGCTGGAAAACCAGAATGGAAAAAGCCCCGGTGATGCTGAATCACCGGGGCAGGAACACTTTGTCCGGCCTCTCTGCCGGCCGCATTCCTGTACATTTTCTATACGGAATGCACTGCTGCTTCCGATAGGGCACACTCTGTTATGCCAGACGCTGCGGCATTACCCGGCTCCGGGCCAGCAGCTCCAGCAGGGGCATACCCAGAATGTAGCATACCAACAGCTCCGCCCCACCCACAGACAGGGCGTTGAAAGCGAATGCTCCGGGGAAGGCCGCAGTGAATCCTGTCTCCGACCAGGCCAACAGTGCGCCTACCACCAGTCCGTTGCAGATTACCGGGGGCAGAGGAGCCAGCCACCTGTTCCCGCACCGGGCAGTCAGCAGTCCTGCCGTCAGAGTGGCCAGAGAGCCGAAGATCAGATCCGGCAGACCATAGGGGCTGAGGAGATTGGCCAGAACGCACCCGGCAAACAACCCCCACGCCGCAGTAGGGCACAGGAACGGCAGTACGGTCAGCGCCTCGGCAAACCGGAACTGAAAGATGCCGAAGGTCAGACCGAAGATGTTGCCGAAATAACACATGGTAACGTACAGGGCCCCTACCAGGGCGGCAAAGGTGATGTCGCGGACAGTCAATTTGGTTTTCATGCTTGCAGTACCTCCATTTTTTGTTTAGAGAACGGTCTCCCGGCGGGGAGCCGAACGAACGCGGGGGAAACTTCCCCGCGCTTGGACTGGGTGTGGAAACCAGTCGGGAGGCATTATAGCATGCCGGGGACGGGTTGTAAAGCAAAAATATGCGCGGCGCAGGGGCTCCTATCTGATTTGTCCATTTCCCGTTACCACATATTTATAAGAGCACAGCTCTTCCAGGCCCATGGGGCCCCGGGCGTGGAGCTTCTGAGTAGAGATGCCCATTTCACATCCCAACCCGAATTCCCCGCCGTCGGTGAAGCGGGTGGACACGTTCCAGTATACCGCCGCGCTGTCTACCAGCGCGATGAAGGCTTCCGCCGTTTGGGAATTGGCGGTAACGATGCAGTCGCTATGGCCGGTGGAATGGGCTGAGATATGGGCTGCGGCTGCTTCCACGCTGTCCACTACGCCTACGGCGAGGATATAATCCAGAAATTCTGTGTCAAAATCCGTCTCTCCCGCCGGAATGCCCTCAATCCATGTTGCGGCACAGCGGTCCAGGCGCAGTTCCACCGGCGGAAGTCCCCTGGCGGCCCGGTCCTCCGTCAGCCGCTTTTTCAGCTGTGGCAGAAACTTATCCGCAATATCCCGATGGACCAGACAGACCTCTTCGGCGTTGCAGACGCTGGGGCGGCTGGTTTTGGCGTTGTCTATAATGTCCAGCGCCATGTCCGGGTCCGCGTCTTTGTCCACATAGACATGACAAATCCCGGTGCCGGTCTGAATGCAGGGAACCAGGGCGTTTTCCACACAAGAGCGGATCAATCCCGCGCCGCCTCTGGGAATCAGCAGGTCCACCAGCCCTACGGCGGTCATCAGCTCGCCGGCGGACTGGCGGGTGGTGTCCTGAATCAGATTGACCGCCTCCCGGGGCAGTCCCGCCCGCGCAAGACCTTCCCGCAGCGCTTCCACGATGGCACCTGCGGACCGGAAGGCTTCCTTGCCGCCCCGGAGGACGCAGGCACTGCCGCTTTTCAGAGCCAGGGCGGCGGCATCGGAGGTGACGTTTGGACGGCTTTCGTAAATAATGGCCACCACCCCCATGGGGATGGAGATTTTCCGGATGGTGATCCCGCTGGGCCGCTCCACAGTCCGAAGGACCCTCCCCACGGGATCCGGCAGCGCGGCCACCTGCCGTACGCCTTCCGCCATGGCAGCTACCCGGTCTTCCGTCAAAGCCAGCCGGTCCAGCATCACATCCCCGGTGCGGCCTCTGGCAGCTTCCATGTCCTGGGCATTGGCCGCCAAAATAGCGGCGCGGTCCGCCCAAAGACGGTCCGCCATGGCCAGCAGAGCAGCATTTTTCTGCTCCGTATTCGCCCGCTGAAGGGCGGGTCGGGCCGTCCGGGCAGCCTTTAGAATTTCCTGTGTGGTCATTGCGCAGTCCCTCCTGTCTTTTTTCCGAAGAATCGGGTACCTACCGCCTCGCCTTCGGCGATGCGGTAGAGATCTCCGGGTCGCTGGCCGTTGGTGATGATCATATCGCACCCGGCGGCCATACATATGCCGGCGGCCCGGAGTTTTGTCACCATACCGCCGGTACCCAACTCGCTGCCAGCGCCATCCGCCAGAGCCAGAATGTCCGGCGTCAGCTCCCGGACCTCCGTGATCAGCTGGGCGGCGGGGTCCTTTCGGGGATCGGCGGTATAGAGGCCCTCGATATCGCTCATCAGCACCAGCAGATCCGCCTGGGCATTGACAGCCGCGATGGCCCCCAGGGTGTCGTTGTCCCCCACGGCGATTTCGGAAGTGGCGACGGTATCGTTCTCATTGATGACCGGCAAAGCGCCCATTTCCAAAAGGCGGAAAATGGTATTATGGAAATTTTCCCGGCGGCGGGGATCCTCCACATCGGCTCCGGTCAAAAGAATCTGGGCTACAGTGTGGTGGTACTCAGAAAATAATTTGTCGTATATATACATCAGCTCGCACTGGCCCACGGCAGCCAGCGCCTGTTTGGAGGGGATATCGGAAGGTTTTTCTGTCAGGTTCATCTTGCCAACCCCCATGGCGATCGCTCCGGAGGAGACAAGCACCAGCTGGTGACCGGCATTTTTCAGATCGCTCATGACCTTACAGAGCAGCTCCACCCGGCGAATGTTCAGCTTTCCCGTGGCATGGGTCAGGGTGGATGTGCCCAGTTTTACAACAATTCTCATAATTTTTCACCCCTTTGGTATGATTATTCCAATTGTACCATACTGGAAGAAAAATTGAAATCGACAATTGCTACAGTTTCTGTTATAGTAGAGGCATATTTTCGGGTTATTTGCGTCAGTGAAGATATGCAGCTCCGCGGGTGTTTCATCTTTGCCCCCTCCTTTCTGCCAGCGTCTGGATGGTACTTTTTTGCCCTGCGGCCAAAGTACCAGAATTGTCCGGGAGCGGGGAGCCCTCGGACCGATTCTGGAAGAATTCACTGCTTGCCGCCTGGAGGGCGGCAGAGAGAAGGAAGGTGCCTTTATGGAAGACTGCCAGATCATAGATCTCTACTGGCAGAGGAATGAGAACGCCATCACGGAAACCGACGCGAAATACGGCGGTTTTTGCCGCCGCATTTCCACCAATATCCTCCATAACCTTCAGGACAGCGAAGAATGCGTCAGCGACGCCTACAACCGCTGCTGGAACACTATGCCTCCCCAGCGGCCAGGGAGTCTCCGGGCCTATCTGGGGGCCATTCTGCGGAACCTCTCCATCAGCCGCTACCGCTCGGAGCATGCCCAAAAGCGTTTCGGCGGCGCGGAGGTGCTGCTCAGCGAGCTTCAGGACTGTATCCCGTCGCCGGACAATGTTCAGAAAACTGTGGAGGCCGCGGAACTGTCCGGCATCATCAGCCGCTGGCTGCGGGGCCTGGAAAAAGAGGAGCGGGTTCTGTTCGTAAGACGGTACTGGAACGGCGACAGCGTGAAAAGTCTGGCCGGAGAGCTGGGTCTCAGACCCAACGCACTGACCAAACGGCTGCTGCGGCTGCGGGAAAATCTAAGGCGGGAGCTGGAAAAGGAGGGTGTGTGCATATGAACCGGAAAGCGGATAAGTTCTTCGACGCCATCACTCTCCTGCCGGAGGACATCGTGGAGGAAGCCCAGGACTACCGGTTTCGGAAGAGGCCGGCGGTGTGGCGGAAAATCGGAAGTCTGGCGGCCTGTCTGGCGCTGGTTGCTTCCATCAGCTTGCTGGCGCTGCCCAGAGGCTGCGGAGCCGGCGCTCCGGACAACGGCTCGCCGCCGCTTGCCGACGACTGTGCGCCCGCTGACACGCCTGTGTACAGCGGAACAGAGCCGGAGGCGCCTGCCGGAGAGGTGGAGAAAGACCCGGGGGACGATCTGCTGGGAGGGACCCGGCAGTCACAGTTTGAGGCGGTAGTGATAGAGACTGGCGACGGCTCGATTCTGGTGGAGTCTGTGGAAGGCGAGGATCGGGCAGGCAGCCGGATCTGGGTGAAAACCGCAGGCCTGGAGCTGCCGGAGCTGGCCGCCGGGGATAGAGTACGGATCACCTACAGCGGGTGGATTCGGGATACCAATCCCGCTGGTATCGACGGAACCACCGCCATTGAGCGGATAGAAGAAGAGTAAAAAGGAGTGCCGCCATGCTGGATCTGTACTGGCTATGCCGGGATATGAGCAACCCGAAGTCTCCCCTCCGGCGAGAAGCGGACTGGTGGGTGGGACAGATCGCCTCCTGTCTGGACCGGCCCTCCCCCGCGACAGCGGCGCTGCTGGCCGGATGGCGGGAGGACTTTCGGATGATCTATGGGGAAATCTCCTTTTCCGCCCACAAACGGCTGGATCGGTCCGCCCTGCTGGCCGCTTACGGCCTGGAGCCAGGAACTCCGGAGGAGCGGGAGGAGCGAATGCAGCATCTGGTGCTCGCCATCCAGACCTATTTCTCCCTTTTGATAAAAACCATCATGGCGAGCATGCTGGGGGAAAGCATCAGGGACCGGGCCGCAATCATTCGGGGGGACTTCGCTCTGCGGCGCGGCATCGTCAACTACTGCGCGGACGACTGGTACCGCTGGCCGGAGCATGAGCTGGACAACGGGATGGACAGGGTATTGGACGTTGTGGCGGAGCAGGCCGCCCGGTACGCCCTCCCAGGTGCCGGCGGCGGCCCAGTACAGGGCCGGGACGATATGAAGCGGCTTTATGAGGCCCTGATCCCCCCCTCGCTCCGCCACGCCCTGGGGGAGTACTACACCCCCGACTGGCTGGCGGCATACACCCTGGGCAGGGGGCTGACCTATAGCGGACGCGATATAGGGACGCTGAAAATCGCGGACCCCTCCTGCGGTTCGGGGACTTTCCTGCTCCAGGCCATTGCAGGGAAACGGCGTGCCGGGTGCGGTCTGAGAGAGATTTTGTCCACGGTCCGGGGGCTTGACATCAACCCTCTTGCGGTGCTGTCGGCAAAAAGCAACTGCCTGCTGGCAGTGCTGGATCTGCTGGAGCTGGGGGAGGAGGCGGTGGATCTGCCGGTATATCAGACAGACGCCCTGACGCTGGAAGCGGACGGAGAACGGGCGGAGCTGGTGGCAGGCAACCCTCCCTGGGTAAACTGGGAATATCTGCCTCCGGCTTACCGGGCCGGAAGTCAGGAGTTGTGGAGCCGGTATGGGCTGGTCAGCGCCAAGGGGCCGGCACTGAGCTTTCTGAAGGAGGATGTTTCCGTGTTGATGACCTGCGCCGCAGCGGACCGCCTGCTGGCGGGGGGGGGGACGCTGGCTCTGGTGCTCCGTCAGGGGCTGTTCAAGTCCTCCCGGAACGGAGCGGGCTTCCGGCGGTTCCAGCTGCCGGACGGAACAGGGCTGAAGGTTCTCGGCGCGGAGGATTTGTCCGGACTGAAGGTGTTTCCGGGCGCAGCGGCGGGCGCAGCGGTTTTTTTTGCCCGGAAAGGAGAAACCACCGAATACCCCGTACCCTGGAGGCTGTGGGAAAAGCAAGGCCGGGGGCCCGTCGATCCCTGCGCCGCCCTTCCAGATGTCATGGCGCGTGTGACCGTCCGGGAGCAGCTAGCCTCTCCAGCCTCGCCGGAGGATCTGTCGTCGCCCTGGCTGACCGCGCCGGTGGAGGAACTGCCGGCGCTGAGGCAGATGCTGGGAAACAATCCTTACCGGGCCAGAACCGGCGTGTTCACTGGAGGTGCCAACGCGGTATACTGGATGTCCGTCCTCGAAGCTGGAAAGGGGCTGGCCCGTATCTGCAACATACAGGCCAGGGCCAAGCGGAAAACCGCTCAGGTGGAGACGGAAGTTGAGACCACACATCTCTACCCCATGCTGAAAGGCGGCGGCATCCGCCGGTGGCGGACGGCTTATGACACGTACCTCCTCTGCCCCCATACCGCCCGAACCAGAATCAGGCCGGTGCCTTGGGAACAATTGAAAGAGAGCTGTCCGCAGACCGCCGCCTATCTGGCCTCCTTCCGTGAGACGCTTGACCAGCGAAAGGGTTTTGCCGGATGGGAAAAGGAAATTCAGAGGCAGGATTTCCACGCGGTGCTGCGGGTAGGCGCTTATACCTTCGCTCCCTGGAAGGTGGTATGGAAGTACATCGCCAGAGAGTTCGTGTGCGCTGTGGTGGGAGAGGTGGAGGACCCGTTTCTGGGGAGGCGTCTGCTGCTCCCGAATGAGAAGGTGATGTTTGTGGCGGCGGACAGCGCGGAGGAAGCCTATTATCTCTGCGGCGTACTGTCCTCCACACCAGCGGCCCGGTGCGTCAGGAGTTACATGAGCCCCACCAGTATCTCCGCCCATGTACTGGGGAAGCTGGGCATTCCGGCATATGACGGAGACAGCTCCGTCCACCGGGAGATTTCCCGGTTGTGCCAGGAGGGCCACAAGGCAGAAGACGGCGCGGCGCACCTCCGGGAAATTAACCGGCTGGTGAAAGATATGTACGGCATGGACTGACGGCTGCTGTTCAAGGTGCTGCCACAAGAAAAACACGGAAAGCCGAAATACAACCAAAATTTTTAAAGGCAGCGGAAAACGGGCGATGTCGGCAGGACACCGCCCGTTTTCCGCGCCCTGGCGCACATTACAAATTTTATGGCATATATGTCTGCACCCCCAAGGACTTGACTCATGCAAAAGCAAGGGGATTGTTGTTAAGTGTTTTCGCCCTTTCCAACGTACTATATATGACCGGTCAGTTTAATCATAAGAGGTGATGTCTTTGAACGATGAAAGAATAATATCCGCAATCAGACACAGAAATGAAGCGGCGATCAATGAAGTTATCAGAAAATATTCCAAACTCCTTTGGTCAGTCTCTGACTCGGTTCTGAGTAAGATTGGTTCCACGCAAGATATTGAAGAGTGTGTGGCTGATACATTCATTTATTTGTGGGAACATCCTAATAAGTATGATCCAGTGCGTGGAAAATTGAAAACCTGGCTATCAATCATTGCAAGAACGCAGGCCATCAATCGATATCGTGAAATTACAAAGAGAGACACAGTTTCTCTTGCAGATATTGAGTTCATGGATCAACTTGGCATTGTCGATAATATTTTGAAAGAGGAAGTGCGGCATAATCTGATTGCTGCAGTGAATGCCTTGGGTGAGCCAGACCGGGAAATTCTGATTCGCCGTTATTACTATGAACAAAAGCCGAGGGAAATTGCTCTTGCGCTGGATATGAGCGTAAAGCAAGTGGATAACCGCCTATACCAGACAAAGCTGAAACTGCGTGAAGCTCTTTCTAACTAACTAATTGAGGAGGTTAATATGGATTCGTTCAATAGAGCAAACTTACAGAATATAAGAAATATTTTTGAGAAAAAAACAGGCGTTGATCTGGGTAACGGAAAGTCTTTCCGCCCTTTCAAAATGGTAATGGTTACGGCGGTTATGATGATTTGCTGTTTGAGCACAACCGCTTTTGCGGTCAGCCTGTTCTCTTCGTTGTCCGGAGACGATTTGGAGATTTCTGCTGTCTATGAAGGAAATGGAATTGTATCAGTCCAGATAGAAAACTTATCGGACAAAGAGCTTCACTTCCAATCAGCGCTGAAGCTGATGCAATGGACAACCAGTGAAGAAGTAGAACCCCTTGCGGAGAAAAACATATCCTTTCGCAATACAAGCATACCCGCCCACTCAAGTGGCACGATGACCATTGACCTTTCTGAAGCCTACGATATGGCGCTGCTGGAAACGCCGCTGGCAGGCAATGATTGGTACTATTTTATCCTGACAAACAATCATTTTGCTTTTGGCCAGGACTGGATGTGCCCGGTTGATTTTGCGGAACCCGACATTGTTCAAACTGAATATCCCGCTCCGGTTGCGCCTGCTGACGCAGATCCAAAGCTTGCAGGGAAAATTGCGGAAGAATTGAGGCCCTATTTTGAAAGCTGTACCAATGATCCAGCCGAGAGAAATAAATTATCTGACGAGTACTTGGCGTTGTGTCAGAAGCTGTTGGAACAAATGGACGAAACGATTGTTCCCTCCGTATCCCCGATGGAGTTAACCGTGGTAGACAGCGGCCAAAATCCTGTTTTTGATACTTCTGTACCGATGGATATGCAACTACAGCTTACCGGCCTGCATCGCCGTACAACAGACGGCTATGACAAAAAGATCGGTTCTTCCGATACGGAACAGGCGTTGGTGCTGAGCGCTTATATTCCGCAGCACAAGGGAGACATTGACCGCGGTGTGGACGTGCCCTTGATTTATATTCTCACATACGAGAAAAACAGGATTACGGCCCCACAGAACTATGCGTTCATCCGCGGCCAATTTGTGACATTTGAGCAGATGGAACCGTACAAGATATATGAGGATCCACAATACGTCTGCTACGATGTCAGCCACTTGTTCTACTCTGATCTCCGTCAATATGTGGAGAGCATGATCAGCCAGAGAAGTGATGCCTATTTTGATGAACAAGTTTGGGAACGCATACAAAATATTTATAGCTTTTATAAGGAGAATTTAGGAACGCTTCTCGGTTACAGGGATTCCCATGGTTTTGACGGACCTGAGAGTGAGCGTTATGTCTCTGATGAAATGTTTCAAACTGAACCATTCTGGGATAACCCGGAAAAACCTGTTTCTGAGCAAAATTACCGTGTTGGCAAACCAGATTGGAATGATTGAATAATTTGACCCATCTCACGGCGGCACAAGAAAAAGGCTTTACCAATACCCTCTTTACGAAATCCATCTTTTCATGTAGAATAGAAAAAGAAAAGAACGAAAAAGGAGGGGACTCCCATAAGCGATTATATCCTCCACCTGCCAGAGGACGAGAGCATCATCCTCTCCGGCCCGGCAGTTCGCCGCCTTTTGCAGGGCGGCAGCGGAGACGCAGCCCTGCTCTATATTGCTGTGCTGAAAAACCGAGGCTGCGGTGACGACGAACAGATCCGCGCCCAGCTCCGCTGGGACCGGGAACGCTTCGGCCGGGCCTTTGACGCACTGGCAGGGCAAGGTCTGATCTCCCTGCCCGGAAAAGCGAAGAAGCCGGAGCCCGATCCTCCCCCGGCAGAGGACAGGCGTCCGGAATATACCCGGGCGGATGTGGCCCGTTCTCTGGAAAATCGGGAGTTTGCCGGTCTTACCGGTGCAGTGGAAGAAAAGCTGGGGAAAAAGCTGAACACTCCCGATCTGATGATTCTCCTGGGGCTGTACGACCAGTTGGGTCTGCCGCCGGACGTGATCTTCCTGCTGGTGAGTTTCTGCGCTGAGCGGACCGCTCAGCGCTACGGAGAAGGCCGCAGGCCAACGCTGCGTCAGATCGAACAGGAGGGATATCTCTGGGCCCGACTGGGACTGATGACACAGGAGAGTGCAGCCGCCTATATCAGGAAATACCAGCAAAGCCGGGAAGCCATTCCCCGGCTGATGCGCCTGCTGAACCTGGGGGACCGCCTTCCCGCGCCCAGTGAGGAAAAATATTTGCTGGCCTGGGAAGAGATGGGGTTTGCGGACGAGGCCGTTTTGCTGGCTTATGACCGGACGGTGGTCAAATGCGGAGGAATGAAGTGGCCCTACATGAACCGGATTCTGTGCTCCTGGCATGAGAAGGGCCTGCACTCTGTAGCCCAGATTGAAGCGGGCGACCGGCCCGCCCGGAGGCGGAACGGTCCCGTCTCCGGCCAGGGCGAGGATATCCGGGAGGACATGGCCCGGATGGCAAAATTTTACCGGCAGCTGGACCAGAAAAAGGAGGAGAGTTAAGTGCCGCGTGATGGAACTATCATGGCCGAAGCCTACCGGCAGCTTCAGTCGGACAAGGCCAAACGACAGGCCCGGCTGGAGCTGCGGACGGAGGAGGTGTACCGCCGCGTTCCCTCCGTGGCGGACATTGACCGGGAGCTGCGGAGCACAGCAGCCCGGATCATATTGGCCGCCTTTGAAGAGGAACGCGATCCGGATGAGGCTTTGAAGCGTTTGGAGGAAAGCAATCTTGCCCTCCAGCGCAGACGGTCAGAGCAGCTGGAGGCGGCAGGCTACGCGAGAGATTACCTGGACGACGTTCCGGCCTGCGGCCTGTGCGGGGATACAGGGTATCTGCCCGGCGGAAAGCCCTGCCGGTGCCTGACGGCGTACTATGCCAGAGAGCAGAACAGGCGGCTGAGCAAGCTGATGGATCTGGAGAATCAGTCCTTCGACCGGTTTTCCCTGACGTGGTATTCGGACAAGGTATGGCCCGAGTACGGGTGCAGCCCCCGAGACAACATGCGGATGGTCCGTGGACTATGCGAGAGGTATGTCCAGACCTTTTCCCAGGACAGCGCGAACCTGCTGTTCACCGGAGCGCCGGGGCTGGGGAAAACCTTTTTGTCCGCCTGTATTGCCCGGGAGGTCAGCGGACGGGGATTTTCCGTAGTGTATGATACGGCGGCCCACGTCTTTCAGCAATTTGAAATGCGGAAATTCGGCCGGGAGAACCCCTACGAGGAGGACCCGGACCGGGACGTGAACCGGTATCTGAACTGCGACCTGCTGCTGATGGATGATCTGGGCACAGAGATGAATCTGCCTTTTTCCCAGTCGGTGGTGTATCAGATTGTCAACGAGCGCCTGGTCAACCGGCGGAAGACGGTGCTGTCCACCAATCTTTCTGTAGACGACATCGGCCGGCGGTACGGAGAGGCGGTGCTCTCCCGCATCCGGGGAGAGTATCAGATTGCATGGTTTTTCGGCGAGGATATCCGGAAGCTGAAAAGGGATCAATAAAGGCGGAGGGGCATAGAAATTAACTTTGGCAGTCCAGTTTGTTGTTGTAAATACGGAAAAGGGCGAGTATGCGTTTCAAGCAGACTATATGTAGAAGATAGTATTGGGGATGCTGCGGTGTCTTTTTCCCAAAAGGCACATAACCACCTCTGTGCCGGCCGGTTCTCTTAACAGGATATGCCTATGCTCGATTATTTGAAGCCCAATCAGGTGCGGTTCACTGCCTGCGATTTGAAATATGTGGCTGACAGCAAGGGGGTCCGTCAGCCGGTTTATGTCTTTACTCTCTCGCATGATCGGGATGCAGAATTGCGGCGCGGTAACAGTCGGACTATCTCTATCTCTGCGCTGTCTGAGTCACAATTGAAAATGATTGGAAATACATCACCCGCAGGAGGGAACGGCTGCCTGTTGTAGCTGTTCCCTCCTGCGGGTTTTTGATGTGAGTATCTGTAAGCGCAAACTGTTGATGTGTATCCTTAATAAATTACATATTCATTTTGGTGTCTGTTTTAAAACCTGTGTGGAGCTTTTCAACAGACCACAGACATGCCCGCTCCCTCCCCATGGCGTTATTTCTTCTTTCGGGCTGGGCTCCTGAAAGGGCTGCGATCTTTCAGGTAGCAGGCTTCGCACAGCCGCCCCCGGTGGTACAGGGGAAGCGCCTTCCCGCACCGACCGCAGAAGCGGATGTTGTTTCGCAGCCGGTGGAGCAGAATTTCGTTGATATCATCCGCCGCTTGCTCCCGGCTGTCATACAGCTTGTCCTCGTCCACCGGGCATTCAAAGGCTCTGGAAAAGGAAAAGTATAGATCCAGCTTCCTGCAATACAGCTCCAGCTCCGGCAGAGTAGGATCCTCCTCCGGCAGGCCGGGCTGCTCAATGGGTTCTCCCTGCTGCCAGCGGCGCAGAAACTGGAAAAACAGATCCCGCAGAGGCTCCTCCGTTTCGTCAAATGGAATATTTGCCGCCCGCAGCTCCTGCTCTTTGGTCAGGAGAACGCCCATTTCCCGAATCTTGGAGATGAGGGAAATATAGCGAGCAATGTCCAGCTTACGGTAGGGCTCTACCGTAGGCATCCTGCTCCACTCGGTGAGGACCTCCAGCAAGTCAAAATCCGCTTGCAGAACCAAATCGGAAAACCCCACCACTGCGTATTCCAGCGGCGGGATCACTGCCTCCAGCCCCGCCCGGATGGCGCTCAGATTCCCGGTAGCACCCACATAACCCCTGTTGTACATGCCGAAGCGGCCCGCCCGTCCGGCGATCTGTCGAATCTCCTCCGGCTTCAGCTCCCGGCGCTCCACGCCGTCGAATTTCTCCGTTTCCATGAAAATGATCCGCCGGATGGGGAGGTTCAGCCCCATGCCAATGGCATCGGTGGACACGACGTACTCCATCTCTCCCGCCAGAAACCCCTCCATCTGCTTCCGGCGAGTGGAATAAGGCAGGGCCCCGTATATGATGGCTGGTTCCTTCCCGTTCTGGCGCAGTTCTTCCGCCACACTGAGCACCCCTACCTTGGAAAAGGTAATGAGCGCGTCCCCGGGCTGAATCCGGTGGGGGTCCACCGTACGGGACATGCAGATCAGAGGGGTGGTCCGCTGGTGAATCTCAACCTCGTAGCTGTCGCCGCAGCTCTCGATCAGACGAATCAGCAGATCCTTCGCTTCGGTTGCGGCGCACAGATGGACCTCCGGAGACAGTACGCCCAGAATGGCGCGGGTCCAGGCGTAACCCCGCTGCCGGTCAGAGATCATCTGACACTCGTCGATGACCGCTGTCTCAAAACGGCGCTTCAAATCCAGCTTTTCCGCCGTGGCGGCCACGTGGGTATCCTCCTCCCGGCAGTCTTCCTCCTCGCCGGTGGAAAGGCTGCAATCCACGCCGGCGTGGAGCAGCGTCTCCTGAGCCTCCAGGGCCAGAAGCCGGAGCGGGGCTAGGTAAACGCCGGATTTGGCGCGGATCAGGCGCTGGAACCCGGCGTAGGTCTTGCCGGTGTTAGTGCCGCCCAAATGGAGGATAAAGCGGCGGTGCATGGCCCTGGCCTCGGGGTACTCATCCTTGGGATTGAGCGCAATCAGAAAGGAGAGGCTGGTGCGGATGGCCTGTGGGACGTACCATACGGACCAGACCGCTCCCAGTCCTTCCGCGAGCAGCTGTTTTACCGGAAAGTTCTTTTTTGCAAGCATGCTCTCCAGATCGGCCCCGGGCTGTGCGGCGGCAAATCCGGCGGCCGTCTGCTGCGCGGCGGCGAAGAGCGCCCGGGGATAGGCTCCGCGCAGATAAGTGGTCAGGGGGTGATCGGGATTCTGCTCCAACCACGGCGCTGCTCGGAGAAGATTTCTCATCACCTCCGGCAGGCGCTGGCCGACGCGCCGCTGCTCCAGGGCGAAAAATTCATTCAGCCACGCCGCGGCATGGGAGGTCTGGGGTGCCCGGCCCTTTGACGCTCCGGTCAGCTGTCCGAGGATGGCGCTGTGATAAAAGCCCGCCAGACGCCAGATGGAGCTTTTGTCCTTTTTTGCCTCGCTCCAGGATTGCTCCAGAATGGCGCGGGTCCGCGATGTTTCGGCAGCGAGCTGGGCACTCCGTTCGGAAAACCGGGCGGAGCTCTCCGCTGTGCGAACGTCCTCCCTGCTCCAGAGGCGGACGGGATGTCCGTCGAATATCAGATACCTGGGCGCGGGAAGCAGCTCCCGTATCAGTTCATTGGTCCAACCCCGCCGTTTCAGTGCAGCGGCAGACCAGGACTTTCCATTTTTATGTCCAGACATGGCGCGTCCCCTTCCAACCGGCAGACAGAATCAGAAACCGCCGGGCCCTCTTTTTTCAATTGGTCCACTATAGTATAGACCAAAAGCAGAAAATCTTCAACGGCAGATTTTCCGCGTGTACCCTCCCGGCGGCAGGGATGGGTCTCCCTCGCTTCCTTAAGATTTTTCGAACCTGGAAAACCCCGGCAAAAAACTGTGGAAAATTGCAAACTGTTGTGCTATCATAGAAAAAGATATGAATTTGAGGAGGCTTCACTGTGACTGTGCTTAATGCTTTGCTTCTGGGGATTATCCAGGGCGTGGCGGAATTCCTGCCCATCTCCAGCTCCGGCCATCTTTCCATCGCGCAAAATCTGCTGAACCTGGGAATGGAGGGCGCGGACGACGTATTTTTCGACGTGCTGCTCCATCTGGGGACCTTGGCGGCAGTATTTGTGGCCTACTGGTCCGATATCAGGGAAATGGTGCTGGAATTTTTCCGCATGATTGGCGGCGCTGCCGGCGGGAGGAGTTCCGGGAGGATTCCCTCCGCCCGGCGGATGATTCTGCTGATCCTGGTGGGCACGTTGCCGTTGTTTTTGGTTCTGCCCATCAAGGACGCCGTGGAGGGACTGTACGCCAACACCTTCTTTGTGGGCGGGGCTCTGCTGGTCACAGGGCTGCTGCTGTTCTTCTGCGACCGCATCCGGAAGGGAAGAAAAAGCGAGCGCACCGCCACCATGGCGGATGTCCTTTTGGTAGGCGTGGGGCAGGCCATTGCTACCTGTCCCGGTATCTCCCGGTCCGGTATGACCATCTGCATGGGCTGCTTCCGGGGATTTGAGCGCCGGTTTGCTGTTCGCTTCGCTTTCTTATTGTCCATACCTGCCGTGTTAGGGGCTAATATCCTTCAAATAAAGGATGTGGTGGAGGCCGGCGGTATTGATGTGAAGCTGATTCCCGGTTACATGCTGGGCGTGGCGGCAGCGGCGGTCAGCGGTTATCTGTCCATCCGGCTGGTACGGATGGTGGCGGACAAGGGCAAGTTCGGTGCGTTTGCCTATTACTGCTGGGCGGCGGGGGCCATCACTGTGATCCTCAGCCTGCTCAAGGCGTTCCACCTCCTTCCCTGGCTGACCGCTGCGGCCTGACAGATGCGTACATAGGAGAGTGGAATCATGGCAAAAGAGGTATGGGATGCCTACGATCGGGAGGGGAACCTCCTGGGCTTCGACCTCATCCGGGGTGAGCCCGTACCTGATGGCATCTATCACCTGGTGGCGGAGGTACTGCCTGTAACCTGCGATGGACGGGTACTGCTCACCCGGCGGCACCCGGATAAATCCTGGGGCGGCTGCTGGGAATATACCGGCGGCTCGGTGCTGAAAGGAGAAACACCTCTTCAGGGAGCACTCCGGGAACTGCGGGAAGAAACAGGTATCACCGTATCGTCTCAGAACCTGCATCCGGTCTACATGGGTACATGGAAGGGAGCGGAAGGGCTCTGCTCCTCCATCTATCACTGCTTCGTCACGTTCTTCGATCCTTCCGGACAGACCATCCGCCTCCAGAAGGGTGAAACAACCGCGTATGAGCTGCTGCCCTATGAGGCGTTCAAGCGGTTCCTGTTGGAGGATCGTTTTGTGGACGTTCTCCGCCGCCGTTTCCTGGATTATCAGGAAGCCTTTGATCGGATCATCGCAGAGCATTTTAACTAAAGAGGGAGAACCATGGCAACGACACGAAAGAAAACCACATCCGGCGCCCGCAGCGCAGCAAAAAGCAGCAGCTCCCGCTCTGGGAGCACCTCTAAGTCTCGGGCCGCCGTCAAAAACGCCAAGCGCCCCATCCGCCGGGAGGTGGGGGGCATGGTCATGCTGCTTCTGGCGCTGATTGTACTGGTCAGCTACTTCACCGGAGACGGCTGGCTGATCAATCTGATTCCCCGGGCCTGCAAAGGCCTTTTTGGCGTGGGGTATTACCTGATGGTTCCCGCCCTGATGGCGGCGGCCTGGGTGCTGATAACCCACCGGGGGCGGCCCGTAGCCCTGCGCACAGCCTGCGCCCTGCTGACGCCTTACCTCTTCGGTGGGGTATGTCACATGCTCTTTTGCAAGCTGGACCTCTCTGATGCAGCCAAGCTGTTCCCCACTTTGTGGGAGACAGGCTTCACCCTGGAATCTGGCGGTGTCCTCTCCGGCGGGACCGCCCACGGCTTCGTGGCTGTGCTGGGCAAGCCTGCGTCGGTGATCGTTTTCATCGTACTTCTGCTGACTATGCTGATGGTAGTGGCCCAGGTAACGCCCGCCATGCTGATGGAGCTGTGGAGGGAGCGGGAGGGTTACGAGGAAGAGGACTACCCGGAACCTCCACCCCGCCGTACGGCACCGCCCAGGCGTCCGGCACAGCCCACTGGAACCAGCAGGGCCAAAGCCGTTATTGACATCCCTCTGGATGGCACGCCCCTGGGGGGAAGCCCCCTGCCGCCAGAGACCGCACCGGAATCTCCGGCAGAGAAAAAGAGCTTTTTCCAGCCACGGGGGAAGGAGCGGCTGACCCCGGCAGATGTGCTCTCCTCCCACGAGGAAACTCCGGCGGAGTCTCTGCCCGATTCCCTGCCGGAACCTGAACCTATCCCTGTCCCGCAGCCGGAGCCCCTGCCGGAGTCTCTGCCGCAGCCGGAATCCGCGCCTCAGTCTGTATCCCAGCCCGCGCCCCAGCAGCCGGTGTCTCCTCCCACCCCCGCTTCCCCGCCGGAGGAGCGCCGGAAAAAGAAGAACGCTGCAGAGGAGCTTGAAGAAGCTGCCGCCCAGGTGACGGCGGAGATTGCCAGCACTATGGCCGCCGGAGCGGATGACTACGGCTATCCGCCCGTTACTCTGCTGGAGGAAAATTTGCAGGATAATTACATTGAAGCCGGAGCAGAGCTTCGCTCCACAGCGCAGCGTCTGGCGGACACCCTTCGCAGCTTCGGTGTGGACGCTGTCCCGGGGGATGTGATCCGGGGTCCGGCCATTACGCAGTATGAATTCACGCTGGCCCAGGGAGTGAAGCTCAGCAAAGTGACTAATCTCGCCGACGATATCGCCTTGGCTCTGGGAGCGGTTGGGGTGCGGATCGCCCCCATACCGGATAAAAGCTCCGTGGTAGGCATTGAGGTGCCCAACCGGACGGTGAGCCCTGTGCTGATCCGGGACGTGATCGAATCAAAAACCTTTGTGACTCACAGATCCCAAGTGTCTTTCGCTGTAGGCCGGGACATCAACAATCGTGACATTGTGGGGGATATCGCCAAGCTGCCCCATCTGCTCATCGCCGGTACCACCGGTTCCGGTAAATCGGTATGCACCAATTCCCTGATCATCAGCCTGCTCTATAAGTCCAGCCCCGAGGATGTCCGTTTCATCATGGTGGACCCCAAGATGGTGGAACTGGCCCCCTACAATGGCATCCCCCATCTGCTCATCCCCGTTGTCACCGATCCGAAAAAGGCGGCCGGCGCGCTGCAATGGGCGGTTTATGAGATGATGAAGCGGTACAAAACCTTCTCTGAGCTGGGCGTGAAGAAACTGGAAGAGTATAATGCTCTGGCCCTTCAGCGGGAGGACGTACCCCATATGGCGTCGGTAGTGGTGGTCATTGACGAGCTGGCAGACCTGATGACGGTGGCTGCCAAGGAGGTGGAGGAGTCCATCTGCCGTGTGGCCCAGATGGGCCGCGCCGCCGGGATGCATCTGGTTATTGCCACCCAAAGTCCCCGGGCCGACGTGATTACCGGCTTGATGAAGGCCAACATCCCCAGCCGCATCGCCTTCGCCGTAAAGGATGCCATCAACTCCCGGATCATTCTGGACGCCACCGGAGCGGAAAAACTGGTGGGACGGGGCGACATGCTTTACGCCCCCATCGGCTCCAGCAAGCCCACTCGAGTGCAGGGCTGCTACATCACTCCCGAGGAGATTGAGCGGGTGGTCAGCTTTGTCAAGTCCACCGGTGAGGCCCAGTACTCCGACGAGGTCATGCAGAAAATTGAGGAAAACGTGCAGGAAAAGGAGAGGAAAAACGGCTCTCCCTCTTCCGGCGGAGAACCGGCGGAGGACGAGGGGACCGACGAGCTGCTCCCCGCCGCCGTGGAGGTCATTCTGGAGACCGGGCAGGCGTCGGTATCCATGCTCCAGCGCCGGTTGAAGTTGGGCTACTCCCGGGCTGCCCGGTTGGTGGATCAGATGGAGCAGAAGGGATATGTAGGTCCCTTCGAGGGCTCCAAACCCCGTCAGCTCCTCATCACCCGCGCCAAGTGGCAGGAGATTCAAATGGGCACTCCCTTGTCCGGACCATCAGAGCCATTGGACGAGGACGCCGCGCCCTGGGAGGACGAATAGAAAACCGCCGGAGTGATATGCTCCCCATAGAATAGGCGTACAGAGGATAGGGATCCTGCTTGCCTACTCTATGGGGAGCATTCATATATAGCGATATCAAATCAGCTCAATACCCGTGGCGGTCACTTTTTTAGGCAAACAATGCTCTCTCTAAGCGTGTTTTTTAAATATGGATACTGCTTAAGCTGCTGCCCTGATGTAGCTGCCTTTCTGCAAATCGAGATTTTTTCTACAGTAAAACCTTTTCGCTCTGCCAGCAATGCCAGTATGGTATCAGTGGGAATTATTACTCCAACATATGCACTCTGATCAACTACGATGTAGCAAGTGCCCCCAACGGAAAGGGATTCATATATTTCCTTCAAGACACTATTCATATCGCTGAAATAATCTCGAATCATGTTGGGCATTAAACGAGTTCTACCATCTTTTTTGCCTGTCTTGGCTTCCTTTTTGGGGATTTCTTCATTTATTTCGCGGCATAGCGCCTCTGCAATATCAATACCACATGTTACTTCATGCTTATTACTATGCCTGTAATTTCGAATTAATTCTTTTTTTCTGTCGCAAAATTCCGATTGTGAAATCAGCCCACCAAAAAGGAGCTCCAACTTATATGACTCAAAATAATCAAAAGAATTTGCGTAGGGCGGTGAAAAGATAACACACCCCAATTCTTTTCCTATTTCTTCCTTATACTCAGATACACATGCACTAAATTGAAGTGCTGAACATGTCCTTACATAGTTAGTGTTATCATCCAAAGGATGAAGCTTAAAATCTTCTGCAATATCCTTTACAGTTGTAATGAAGAATTCAGACACATTATCTATTGGTGCAGGTCTTGTCGCCAGGCCGTTTCCATCCTTTTTTCTATTTGATGAGTTTTCCAAACAGAAAAACCATGCTGCATGTAATGTGGACTTACAAAATCCTTCTGGGATTTTTCCGATCCATTGACGTATTTTTTGTACCATCTCAAGGTTTGTTTCAGGGAAATAATCTGAAAGTGGCGGATTGTCATTCTCCGACAATACTTCACTTTCCCAAAATGGCCTGCTTACCAAATCAGTCAATTCACACAGTTCTTTTTCATCCGGACTTGATAGTTTCAAATTTGTAATGATTTCGCAATACGGATTAATATCAATTCCCATTGTATCAAAACCTAACTCTTTTGCAGCCACCAATGTACTTCCGGATCCCATCATCGGATCTGCAACAAACATTTTTTCATGGTTAATCTGCGATCTTTTTATCAATTCTTTTACCAGAATTGGTGAGTAGCCCTCTCTATACCTTACCCACCTTTGATAAGGTTGATTCTTAGCTGTTGAGAAGTTAACAAGATCCGCAAACAGTTTGGTTTCATTCTCAAAGCGATATCGATTTTCACAATCCGCTAATAGTGTCTTGCAAACAGCATCAGAGTGGAATTGAGCTTGAGCCACCACTAAATTGTCTGTGAGAGCAGACGATGCTCCAGCCATTACGCCATCCTCCATTTTTTCTTGTTTTCATCCCAAATACATAATTTCTTAATCTTATCTTCTATACCAGTATTCTTAAATAAATCTGCTGTGTATTTAAAGTTTCGCCGTTCCATTGCGAGTGATGCCAACAGCGGTATTATTTGCCTGAACACCTCTATGTAGATTTCATTTGTAGTGGATTCCTGCTTTTTCACCGTTTCACAGATCTTATAATCAATAGCCTCTTCAATCTTTTTATGCAGATTCTCTTCACTTATGTTTTCATTTAATGTAGTTTTTGCATTCTTGTCTTTCAAAAATGTATATATGAAATCACCAAGTAGTGCACCGGAATATTTTGTATGAGCGGTATTAATATAATTCTCAATCGGCTCCTGATAAATAACTCCGTCATCTTCAAGTACAAAACCAGCGTCTAATGCTGCCTTCATCACAGCCATCCATACTTTAGGATCCTTGTTGTTAAAGGTAAAAACCAGCGGCCTTCCATCCTTTAATACTCTATAACACTCTCTGAACACACCTAACAAACCCTGATAATAGAATTCATGGTCTTTTGACTTCTTTCGTTTTTTACGATTAACCAGTATTTCTCTCGAAAGATCGATGACCCGGCTTTTTTCTAAGCCAAGATCAGGATAGAGCCACGCGAGCCAAAATGCTGATAATTCTCCGTATTGAACATTACCGCCGTAAGGCGGGTCAGTCAAAACAAGGTCAACGGACTCATCTGCTATTGGAAGATCCGCCGAATCCTGATTTAGCAACATGTAACTATGCTCATTTTCAAGCAGTTCTTTTTGACTGCTCACTTTTACTAATTGCGGCAATCGTTCTTTCTGAAAATCCAGAGCTGCTTTCATGGCCGTAACACGCTTATCAATATACTCTATAGGATTAACCTCAACAAATTGATACGATAGCCAATAAGCATGTTTTGCCCAGGCCACTGGCCTTCCGTCTTGCCAAGAGTTTGTGGAAATAGTTAGATTGTTCGTATATCTCAAAGTTGCACTAAAAGTTAATAGCAACAGATTGAATACATCCTTTGATACTGTTTCCTTTTTCTCATGTATCTTTTTAAGAAAAAAGCCCATAACTATTAGACTTCTTTTCATAAAGAAGTCTTCAAATTTTGCCACACCTTTTCTATACAGGCAGTCTTCTTGCTGTCTGTCCCAAGTCTCCGGAATCTCTATGTCTGGTATCCATAACTTGAGATCTTTCACATACTTCTCATAATCCCGTTCGCAGTCCTCTTTTACCTTTACATCAAATTCATCGGGCGATACAGTTCTTCGTGTGGCTCTGGTTGTCACTTTGTATGTTACACTTATCAGCTCAGTACCAATATTTTCACAATCAACACCTGCTGAATCAGTTCCGCAAGCAGAACAATGATACATGCCTGCTCGATCAGCTTTATTGTCATTTGATAGCACAATCTCTGTACCGCATTCAGGACACTTCACTTTGTAGGCAAGTTCAAACCATCGAACCGGCAACAATTCTTTGGTATCACGATTATGTGTTAAAAAGAGTTTATCTGAGAGTTCTTTAACATCATCACGAATTTCAGAAATTGCTGTTAAATATGTTTTCTTATCTACTTGGGTGACTTCCATGTCTGAAACAAATGTCGCAAGGGGATTGATATCATTTGCAATTACTTTTCTTCCGATAGAAGTTCCCTCAAACAGAGTAACTCCTCCACCGCAGAATACATCTAATACTGTGTCTCCAGGCTTTGAGTAATTTTCTGCAAGCTCTCTAAATACATTCTGCGGTCTGCGTGCAAAATACTTATGCATTTTGTAAACCGGGGTATGCGCTTCTGACTTCATCCCCTCTTTAATATATTCAAAATTTCTCACGCGTCATTCTCTCCGTCAGCTATCCAATAGGTTGCGCCATAGCTAAACTCAGCTCCATATATTTTCTTTTCTGTAAAATCAAGCAAGTCTCTTAATTTACCCATTTCATCACTATTAACTCTTATCGACTTATAGCAATCTTCAAAAAAGCTAACAATAAGCAGAAGCGACAAACCAATGCAGG
>CAJTUD010000026.1 GCA_910579725.1 uncultured Oscillospiraceae bacterium | reverse complement strand
AACTTTGTGGCCTGTCTGGTTATGAAGCCAGACAGGCCTTTTTTCGACAGGCTGAAAGCTGGAAGGTATATTCCTTCCAGCTTTTGGTTGTTGTCAGCAGATCCGCATGGTTTTGTGGTCTTGCCGAAATCGGTGAGCGGAAATTTCCCCCCTTGCGCTCTGTCCTTTCGTGGAGTATACTGTAGAAAACCCACGAAAGGACTTTGTGCATCTATGAAATATGATTTCACCTCGATACTCGACCGCCGCGGCCGGGACGCCATTGCGGTGGACGCATTGGGCGGCGATGGTCCCGGTTTTGCTCCCTCCAGACCTAAAGATGGCTTTGATCTGATCCCCATGTGGGTGGCAGACATGAACTTCCCCGCCGTTCCCTCCATTCCACGGGCCATCATTGCCCGGGCCCAGCATCCCGCCTACGGCTACTTCCAGCCGCCGGCGGAATATTTTGATGCCATTATCCGCTGGCAGGCGGACCGCAACGGTGTCACGGGCCTGACAAAGGAGCACATCGGCTATGAAAACGGCGTTCTGGGCGGCGTTTTGAGCGCCTTGGGCGCGGTGTGCTCTCAGGGGGACCAGGTGCTGGTGCACTCTCCCACTTACATCGGTTTCACTGCCAGTCTGGAAAACCGAGGCTACCGCATCGTCCACAGTCCCCTGACCCGGGACGCGGATGGGACGTGGCGGATGGATTTTGCGGACATGGAGAAGCGGCTGTCAGAAAATCCCATTCACGCCGCTATTCTCTGTTCTCCTCACAATCCCTGCGGCCGGGTCTGGGAGCGCTGGGAACTGGAACAGGCCATGGAGCTGTTCCGGAAGCACAACGTGTTCGTCATATCCGATGAAATCTGGTCCGACCTGACCCTCTCCGGCCACCGGCATACGCCCACCCAGTCCGTCTCCGAGGACGCGCGCTGTCGGACCATGGCCCTCTACGCCCCCTCCAAGACCTTCAATCTGGCGGGACTGGTGGGCAGCTATCGGGTCATCTATGATCCCTGGCTCCGGGCCAGAGTGGAGCGGGAGGCATCCCTGCCCCACTACAACAGCATGAACGTCCTGGCCATGCACGCGCTGATGGGCGCGTACAGCGACGAGGGACGGGAATGGGTGGACGAGCTTCGCCTGGTGCTGACAGAGAACGTGGACTGCGCCGTGGATTTCATCCGGGAGCATTTCCGGGGCGTGGAGCTCTTCAAGCCGGAGGGCACCTATATGCTGTATCTGAACTGCACCGAATGGTGTGCACAACACGGAAAGACCATCGGCCAGCTGCTGCAGGCGGGCTGGGACGTAGGCGTAGCCTGGCAGGATGGCCGCCCCTTCCATGGTCCCTGCCATATCCGGATGAATCTGGCCCTTCCCCTGAGCCGGGTACAGGAGGCCATGGCCAGGCTGGAAAAGTATGTGTTCTGACAAAGAGAGACCGGGAGGAGCGCCATAGGTGCGTTTCCCATGCAAGATGGAAAAGCAGACATGACGGCATGGCCGGGCGGGGTTTTCCTGCCCGGCTGAATCGTCTGCCCTCAGTTCCAGGCAATCAATCCGCCTGTGCCGGAGGGCCTCCTGACTTTGCGAGACCGGATTGTATAGCCGGCGAAGAAATAAATGAAAAAGCACTTGTGAAACAGATGTTTGTGTGTTACAATATGATGAAAACCTTTTTGGAAGGAGAAAATACGATGGGGCTGCACGAGGGGCACAGAGAGCGAAAGAAAGATCAATTTGTCCGCTGCGGACCGGATTCCTTTGCCGACCACGAGCTTTTGGAGCTCCTCCTCTTTTACGCTGTCCCGCAGAGGGACACCAACCCCATTGCCCATGAGCTGATCGAACGCTTCGGCAGCCTCCAGGCCGTCCTTACCGCGCCGGTGGAAGAGCTGACGGAGGTGAGCTATGTGAAAAAGAACGCTGCGGTGCTCCTCCGTCTGGTGCCGGCGCTGTACCAGAGAATATTGATTTCTGACGATAGGAAGGGAATGATTTTCAACAGTCCGGAGTGTATTGGGGAATTTTTTCAGAAGATATTCGCCGCCTATTCCACCGAGGTCATGTATCAGCTGTGCTTGGACGCCAAGGGGAAAAAGAAGGGGCTTTTCAAGGTCAGCGAGGGCGACGTGAGCAGCGTTGGGCTCAGTACCCGCGATATCGTGCAGAACACGCTGCGCTGTCAGGCTGTGATGGTGGTGCTGGCCCACAATCACCCCAGCGGTCTGGCCCTGCCCTCCCATGATGACCGGATTGCGACCCAGATAGTGCGCGACGCACTGAGATCGGTGGACGTGCGTCTGGCGGACCACATCATCGTGGCGGATAACGACTATGTATCCATGGCCGAATCCGGCCTGCTATAAACAGGAGGTCACTTATGCCCGCTTTTGAAGTTGTATCGGAATACACCCCTTCCGGAGACCAGCCCCAGGCCATCGCCAAGCTGGCCCAGGGGATCGAGGACGGCCTTCGGGAGCAGATTCTCCTGGGTGTCACCGGCTCCGGCAAGACCTATACCATGGCCAAGGTGATTGAAGCGGTCCAGCGGCCCGCTCTGGTGCTGGCTCACAACAAGACGCTGGCCGCCCAGCTGTGCGAGGAATTCAAGGAGTTCTTCCCCAACAACGCGGTGGAGTATTTTGTTTCTTACTACGACTACTATCAGCCGGAGGCATATATCGCCCATACGGATACCTTCATTGAAAAGGACGCCTCCATCAACGAGGAGATTGACCGGCTGCGGCTGGCCGCTACCGCGTCCCTGCTGGAGCGGCGGGATGTGATCGTGGTGTCCTCTGTCAGCTGCATCTATGGTCTGGGGGAGCCGGAGGATTTTGAGAAGATGATGGTTTCCCTCCGGGTGGGAGCACAGATGGAGCGTGACGAGCTGCTCCGCAGGCTCATCGAAATCCGCTATGAGCGCAACGATATTGCCTTTGAGCGCAACATGTTCCGGGTCCGGGGGGATACGGTGGAGCTGTGGCCGGCCTACTGGAAGGACTCCGCCATCCGGGTGGAGTTTTTCGGCGACGAGATCGACCGGCTCAGTGAAATCAACCCTGTTACCGGCGCCGTTACCCGGCGGCTGATCAATATTCCCGTCTGGCCTGCCAGCCATTATGTCACCTCCAAGGAAAAAATGGACCGGGCTATCGTAGAGATTCAGCAGGAGATGGAGGCTCGGGAGAAATGGTTTGCGGAGAACGGCAAGCTGGTGGAGGCCCAGCGCATCCGGCAGCGGACCGCCTATGATATCGAAATGATGCGGGAGCTGGGCTACTGCAACGGCATCGAGAACTACAGCCGGGTGATTTCCGGCCGGCCGGTGGGCTCTCCGCCGCTGACGCTGATGGACTATTTCCCGGAGGATTTTGTGCTGTTTGTGGACGAGAGTCACGTGACCCTGCCTCAGGTCCGGGCCATGTTCAACGGTGACCGGGCCCGGAAGGAAAGTCTGGTGGAGTACGGCTTCCGCCTGCCCTGCGCCTTCGACAACCGGCCGCTCAAATTTGAAGAGTTTCAGACCCGGTTCCGGCAGGCGGTGTTTGTCTCCGCCACCCCGGCGGACTACGAACGCAGTCAGGCGGACCAGATCGTGGAGCAGGTGATCCGGCCCACCGGCCTGCTGGACCCCAGGGTGGAGGTCCGGCCTGTTCAGGGGCAGATTGACGATCTGATCGGGGAAATCAACGCCCGATCCGCCCGGAACGAGCGGGTGCTGGTGACGACGCTGACAAAAAAAATGGCGGAGGACCTGACACAGTATCTGCAAAAGACTGGCATCAAGGTGCGGTATATGCACCACGACGTGGAGACCATTGAGCGGATGGAGCTCATCCGGGATCTGCGCCTGGGGGAATTTGACGTGCTGGTGGGCATCAACCTGCTGCGGGAGGGCCTGGACATGCCGGAGGTCAGTCTGGTGGCCATTCTGGATGCGGACAAGGAGGGCTTCCTCCGCAGCGAAACCAGCCTTATCCAGACCATCGGCCGCGCGGCCCGGAATGCGGAGGGCATGGTCGTCCTTTACGCTGACGCCGTCACCCGGAGCATGCGCGCGGCCATGGACGAGACGGAGCGGAGGCGGAAGATTCAGGACAGCTTCAACAAGGAACATGGGATCGTTCCCAAGACGGTCATCAAATCGGTGCGAGAGATTCTGGAGCTCTCGAAGAGCGAGGCGGAGACCCAGCGGAAATCCGGAAAGAAGCTGACAAAGCCGGAGATGGAGGCGGAGATCGTCAAGCTGGAGAAGCAGATGAAGGAAGCTGCCAGGATGATGGAGTTTGAATACGCGGCTGTTTTACGCGACCGCATTATCGAGCTGCGGAAAGAAGTGTAGTCATCTTCGCCGCGCTCCGCGCGGTGAATGGGATATTCTTCCGGAATCAGCCCGGGGGCTTTGCGCCTCCGGACCTCGCGACTGCTTTTGGTGTGTAAGACAGCAGGCACTGCGGTGTGCTCGTGGGCCAGCGCAGAAGTCCGGCGCATCAACGAAGGCATCAAAACAGAACGGCCAAGGTACGTCGGAGCACAAATAGACACCCCCATCGTTTGGGAGGATTCTCAAGGAACTGCGTTCCTTGAGCGGCCTTTTGCTTCTTTTCGCTCGCGCGAAAAGAAGGCCCCGCCCCGGCAGGGGCAAAGCTAAAATAGGAAAAGAGCCCCCGCCGCCTCGCAGGAGCGGCAAGAAAGGAGGAAGCGCCTTTGACTCCCCAATCCCGCAAAATTATAGAAGATTTCCAAATCCGGAAATCCAAAAAACAAAAAGAAGCATTCCGAACCTGGCTCTGTGCGGAATTAAGAAATGCCGGCTATGCGCCCAGCGTACAGACGGGCTTTGCCGCCAAAAACGTGGTTGCCGGTGACGCGGATACGGCGAAGGTTATCTTCTCTGCCCACTATGACACCTGCGCCGTACTGCCCATCCCCAATTTTATCACGCCCCGGAATCTGTTTTTCTATATCTGCTATCAGATGCTGTTTTTGCTGATCTTTCTGGTTGTAATATTTCTCTTTGATTTTTCGTTTTTTCTTCTGACGGGCGCGCCAGCCGCAGTGGGCATTGGTTTGTCTTATATCCTGTGTATCTTTCTGGTCTGGTGGATCCTGAACGGCCCCGCTAATAAGCACACCGCCAATGACAACACCAGCGGTGTCGTTACGCTGTTGGAAACCGCTCTGACTATGCCGGATGAGGACCGGAAAAAGGTCTGCTTCGTGTTCTTCGACAACGAGGAAAAGGGCCTTTTTGGCTCCGCCGCCTTCACCAGGGCCCACAAGAAAGCGAAAAAGGAGATCCTGAATATCAACTTCGACTGCGTTTCCGACGGGGATTCCATTCAGTTCTATCCCGGCGGTGGACTGAAAAAGGACGGAGCGGCTCTGGAACAGATCGAGCGAGCCTTCGAGAGCCGGGGAGAAAAACAGACAGAGGTGGTCCGGGGCTTTGGGTTCTACCCCAGCGACAACGCGGCCTTCAAACGGGGCGTGGGCGTCTGCGCCCTGAAGCATAAGAAGATCGTCGGGTACTATATAAACAGGATACATACCAGCAAGGACACCATATTCGAGGAGGAGAATATTGAGATCCTCCGGGACGGCGCGGTGCGGCTGGCAAAAAATTTTTAAATCAGGGCTTGACACAGAAATTTTGTTCGTTTATTCTTGTGTCAGCTATGCGAAAGGCTATTTTAACGCAACAGGAGACGACACCCATGCAGGATAAAATCTATATCAAAGGCGCGCGGGAGAACAACCTCAAAAATGTGGACGTGGAGATTCCCCGGGATAAGCTGGTGGTGGTGACGGGACTTTCCGGCTCGGGCAAGTCCTCCCTGGCTTTCGATACCATTTATGCCGAGGGCCAGAGGCGATACGTGGAGAGCCTGAGCTCCTATGCCCGGATGTTCCTGGGCCAGATGGAAAAGCCGGATGTGGACTACATCGACGGCCTCTCTCCCGCCATCTCCATTGACCAGAAGACCACCAGCAAGAACCCGCGGTCCACTGTGGGTACAGTGACGGAGATCTACGACTACCTCCGCCTGCTCTGGGCCCGGGTGGGTACGCCCCACTGTCCCGTCTGCGGCAAGGAGATTCGCCAACAGACCATCGACCAGATCATCGACCAGATCATCGATCTGCCCGAGGGCAGCCGTATCCAGATCCTCGCCCCGGTGGTCCGGGCTCGGAAGGGAGAGTACGCCAAGGTCTTCGAGGATGCCCGGAAATCCGGTTACGTCCGGGCCCGGGTGGACGGCAGTCTCTATGAGCTGACGGAAGAGATCAGGCTGGAGAAGAACAAGAAGCACAATATCGAGATTGTAGTGGACCGTCTGATCGTCCGGCCTGATATCCGCCAGCGGCTCACCGACAGCGTGGAAACCGCCTCCAATCTGGCTGGCGGCATTGTTATCGCCAACGTACTGGGGGAAGAGGAGCGGGACCTGCTCTTTTCCCAAAACTACGCCTGCGAGGACTGCGGTGTGTCCATCGAGGAGCTGGCCCCCCGGATGTTCTCCTTCAACAATCCCTACGGCGCCTGCCCTGCCTGCACAGGGCTGGGCAGCCAGCTGAAGGCGGACCCCGATCTGATCGTTCCGGACGGGGAGAAAACCATCCTGGAGGGGGCGATCCAGTGCTCCGGCTGGAACAACATCCGGGGCGACGGCATCAGCCGGATGTACTTTGAAGCTTTGGCAAAAAAGTACCGCTTCAAGCTTACAACCCCCTGGAAAAAGCTGAGCGGGGAAATCCGGGATATCGTGCTGTACGGAACCGGGGGGGAAGAGCTGGAGCTCCACTATGACCAGCCCCGGGGTAAGGGTGTGCTGCGTCAGGCATTTGAAGGCATCTGCAACAATGTGGAGCGCCGGTACCGGGATACCCAGTCCGATGCCTCCCGCCGGGAGCTGGAGGAGGTCATGAGCGAGTGCCCCTGCCCGGTGTGCAAGGGCCGGAGGCTGAAGATGGAGAGTCTGGCGGTGACAGTAGGCGGCAGCAGTATCTACGATTTCACCACCCTTCCCGTATCCGACGCGCTGCGGTTCATGGAAGGGCTGACCCTGACCAAAACCCAGAGCATGATTGCGGACCAGATCCTCAAGGAAATCCGCTCCCGGCTGGGGTTCCTGCGCAGCGTGGGATTGCAGTACCTGACTCTGAGCCGCAGCGCCGCCACTCTCTCCGGCGGTGAGAGCCAGCGTATCCGCCTGGCCACCCAGATCGGCTCCAGTCTGATGGGGGTGCTGTATATTCTGGATGAGCCTTCCATCGGCCTGCATCAGAGGGACAACGATAAACTGCTGGAAACGCTGCGGCAGCTGCGGGATCTGGGCAATACCCTGATTGTGGTGGAGCACGACGAGGACACCATGCGCGCCGCTGACTATATCATCGACGTGGGCCCCGGCGCAGGCGTTCACGGAGGCCGGATCATCGCCGCCGGCACGCCGGAGGAGGTTTCCGCCAACCCGGCCTCCCTGACGGGCCAGTATCTCAGCGGCAGGCGGTACATCGCCGTCCCCGTAGAGCGGCGGAAGGGCAGCGGCAAGACGCTGACCATCCGGGGCGCGGCGGAGAACAATCTGCGGAACGTGGATGTGGATATTCCCCTTGGGACCTTCACCTGCGTCACCGGCGTGTCCGGGTCGGGAAAAAGCTCTCTGGTCAACGAAATCCTGTTCAAACGTCTGGGCGCGGATTTGAACCGCATGAAGTGCCGCCCGGGCAAGCATACGGCCATTGAGGGGGAAGAATACCTGGACAAGGTCATCAGCATCGACCAGAGCCCTATCGGCCGTACCCCGCGGTCCAACCCCGCCACCTATACCGGGGTCTTCAACGATATCCGGGAGCTGTTCGCCTCCACACCGGAGGCCAAGGCCCGGGGATACAACTCCGGCCGGTTCAGCTTCAACGTCCGGGGCGGCCGGTGCGAAGCCTGCTCCGGGGATGGATTGCTGAAAATTGAAATGCACTTCCTGCCGGACATCTATGTCCCCTGCGAGGTCTGCAAAGGAAAGCGGTATAACCGGGAAACCCTGGAGGTCCGGTATAAGGGGAAGAATATATACGAGGTTCTGGAGATGACCGCCGAGGAGGCCCGGGAGTTTTTCAAGCCTCTGCCCAAAATTGCGGTGAAGATGGAAACCCTGTGCGACGTGGGACTGGGGTATATCAAGGTGGGGCAGGCGTCCACCACGCTTTCCGGCGGCGAGGCCCAGCGGGTGAAGCTGGCCACCGAGCTCTCAAAGCGCAGTACCGGAAGCACGATTTATATTCTGGACGAGCCCACCACTGGTCTCCACACCGACGATGTGGGCAAGCTGCTGGAAGTGCTCCAACGGTTGGTGGACGCAGGGAATACGGTGGTGGTTATTGAGCATAATCTGGACGTGATCAAGTGTGCAGACCATATCATCGACCTGGGCCCCGAGGGAGGCGACGGCGGCGGGACCATCGTCTGCACCGGTACGCCGGAGGAAGTGGCTGCCTGCGAGGCAAGCTATACAGGACAGTATCTGAAGCGGATGCTGGCAAAATAGCACAGCCGGGGAGCGCCCCCGGCCTGCGGATATCTGATGAAAAAAGAGAGACGCATATATGGGGGTAGAGGGGCAGGCAAACAAAAAATTTTCTCCGGCTTTTCCGATTTCTGCGAGACCATATGGACAAACCGAAGCATTTGACCTATACTGTTCATGACAAAAAAAGAAAGGGTGGTCCCTCACATGCTGAAAAAATTCACTTCATTGCTGCTCTCTTTGCTCCTGTGCCTGTCGCTGCTGTCTGGACAGGCCTGCGCCGCCGGACTTCCGGCTGCTGAAAATCCTCTCGCCGTCGTGGATTCCCTGGACCCGGAAGAGCCTCCGGTCATGCCGTTGTCGGAAGCGGAGCTTCCGGACGGGGACGACTTCCACCACCTCTAATACTGCGGCTCCAACCCCAGATGCTCTTTCATCTCCTGACGGATAAGAGCGCAGTTGTGCTTGTCAAGGATAGCCGCATAGGTGTAATATGCTTGAAAGTATAACGCGGCGCTCTTTTCTCTGTCGCCGGTGTAATAGCAGCATTCCGCCTGAATGGATAGAAATCCGGGCAGGAACTGGTAATCGCCGTATTCGATGCAGATCTTCTGTCCCTTTTTCGTAAGCGCCGTGGCCTCCGGATAATATTTTTCAGAGGCCAGGTCAATGGCGCAGTTATGCGCCGCCAGACAAAACTGTCCGGCATATCTGGACAATTTCTGATTGTTTTTTCTGATATAGTCAAGCAATTGGCGGTAAATGCTGATTGCTTGACTTTTTTTTCCGGCCTGTGAAAAAGTGCGGGCAATCTGATTGATCAGCGTGGCCTCCGCCATGCTGTACCGGAAGTGTCCAACCTTCTCCAGATCAAAGCGGGGAACCGTCAGACGGATGGCTTCCATCAGCATGTCCAGCCTTTCCTCGAAGCTGTAGGGGCCGTCTTTGCGGCCCAGGGCCGCTCTGGCGCTCAATATGTACTGCCGGGTGATCTGGTCTTCCGGCTCCGTCAGCCGCTCCAGACGGCTCAGCTTTTCCTCGGCCCTTTTCCGGATTCTGGGCCGGTCCTCCGCCGGCGCTCTTCGGAAGCGGATTTCATCGGCGCGGATTTCCCGCATCAGAGTTTCCACATCCAGCTCATTTTGACTCAGCAGTGCGTAATACCGGGCCGCTGGCATGCCCAGACGCTCGAGCAGCGTGCTGAGCAGACCATAACCGGGGGTTTGCAGGCCGCGCTCTATGCGGGAAAGGGTAGAAACCTCCCAAATGCCCGCGCACACCTGAGCCTGGGTCAGGTTCAGGTCGCGCCGCCTGTTTTTGAGATATTCACCAATCTGCATGATCCGCATGATGTTCCTCCGTTTGTGTCAAAATCTGGTGATTTCCATTATAAGACATTTTCACAGGGTGTCAATATTCCGCGATTGGCGATCTCTGTCAATCAGAGGTTTGCGCGAAATGGCAATGGACAGTGCGCGCGGAGTGTGATATGCTGAAAATATGAATCGAGGCGGCCGGAGAGCGTTCACCGGCTATCTCATATTGACAGACAGGAGGGGTTCCCTATGAGCCGTATTTTTACGTCCGCTGGCCAGCTGACCGGCGGAACGCCGCTGCTGGAGCTGACCCGTATTGAGCGGGAAGAGGGGCTGGAGGCCCGCATTCTGGCAAAGCTGGAGTATTTCAATCCCGCCGGAAGCGTGAAGGACCGCGTGGCCAAGGCGATGATTGACGATGCGGAAGAGCGGGGGCTGCTCAAGCCCGGCTCCGTAATCATTGAGCCCACCTCCGGCAACACGGGCATCGGCCTGGCCTCCATGGCGGCAGCCAGAGGGTACCGGGTTATCATCGTTATGCCGGAAACCATGAGCAAGGAGCGGCGGCAGCTGATGAAGGCCTACGGCGCGGAGCTGGTGCTGACAGCAGGGGGGATGACCGGCACCATCGCCAGAGCGGAGGCGCTGGTCAAGGAGATTCCCAACAGCTTTATTCCCGGGCAGTTTGTCAATCCCGCCAATCCCGCCGCTCACCGCGCCACCACCGGACCGGAGATCTGGGCGGATACGGAGGGGCAGATAGACATTTTTGTGGCCGGCGTAGGGACCGGCGGCACCATCACTGGTGCGGGAGAATACCTGAAGGGGAAAAATCCTGCCATTCAGGTGGTGGCGGTGGAGCCGTCCTCCTCTCCGGTGCTCGGCGGAGGGGCTGCTGGAAGCCATGGGATTCAGGGCATCGGAGCAGGCTTTATTCCGGAGGCGCTGGATCCCGAAGTGTACGACGAAGTGATCCCTGTGGAGGACAGCAGCGCCTTTGCCGCTGGACGGCTGGTGGGAAGAAAGGAAGGCGTGCTGGTGGGCATTTCCTCCGGCGCGGCGGTATGGGCCGCCATGGAGCTGGCGAAGCGGCCGGGGAACCGGGGCAAAACCATTGTGGCGTTGCTGCCTGACGGAGGAGACCGGTATCTGTCCACGGAGATGTTTGCGGAGTGAACGCGCTGAAAATCCCGGGCTGTTTTTCCTGCGGAAACGGCCCGGGATTTTTTGTCCGCAGTTGCCAAATCCCCCCGGATGGTGTATCATATAGACAGCGCCGGTCCGGGAAAGGAACGGGCGGGAAGGAGAAAAACGATATGCCGATTACATTTGCCATTTGTGGCTGCGGGAGCCGCGGCCTGGAGGCCTATGCCTCCTATCAGAAATTTCATCCGGAGAAGATGAAGATTGTGGCGGGGGCGGACTGCCGTCCGGGCCGCCTGGCTTTGCTGCGGGAGTGGTACGGCGTGGAGGAGGACAAGTGCTTCTCCTCTGACGAGGCTCTGCTGGCCCAGCCCAAGCTGGCGGACGTGCTGCTTATCGCCACACAGGACCGCCAGCATGTGCCTGCGGCGCTGAAGGCCCTGGACAAGGGGTATCATGTCCTGCTGGAGAAGCCCATTTCCCCGGATTTGAAGGAGTGCCTCCAGCTCCAGAAGAAGGCTCATGAGACCGGCCGGGTGGTGGTCGTGTGCCACGTTCTCCGGTATACCCCCTTCTATGCGGTGCTGGAGGGGCTGCTGCGCCGTGGTGAGATCGGCAAACTGGAGACCATCGACGCGGTGGAGCATGTGGCTTACTGGCACTATGCGCACAGCTTTGTCCGGGGCAACTGGCGGCGGAGCGATGAGACCAGTCCCATGATTCTGGCCAAGAGCTGTCATGATATGGACATCCTACGCTGGCTGGCGGGAGAGAAGTGCCTGAAGGTTCAGAGCTTCGGCGCACTGGACCACTTCAAAGCGGAACAGGCTCCGGCAGGCGCGGGGACGCGCTGTCTGGAGGACTGCGCCTGTAAGGATGGCTGCGTCTATGACGCGGAAAAAATCTATATCACCGGCCAGCGCTGCGGCATCCGCTGCGGCAAAACCGGCTGGCCCAACAGCGTCGTCACCGGCGGCCCGCCTACGGAGGAGGGACTGCGGGAGGCGCTTCGCACCGGGCCTTACGGCCGCTGCGTTTACCGCTGCGACAACGATGTGGTGGACCACCAGACGGTAAACATGGAGTTTGAAAATAACATTCACGCCACCTTCACCATGACAGCCTTTACCGAGAAGTGCTATCGCACCATCAAGATTACCGGCACTCTGGGAGAGATTGAGGGCAATCTGGAAACCAACGAGCTGATTGTCCGCCGCTTCGGACAGCCGGAGGAGGTCATCCGTCTCAACGATCAGAAGAGCGAGTTTGCCGGTCACGGAGGCGGCGATGCGGGGCTGTCGGAGCAGATTTGCGGCCTGATCGAATCCGGCGGCGGCGACGCGCTTACCGGAATTGACGCTTCTGTAGAGAGCCATGTCATGGCGCTGGCCGCTGAACAATCCCGGCTGGAGGGAGGGAAGACCATTTCTCTGGCGGAATTTGCGGGACAATTTTCCTGAAAGAAGGCGGTTCGCCCATGAAGCAGAACGAAATCATCCACGGGTTCCAGATTCAGGCTCTCCAGACTCTGCCGGAGCTGGAGGCGACGCTGTACCGGCTGGAGCATGTAAAAAGCGGCGCGCGTCTGGTGTGGCTGGACCGGGAGGAGGAGAATAAAACCTTTTTCATTGCCTTCCGCACCCTGCCGGAGGACGACACGGGGGTGTTCCATATTCTGGAGCACTCGGTGCTGTGCGGTTCGGACCGCTATCCGGTAAAGGAACCCTTTGTGGAGCTGATGAAAAGCTCTCTGCAAACTTTTCTTAACGCGTTCACCTTTTCGGACAAGACCCTCTATCCAGTATGCAGCCGGAACGAAAAGGACTTCCGGAATCTGGTCCGGGTGTATATGGACGCGGTGCTCCACCCCGCCATCTACCACAAGCCGGAAATCTTCCGGCAGGAGGGGTGGCACTACGAGCTGACGGAGGACCAGTCCGTCCCATCCTGCAAAGGCGTGGTATTCAATGAAATGAAGGGCGCATATGCCGACAAGGACGCCCGGATGTATCTTGAGATTTCCCGGCAGCTGTTCCCGGATACCGCTTCGAGTACGGCGGGCACCCCGCCCACATTCCGGAGCTGACATATGAGCAGTTTCTGAACGCTCACCGACGGTGCTACGCGCCCTCCAACTCCTACATCTATCTGGACGGCCGGATGGATGTTGAGGGGCTTCTCTCCATTCTGGACGGCGAATATCTGCATGCCTTTGCCCGCCGGGACGACCAGCCGGAGTTTGTCATACAGAAGCCGGTGAAGAGCCGGCTTGTCCGCTCCTGCTATGAAGTTTCACCCAACGAGCCGCTG
The DNA here is from genome assembly GCA_910579725.1 of uncultured Oscillospiraceae bacterium. GTDB lineage: Bacteria > Bacillota > Clostridia > Oscillospirales > Oscillospiraceae > Pelethomonas. The sequence goes on along the minus strand of CAJTUD010000026.1, from coordinate 24,043 downwards.
GAGAACAAGGCCCAGCTTGCCTGGGGCTGTGTCTATGACGTCTATGCCGGCCGGGAAGCGGCCATGGGCGTCGAGGCGCTGGCGGATGCCCTCTGCGGGGGCAGCGAGGCTCCTCTGAAACGGCGGCTGGTATCCCGGGGATTGGCCCAGGATGTCCGTGTGATCAGCGGTCTTGGAGGATCGAGCCTCCAGTATGAGGCCGTCATAATGGTGACAAACATGGATGAGAACCGGGTGGACGAGGTGGAGGCCGCCATCCGGGAGGAGCTGGAAAGATTGGTCCGGGAGGGACTGGACCATGAGCAGCTGGCGGCCACTCTGGCCAATCTGGAATTTCAGTACCGGGAGCGGGACTATGGCCGGATACCCCAGGGCCTTGGCCTGGGATTAGACGTCATGTGCAGCTGGCTCTACGGCGGCAATCCTTCCGCCAATCTGGAGGTGGGGCCTCTGTTTGCCTCCCTGAACAGGAAGCTGGAGGAGGGGTGGTTTGAACAGCTGCTGGAGCGGGTGTTTCTCAAAAACGACCACTTCTGCCGGGTGCTGCTGACTCCCTCCGCCACGCTGGGCGAGGAAGAGCGGGCCGGGGAAGCCGCCCGCCTGAAGGCCGTCAGGGATGGCTGGACCGAAGCAGACGAGACCGCCATACGCGCCCAGCAGGAGCAATTGGAGGCATGGCAGGCCGCAGAAGATTCCGCCGGGGCTCTGGCGGCTCTTCCTGCGCTGTTGATCTCCGATATTCCCGCCAGGCCGGAGGACTTTCCGACAGAGACAGCCGGGCTGTCCGGCGTGCCCCTGCTGCGTCACGCCATTCCCACCGGCGGGATCGGGTATGTCAATCTCTATTTTGACGCAGGCGATCTGACGGCGGCGCAGCTTTCCCGCGCGTCTCTGCTCTGCGCTCTGCTGGGCGAGCTGAATACGAAGACCCACAGCGGTGCACAGCTGCAAAGACTCCGGCGCTCTCTGATGGGCTCGCTGAGCTTCCAGATGGAGCCATATGGCAAAATCAATGGGCCGGACAGCTGCCGGGTATTTCTCCGGGCGTCCTTCAGTGCGGTGGAAGCCAAGCTGGAAGAGGCTGCCGCTCTGCTGGCGGAAGTTCTGACGGAGACTTCCTTTGACAACCGCCTGCGCCTCCGGGAACTGCTGCGCCAGTGTGCGGTAAAGATGGAGCAGGGTATCGCCGGGGCAGGCAACAGCTATGCTGTGACACGAGTGTCCGCCGGAGTGTCGGTAGAAGGCGCTGTGCAGGAGTACACCGGCGGCATCTCCTGCTGCCGGTGGCTGAAGGAAACGGAGAAGGACTTTGAAAATCGCGCTCAGGAGCTGATTGGGGAGCTTCAGGAGTTGGCTGGAAAGCTGTTTGTCTCCGGGCGGCTGACCATCAGCGTCACCGGAGAGGAGGACAGGGCCTGCCGGGCGCTGGAGAAGGAGCTGCTGCCGGGCCTGCCCCGGTCTGAACGTATGGAAATGCGCTGCGGGATTCAGCCCTGGGGGCTGCGGAAGGAGGGCATCGTCATTCCAGCCGGAGTGTCCTTTGCCGCGCTGGGCGGCAGCCTGCTGGAGCTGGGCGCGCCCTTCAGCGGTTCGCTTCACGTGGCGGGCAGAGTGATATCGCTGGCCTATCTGTGGAACGCCATCCGGGTCCAGGGTGGGGCCTATGGCGCGGGACTGTCGCTCAGCGACAGCGGCAGGGCATGTTTTCACTCCTACCGGGACCCCGGTGCGGCCCGGTCGCTGGAATGCTACCGGCAGACGGGGGATTTCCTGCGGCAGTTCGTCGGGGAGCGGCCGGATCTTACCGGCTTCATTGTAGGTGCGGTAGCGGAGGCTGACCCGCTGCTGCTGCCCAGCCGGAAAGGCCGGACAGCCGACGGTCTGTATTTCAAGGGAGAAACCTATGCCTCCCGCTGCCGCCGCAGAGAGGAACTGTTGTCTGCTTCTGTGGAGAATCTGGCCACATTGGAGGGAGCTTTCCGGCAGCTGGGAGAGACCGGCGGAATTTGCGTGATCGGCTCCCGGCAGCTGCTGGAGGAGTGCGGAACGGAACTGGAGAATATATGGGCATTGTAGGAACTGCCGGAAAGATGTGAAGAAGCTGGAGAAGGCCCCCGGAGGCGTAAGCCTCCGGGGGCCTTGGTGAAGGGGGAACCAGATAGGCATGATACGGATACGAATCTGCCGGCACACTTGTGCTGGCTGGATGCGGAGTGAACACCCGGCACGTACCGGGGGGCTTTGGAATAGATTTCCTGCTTGAACTTGTCTTTGACAAAGGACTCCGGATTGTTCTGTTTCGGGTTGGCGGCAATATGTGTAGAGTCCAGACCGATGAACGAAGCATCCCCAATGCCCAACTCATAGAGTTTTTCACTTGCTGCGCCATGATGTTTTTCAATTCCCCGACGAGAAATGACAAACCATTGCTTTTACGCACTGGATATGTTATGCTGATAAAAAGCAAAATCGGAAAGGACGATTTCCTCCATGAATCTTCGCGAGCACCTGATGGACTATTCTCTGGGCAATCATCTGCGGCTCTACTGGTGGCTCTTTCGCCTCCGGGAGCGGGCGGGCGGCGGGCTTTGGGCCGACATTCTCACCTTCTGGCTCAATCGCATCGCCCACAAGCGGGGCGGATATATCGGTCGGGGAGCGGAAATTGCCGGAATTCCCTCCCTGCCCCATGGGCTGCATGGAATCTATATCTCCCGCTATGCTTCTATCGGCGCCGGGTGCCGGATTTACCAGAACGTTACCATCGGGGAAGTCGGCGGGAAGGCGCCCCGGATCGGAGACGGCTGCCTGATCGGGGCCAACGCTGTGCTGGTGGGCGGCATTCGGGTGGGAAACGGTGTGAAGATCGGAGCGGGGGCCGTGGTCAGCGAGGATGTGCCCGCCTACGCCACCGTGGTAGCCCAGCCTCCCAGGGTGCTTGTCCGGGAAATTGCATAATGTTGCAGTATTTATTGACTTTATTTGCGATAAGTGCTAGAGTAAAAGAGAAAATCAGCCCCTGGGCCATTTATTTTACATCAAACCAAGGAGACATCTATGGAACGCTACTATCAGCCTGAGATCGAAACCGCTTCCCGGGACCAGCTTTTGGCCTGGCAAAACGAGCGGCTGGTCAAGCAGGTCCGGCACGTGTGGGAGCACGTGCCCTATTACCGCAAAAAGATGGAGGAAAACGGCGTTGCGCCGGAAGATATCCGGAGCGTGGAGGACCTGCATAAGCTGCCCTTCCTGACAAAGGACGACCTGCGGGACGCCTATCCCTACGGCCTGCTGGGCAAGCCTCTGGAAGACTGCGTCCGCATCCAGTCCACCTCTGGCACCACCGGGCGGCGGGTGGTGGCTTTCTATACCCAGCATGACGTGGATTTGTGGGAGGACTGCTGCGCCCGGGCCATTACTGCCGCCGGAGGCACCCGGGAGGACGTGTGCCATGTGTGCTATGGTTACGGTCTGTTTACCGGCGGACCGGGACTCAATGGCGGCAGCCACAAGGTAGGCTGCCTGACCCTTCCCATGAGCAGCGGCAATACGGACCGGCAGCTGCAATTTATGACAGACCTGGGCTCCACCATTCTCTGCTGCACGCCTTCTTACGCCGCTTATCTGGCGGAGAGTATCCACGAGCGGGGACTTCAGGACCAGATCAGGCTGAAGGCCGGCATTTTCGGTGCCGAGGCCTGGAGCGAGGAGATGCGCCGGGATATCCAGGAGAAGCTGAGCATCAAGGCCTACGACATCTATGGCCTCACAGAAACCAGCGGCCCGGGCGTGGCCTTTGAGTGCTCCGAGCAGACGGGGATGCATATCAACGAGGACCACTTTATCGCCGAAATCATCAATCCCGATACCGGCGAGGTGCTGCCGGAGGGCAGTAAAGGGGAACTGGTCTTCACCTCCATCACCAAGGAGGCCTTCCCCCTGCTGCGCTACCGCACCAGGGACATCTGCGTGCTGAGCAGGAAGCCCTGCTCCTGCGGCCGGACCCATGTGAAAATGAGCAAGCCGATGGGCCGCAGTGACGATATGCTGATTGTCAAGGGAGTCAACGTCTTCCCGTCCCAGATCGAGACGGTCCTGCTGGAGCAGGGCTATCCCGCCAACTATCAGATTATTGTGGACCGGGTGCACAACTCTGATACTCTGGAAGTCATGGTGGAAATGACACCGGAGAACTTCTCCGACAGCCTGGGTAAAATTACTGAGATGGAGAAGGGACTGGTGGCCGCGCTGAAGGCCATGCTGGGCATCTATGCCAAGGTCCGTCTGGTAGCTCCCAAGACCATCACCCGCAGCGAAGGCAAGGCGGTTCGGGTAATCGACAAACGAAAAATTTAAGGGAGGAAAACCGCTATGATAATTCATCAGTTATCCGTATTTCTGGAGAACCGGGCAGGCCAGCTGTGCGGTGTGACGGAGCTGCTGGCCCGGAACCACGTGGATATGCAGGCGCTGAACATCGCGGAAACCGCCGATTACGGAGTGCTGCGGCTGATTGTGGACGCACCCCAGCGGGCTGCTGCGCTTCTGCGGGAGCAGGGATATCTCGTCCGGGAAACCCCGGTGGTGCAGGCGCTGGTTCCGGACAAGCCCGGCGGACTGAACGAGGTCCTGCGGGTGATCGCGGATGCGGAGATTGATATTGAGTATATGTACTCTGTCCTGGGCCAGCAGAATGGGCTGGCGTATATGATTTTCCGGGTGGACGATACGGAAAAGCTGGACAGGGTTCTCAAGGCTGTCGTCTGATCCGCCCCAAACATATCTGGAAAAAGGAAGATTTGCCATGCAGGAAATGAGCAGAAAAAACAGGCTGTTTACCGACTCTGTCATCCGCCGGATGACCCGGATTGCACTGGACGTGGGAGCCATCAATCTGGCTCAGGGATTTCCCGATTTTGATCCGCCCAAAGCCATGATGGACCGTCTGGAGGAGATCAGCCATCTGGGCCCTCATCAGTATCCCATCACCATGGGTGCGCCCAACTTCCGTCAGGCGCTGTGCCGGAAGTGCGGCCGGTTCATGGGCCGCACGCTGGACCCCGATACGGAAACCGTCGTCACCATCGGCTCCACGGAGGCCATGGTGGACACCATTTTCGCCCTGACCAATCCCGGGGACAAGATCATCCTGTTCTCCCCCTATTTTGAGAACTATCACGCTCAGGCCATTCTGGCCGACTGCGAGCCCATCTATGTGCCTCTGGTCCCCCCGGCCTTCGGGTTTGATGCCAACGTGCTGGAGGATGCCTTCAGACAGGGAGCCAAGGCCATTCTCATCTGCAACCCCTCCAATCCCAGCGGCAAGGTGTTCACCTATGACGAGCTGAAGCTGATCGCAGACCTGTGCATCAAATATGATGTGTATGCCATCATGGACGAGGTGTATGAGCACATTATCTACGACGGTCACAAGCATGTCTATATGAACTCCCTTCCCGGCATGTGGGAACGGACCGTCAGCTGTTCCAGCCTGTCCAAGACCTACTCCGTCACCGGCTGGCGGCTGGGCTACGCCATCGCTCCCAGGGAGATTATGGATCGGATCAAACAGTACCATGACTTCAACACCGTGGGTGCGCCCTCGCCTCTGATGGAAGCCGCCGTTGTGGGTCTGGACATGCCGGACAGCTATTACGAGGAGTTTGGGGCCCATTACGCTCATATGAAAAAACTGTTCACTGACGGACTGAAAAATATCGGAATCCCCTTCACCGATCCCCAGGGCGCGTACTTCGTTCTGGCCAATATCGGACCGTATCTGAAAAAGGGACAGACGGACGTGGAATTCTGCGAGGAAATGGCGCGGAAGGTGGGCGTGGCCTGTGTGCCCGGCACCTCGTTCTTCAAGGAGAACGTGCAGGACATCGTCCGGGTCCACTTCGCCAAGAAGGACGAGACTCTCCTCGAGGCGCTGGACCGGTTGAGCCATATCAGGGAGAAAATGGCGTAAAAGCGGATTTCACACGGACTTTGGAATCGGGAGCCCCCGGAGAGATGCCATCTCTCCGGGGGCTCCCGGCTTCTGCCGCAATACTTGCAATTTTTCGGTATTTTTGATAAAATGCATACAACACGCTCACATACCGGCAAAGCGATTGATAAAGAGTACCGTCCGGCGGATCAGGAGGTCCGCGCGGCGCCGTCTTTTTACTCTTTTTCAACTATGTTGACGGTAAAGAACCTAGCGGAAAAGAAGGGGGGGACCTGCATGAGACGTTTGCTGGCGGTGTTTCTGTGCCTGCTGCTGGCTTCCTGCGGCAGCGCCGCCGGTCCTGCCGCCTTTGCTCCGGAGGAGGCGGACCGGCTGGTGATCTATACCTCTCATCCGCAGTCTCTGTATGCCCCGCTTGTCAAGGAGTTTGAGGAGCGCACCGGCATCTGGGTCCAGGTGGAAACTGGCGGCACCGCAGAGCTGCTTGAACGGCTGGCGGAGGAGGCGGCAGAGCCCCGGTGCGACCTTTTTTTCGGCGGCGGAGCCGACAGCCTCACCGCGCGGAAAGAGCTGTTTTCCCCGTACACCAGCCCTATGGCTGAGGAGGTCGCTCCTGGCTTTCTCTGCGAGGACGGCAGCTGGACTCCTTTTTCCGCCCTTCCGGTGGTGCTGATTTACAACCCTGTTCTGGTGCGCATGAATCCTCCCGAGGACTGGGAGAGCCTGCTGAATCCGGTATGGCATGGGCGCATTGCCTTTGCCAGCCCAACGGTCTCCGGCGCGAGCTATACCGCCCTAGCCACTATTTTGCAGGTTCTGGGTGAGGACGCGTTGGAATCATTTTATCACAATCTGGACAGACAGGCGCTCTCCGACATCACCTTTGTCGTAGACGAAGTGTCCGCAGCCTCGGCTGTGGCGGAAGGCAGCTGTCCGATCGGCGTCACCATTGAACCGGCCGCGCTGGCTGCCGCTCAGGCGGGGCAGGACGTAAGGCTGGTTTACCCCAAGGAGGGCACCAGCGCCGCGCCGGACGGCATGGCCGTGGTCCGCGGCGGCCTTCATGCGGACAATGCCCGCCGGTTCATTGACTTTGCGCTGGGGCAGGATGTGCAGCGCTATGTGGAGCGGGAGTGCCTGCGCCGTCCGGTGCGGAAGGACCTGCTGCTGGCTGGAGAGGAGGACCTGCTGCTGATGGATTATGATCTGTATCAGGCTGCCGCCAACCGGGAAGCTGTTCTCGCCCGGTGGCGGGCGCTGGAGGACGGAGCATGAGGCCCTGGGTGCGCCGGTCCTTCCGGAACCGGATTTTTGTAACCATGCTGCTGGCCGCTCTGCTGCCCATGCTGCTGTGCGGGGTGCTGCTGATGCGGCTTCAGATTGTGCGCAGCGAGGAGCATCTGACAAGGGATGCCCAGTCCCAGTTGGCAGATCTCCGCGCTGCTCTGGATAATCTGGGGTCTGCCTGTAGTCAGGCGGCGGGAGAGTTGGCCGCCAGCACTGTGGTGCACTCCGCTCTCCGCCGGGGCGGCGGGGACTCCCGGACGCTGTATCAGGTGCTCTTCCGCTGTGCCCAGCCTCTGGCGGAGTATGTCCGGTTTGATGTGTACGACCGGGATGGCTTCTGCCGCTATACCACTGCCGGAGGCTTGCCCGACGAGTTTCTGGATCCGGACTGGGGCGTGCTCCGGGCCGCCAGGGAGGCGGAGGGCGTGGTTCTCCGCTCCGGCGCGGAGGGCGGACTGACGGCCGCCAGGGCCGTCCGTAACTATGCCGGGACTGCCTTGGGCTATATTCTGATTACGGCGGAGCAGAGCGGCCTGGACCGCCTGTTCTCCGGATTATACCCCGCCGCCAGCGAGGTGCTGCTGCTGGACAGCCGCTGGAGGCCGGTGTACTATTCCCGTCCTTCCCAGATGGACTCCGCCGCCGGAGTGCTCCGCAGCCAGCTGCTGGCGGGCGAGCCCCTGTCCGGCGGGGGCTACCGGTTCTTTGTCCTGGCTCACGAGGACACGGGCTCCACGCTGGTTCTCCAGCAGCCCCGGGCCTTTACTGACACAGTGCTGGAGGCCATTTATCTCACGGGGGCCCTGATGGGGACGCTCTGCCTTCTGCTGAGCCTGCTGGCTGCGTGGATTCTCAGCCGTTATCTCTCCGAGCCGGTCCAGCAGCTGGACCAAGCTATGGGCGAGGTGGAGCGGGGCCGTCTGGACGTCCGTCTGGAGGCGGACCGGTCCGATGAGCTTGGCCGTCTGGCGGTGCGGTTCAACCGGATGGCGGAGGAGTACCGGGCGAATCTGGACCGCTCGGTGCAGCGGCAGAAGGAGCTTAACGAGACCCGCATCCGGATGATGCAGGCTCAGCTGGATCCCCATTTTTTGTACAATACGCTGGACACCATGAAGTGGCTGGGGGTGGGACATCAGGTGCCCCAGGTGGCCCAGCTGGCTACGGATCTGGCGGTGATTCTCCGCGCGTCCATCTCCGGACCGGAGATTGTGACGCTGGAGCGGGAGCTGGAACTGATCGAGCGGTATGTAGATATCCAGTCCATCCGGTTTGAGGACCGCTTTACCTGTGAAATCGACGTACCGGAGCGGTACCAGTCCTGCCGGGTGCCCAAGCTGTGCCTCCAGCCTCTGGTGGAGAACGCCATCGTCCACGGAGCGGCGGACCGGGAGGAGGGCTATGTGAAGCTCTGGGCCGGGGAGGAGGACGGAGAGCTGCTACTCTTCGTCTCCGACAACGGCCCCGGCATCCCAGAGGATGTGCTCGAGCGGCTCAACAGCCTCAATAAGGAGCTTCCAGGCGGACATCTGGGTCTGTTCAATGTGGACAGCATCATCCGCCTGCATTACGGGGAGAGGTACGGGCTGGCAGCCTGGAATCAGCCGGAGGGCGGCTGCTGCGTGGGACTGCGCCTGCCCATACAGAGAGAGGAGAAGGCCGATGCTGAAAGTTCTGATTGTTGATGACGAGGCCCTGGTTCGCCGGGGGATTGTGCTGGGCGTGGACTGGGCGGCTATGGGCTGCGTGGTGGTGGGCGAAGCCGCCAACGGCGAGGAGGGACTGGCCGCTGTGGAGCGCTACAGCCCCAATCTCATCATCACTGACGTGCGTATGCCCAAAATGGACGGTATCGAAATGATGAACCGCCTGCGGGAGAAGGGCTGCCGGGCCCATGTGATTGTGCTGACCGCGTACAGCGATTTCTCCTATGCCCGCAGCGCCCTGCAATTCGGCGCAGACGACTACCTGCTCAAGCCCTTCCGGGATCAGGAACTCACCGCCGCTATTGATAAGGTCCGGCGGAAGGAGCGGGAGCAGACCTCCCTGACCCCGCAGGAGACGCTGCCGCTGGTGAAGGGAGACAAGAGCAAATATGTACTGCAGGCTCTGGAGTACATCGCGGGGCACTATGCGGACCAGGACATTTCCATCACCACCATTGCCTCCCATCTGGGCGTCAGCGAGGGACACCTGAGCCACGTCTTCAAAAAGGAAACCAGTTACACCATCATCAGCTATCTCACCCAATACCGGATTCACACCGCCATGAAGCTTTTGCAGGACTGCCGATACAAGGTTTACGAGGTGGCGGAGCTGGTGGGCTACCGGGATGTGGCCTATTTCGGAAGCACCTTCAAGAGGTTGGCCGGCGTATCCCCGTCGGAGTATCAGGACCGGTGCCGGTAGCCCGCTCCGCTTGTGCGGTATGCACAAAGATTTTCCCACTTTCTTTGACAACCCTCGTTTTTCTGACAGAATCAACCCAAGAATCGCAGTTTTGTCCCATTCCGTTCCGGCCGGAAAGCCTCTATAATAAGAGTATGGAAGATTTCCCCCGGCACGAATTTTAATTTGATGAAAAGGAGACAAAACCATGAAGAAAGCTCTTGCACTTCTGCTGGCTCTGGTTATGACCCTGGCCTTGGCGTCCTGCGGAAAGAAGGACGGCGAGATCGGCATTGACCCCGGCCCGTCCAATACCACCGAGCCTGCCGCTACCCCTGACAATACCCCTGCGGAGCCCGCCGGTGACGCGGACTACTCCGGCTATACCATCCGCATCTATTCCAACTCCAACTCTACCGAGCGCACCACCTGGCTCATCAATGAGGCCAAGGATGCCGGCTTCACCATTTCCATTGACGACAACTCCGTCATCTCCGGCGACACCGCCGCCATCCAGGCAGCCAACGAGAACAAGGACGGCGACCTGATCTTCGGCTTGAACGAAACCCGCTGGAGCCAGCTGGTGGGCGGCACCTATGAGAATCTGAAGATTGTGGACTGGACTCCCTCCTGGGCCGGTGATGTGGGCGAGTACGCCTATCCCAACAAGGCCTATGGTCTGGTAATCCAGAACGTGCTGATGCTTTACCGCAACGACGAGCTGGGCACCAACGGCCAGGAGCTCCATTTTGATCACTGGGCCGACATCGTCGACTGCGGCTACAGCTGGTACCGCCAGAACAAGGTGGGCGGCACCACCAACGCCAACATCAATTCCGCCATGCTCTACGCCTTTGTGGATCCCGCTTCCCCTGCCGGCGGCATCTCTGTGGACGGCTGGAAGACGCTGTGGAAGTACTGTGAAGAGGGCAAGAGCGGCGGCGAGGATTACAAGTACGGCTTCGATCCCTTGAACAAGGGCGACGTTCAGGTTTCCACCTTCTATTCCTCCTCTCTCTACGGCAAGATTGATGCCGCAGGCGAGGGTTCCGACGCGCCTCTGAAGGGCACCATGGAGCCGGAGAACTGGGCTCTGGTAGACATTGCGGACGGCACTTACTATATCGCCGAGTACATCGGCATTCTGGATAAGGCTGGCCGCAGCGAGGAAGAAACCGCCGCCGTCAAGGCATTTGCTGAGTGGTTTGGTTCCGCCGATGTGCAGGCTGCCTGGGGCGAGGAGTTTGACTCCTATCCCTGCAACACCGCTGCCGCCGATATCCTCTATCCCTCCGGCGTGCCTGAGATCTACACCCTGAAGAACTTCGCCCTCGCCAAGGTGGACGGAGACACCACCTATGCCGAGTATGTGGCCGCCCACTCCAGCGAGTGGACCAACATCATGACCAACCTGGGCTTCTACTGGGCCGATGCCAGCGGCGCCGCCGCAGAGCCCGATTGGGACAATCTGGACTGGAGCACCCTGACCCAGTCTGCTGAGTAAAATCCATTCCTCCGTGTTTTCCTGTGGCGAGCCGGTTCCCCGGCTCGCCACAGATTTACCGGAAGAACGCCGCCAAAAGGCTGGAAATCCGGCCCGTGAACATATTTTGATTTAGAGAGGGAGCTGCCGCTTATGATCAGACTCAATGACATTGTTGTGAAATTCGGCGATTTCACTGCGCTGCACAATATCAACGTCCACGTGAAGGAAGGGGAATTTTTCACCTTTCTGGGACCCTCCGGCTGCGGAAAGACCACCACTCTGCGGACTCTCACCGGCTTCATTGAGCCGGCGTCCGGCTCCGTTGTGGTGAAGGGTAAGGATATTACTCGCGTCCCTATCGAGGAGCGGAATATTGGAATTGTTTTCCAGTCCTATGCGCTGTTTCCCACCATGACGGTATATGACAACATTGCCTTTGGTCTGAAGCTGAAGAAGCTGAAGAAAAAGGAGATCGATCAGAAGGTCCGGGACATTGCCGGGAAAGTGGATCTCAGCGGAGAGCAGCTGGCCAAGGCCGTCAGTCAGCTCTCCGGCGGCCAGCAGCAGCGGGTAGCCATCGCCCGGGCCCTGGTGACGGGACCCGCCATCATCTGCATGGATGAACCCCTTTCCAACCTGGACGCCAAGCTCCGGGTTCAGCTGCGCAACGAGCTGAAAAAGATGCAGAAGGATTTTGGCATCACCACCATCTATGTCACTCACGATCAGGAGGAGGCTCTGACCCTCTCCGACCGGATTGCGGTGTTCAACAAGGGCGTCATTGAGCAGACCGGCACGCCCAACGAGGTCTACAATCACTCCGCCACGGAATTTGTCTGCAACTTTATCGGAGACATCAACAGCCTCTCCCGGGAGGTTTGCAAGAAGCTGAATGAGGCTGGCGGAAATCTGGATCTGAACGCCCACAACTACATCCGTCTGGAGCGTATTCACGTCAACGTGGCTCCCAAGCCCGGCTGCGCTGTGCTGGAGGGTGTGGTGGAGAGCCGGGAATATTACGGACTGTACATCAAATATTATATTCATCTGGGCAGTCAGACCATTAAAGTTATTGAGAAAAATGACGGCGTGAACATCTACGAGCCGGGGCAGAAAGTCACGGTGGTCATCGATCCCCGTGACGTGATGTCCTATCCCGCCGGGGCAGCGGAGTAAGGGGGCTGCCGGTGTTAGGCTGTAAGGATTTTTATAACAAGACGGCGGCCCGATGGGCGCAAAACGGCTACGCCGATGAGGCGGAGCCAGTGTGTATGGACGAATTTTGCGCCCTGCTGCCCACCGGCGGACGGGTGCTGGATCTGTGCTGCGGAGCAGGATATGAGAGCTTCCGCCTGCACAGGCGGGGGTTCGAGCCGGTAGGACTGGACTTCAGCGGCGAAAGCCTTGCCATCGCCCGGGAAAAAAATCCCGGTGTCTCATTTTATCAGGGGGATATGCTGGAGAGCTATCCCCAGGTGGGCGCAGTGGACGGCATCATCTGTATTGCGGGGCTGGTCCACGTGGAAACGGCGGATCTTCCCCTGGCCTTCCGGAGAATGGGGGAGGTCCTGAAGCCCGGCGGGTATCTGCTGGCATCCGTCCGCTACGGTACAGGACGGATGGAGGAACGCAGCGTTACCGAGATCGACGGCGAAATCTATGACCGGAACTTTATCGCCCACAATGAGGAGGAGTTGTCCGCTGCTGCGGGGGAGGCGTTCGTCCTGGTCCGAGAGATGCCGTCCGATATGAGAATATGGGCCTACTATTTGTTTCAGAAAAATGAGGAGGTGCGCGTATGACAAAGCTTCGTGAGCAGCAATTCGGGCCGAAGCTGCTGCTGAAGGTGTTCGGGGTTGCATTTTTTGGCTACCTGTTCCTAGGCTTCATGCTGCTGCCCTGTCTAAGCACCCTGGCCAGCATTTTCAACACCACCAATGCCGCAGGAGAACGGGATCCTCTGGCGGTGATTCGCTTTTTCTTCGCCGGAAACATGGGCTCTTATGTGTGGAACTCCCTGAAGCTGGCAGTGTGTCTGGTCGTCACCGTCAACGTGGTGGGCGTATCCATTGTGCTGCTGACAGAATACTTCGACATCAAGGGCGCGAAGATTCTGCGCATGGGCTATATGACCACCCTGATCTATTCCGGCGTGGCCTTGGTAACAGGATACCTGTTTCTCTATGACAGCGACGGCATTCTGACCACCTTGCTGGTCAACGCGTTCCCCGGCATAAATCCCAACTGGTTTTCCGGATTCAACGCGGTGCTGTTCACCATGACCTTCGCCTGCACCAGCAACCACATGCTGTTTCTCCGCAACGCCATCCGGGGTATTGACTATAACACCGTGGAAGCGGCGCGGAACATGGGAGCCAAGCCCTTCAAGGTGCTCTGGAAGGTAGTCTTCCCCACGCTGATCCCCACCATGTTCTCCCTGACGGTCATGACCTTCATCACCGGCCTGTGCGCCATGTCGGCGCCCACCCTGCTGGGGTATGACTCCATCAATCCGGAGATCGTCCGTCTGGCTGGTTCGTCCACGGCGGATGAAGCCTTTCCCCAGGCTCGGGCGGCGCTGCTGAGCGTCATTCTGGCCATGTTCACCATCGTACTGCTGACTATTCTGTCCTCCTATGAGCGGAAGGGTCACTATCTGTCAGTGTCCAAGACCAAGGCCAAGCTGCAAAAGCAGAAGATTACCAATCCTGCGGCCAATATTCTGGCCCATGTTTACGCCTACATACTGTTCATCATTTACATGATTCCCGTGGTGATGATCATTATCTTTTCTTTCCAGACCTATGGAGCCATCCGGATGAAGAAGCTGGATGTGACCAACTGGACCCTGATCAACTTTTTCGGTTCAGCGGACTATCAATACCTCACCAGCCGGGGAACCTACAAGACCCGAAAGGGCTCCATTTCCGGCCTGTTCGCCAATGAAGCCACTCTGGGCGGCATCAAGCTGAGCTTTGTGCTGTCGGCCATCGCAGCGGCGCTGGCCTGCGTCATCGTGGTGGTGGCGTGCAACTACATCTTCAAAAACCGGAACAAAAAATCCGGTACGGTGCTGGAATACAGCCTTCTGCTCCCCTGGCTGCTGCCCACAATCCTCATCTGCTACTCCTACCGGGTCTATTTCAACAGCGAGGACGTGTGGTACGTGGGAGGCAGCAACCTGTACTACGGGGAGCATGTGCGGCTGCTGATCATTCTGGCCTACACGGTGGTGAAGCTTCCCTTCTCCCTGCGGATGATCAAGGCGGCGTTCTACGCCATAGACGAGGAACTGGAGGACGCGGCAAAGAATCTGGGGGCCAGCGGGCTTGCCACATTCCTCAAGGTGAAGCTGCCCATCATTCTGCCCTCGGTACTGGCGGTATTTGCTCTGAACTTCAACGCCTTGTTTACCGAGTACGACATGTCCGCAACCTTTGCCAGCTCCTATGGTACCTCCTACGCCATGGTCATCCAATCCATGTGCGCAGAGGAAGGACTGTATGGTTATAATGTCAACGCCTCCGGCCGGCGGTGTGCCTCGACGGTATTCATCATGATCGTCTCCGGCATCATCCTGTATCTGGTCTACGGCGTGGGAGCCCGGGATCTGGGGGAGCGGCTGGAGATCAAGGACCGGCGGCGTAAACGTTGGGAGAAAATACAAGGCCGCTTTAAAAAGCAGGCCGCGCCCAAAACCAGCCATTGAGGTAAAACGTGATGATTAAAAACATTATATTTGATATGGGCGGCGTGCTGCTCCATTACGATCCCTCCCGCTTTGTGGACCTTCTTTCCGTGGAAGCACAGGACAGGACTCTGCTGATGCGGGAGGTGTTCCGGAGTGTGGAGTGGGTGCGCATGGACCGGGGAAGCATTGGGGAGGAGGAGGCATCCGCCGCCATGAAGGAACGCCTTCCAAAGCGCCTGCATGGCGCGGTGGACCGTCTGATGAATTGGTGGGAGCTGGAGCTGCGGCCCATGGAGGGCATGGAGGAGCTGCTCGCAGAGTTGAAGGAACTGGGGTACGGCATCTATCTGCTCTCCAACGCCACTTTGCGCCAGCCGGAGTACTTTGACCGCATTCCCGCCAGCCGGTATCTGGACGGGCGGATGGTCTCCGCCTTTCATCAGCTTCTGAAGCCCCAGCGCGAGATCTTTGAGACCATGCTCCGGGAGTTTGCCCTGAAGGCAGAGGAGTGCTTCTTCGTGGACGACTCCAGCGCCAACGTGGAGGGCGCGTACTGTGTGGGACTGTCCGGCGCGGTGTTTGACGGAGACGTTCCCCGGCTGCGCCGGGCGCTGCATGCCGCGGGTGTGCGGGTGAGTCTGGAGCGGGACTGAAAACCGGCCCCAGGCAAAACTGATAAATTTAGTGTAATATAAGAATCTTTTTTCGGATGTGTTGACATTTGATTGCCATAGTTTTACAATAAGCATATTCTGGCAGGAGGTAGAATTGGTTAATATGCCCAATCCACTGCCTGGAAAATCAGATTGGAGGAATATTTGCATGAAGAAGTTTTTGTCTCTGCTGCTCGTTATGCTGATGGCCCTGTCTCTCGCGGCCTGCGGCGGCAGCAACGATGCCCCCGCCGCCAATAACGATCAGCCCGCACAGTCCGACAACAAGGGCAGTGAGCCCGCCACCGGCATGGACGCCTTGATCGAAGCCGCCAAGGCTGAGGGCGAGCTGGTGGTTTACGGCTCCTGCGAAGAGGAGTATCTGGCTGCTGCCTGTGAGAACTTTGAGGCGCTCTACGGCATCAAGACCACCTACCAGCGTCTGTCCACCGGCGAGGTCCAGGCCAAGATCGAGGAGGAGAACGGTAATCCCTCCGCCGACGTCTGGTTTGGCGGTACCACCGATCCCTACAATGTGGTGGCGGCCGAAGGCCTGCTGGAAGCCTACAGCGCTGAGAATGCTTCCCACCTGCTGGACGCCCAGTACCGGGATGCCGACGGCTACTGGTACGGCATTTACAAGGGCATCCTGGGCTTCATGGTGAACCGGGATGAGCTGGCCCGCATGAATCTGGAGGCCCCCCAGGATTGGGACGATCTGCTGAAACCTGAGTATCAGGGACTCATCTGGCTGTCCAACTACAACACCGCCGGTACCGCCAAGCTGGTCATCAACACCATGATCCAAAAGAAGGGCCATGACGAAGGCATTCAGTATCTGGTTGATCTGGACAAGAATATCGAGGTTTACACCAAGTCCGGCTCCGGTCCCTCCAAGAACGTGGGCACCGGTGAGTGCGTTGTCGGCATCGGCTTCCTTCACGACGGCATTACCCAGATCGTGGACAACGGTTATGAGAACATTGACCTGGTGATTCCCTCCAGCGGCACCTCCTTTGAGGTGGGTGCTACCGCCATCTTTAAGGGCGCGGCCCATCCCAATGCTGCCAAGCTGTGGATTGAGTACGCCCTGTCTCCCGACTGCGTGGAGCTGGCGGACGATCACGGCTCCTATCAGTTCCTGGTCATTGACAACGCCCAGCAACCCTCTCAGGCTGCGGACTTCGGCCTCGATCCCAACAACGTCATGAAGTATGACTTCGAGGACGCCAAGAACAACATCACCCAGTACATCGAGGAAGTCATGCAGGCGCTGGGCGGCGGCGACGACCGCTTCCAGACCGAGTAATTGCTTCTGAACAACCGCGTCACTTGAACGATGGGGGATGGCAATGCCGCCATCCCCCATTTTTTGGAATCTGGATTCATATTTGCAGGGATGTCTGACAGATTCCCATTCTGTGTGTTCCCAATGAGAAAGGAGGCTCCCCTATGGCAAAGAGCCAAGGCGCGGCTCTGGATCGGAAAAAGCTGATGGCGGACCCCATTATGGTCTGTACCATCGTGGTTCTGATTGCGTTTCTGACCTTGTTTATTCTCTATCCTCTGGCAATTCTGCTGGTGGACAGCTTTGTGGGCGATGGCAGCGGGTTTTCCTTCAGCGTGTTCCAACGAATTTTTGCCATGCCTAATTTCACCACCGCCATCACCAACACCCTGAAAGTGGGCTTCCTGGTGGGCGTTTTGTCCACCATTGTGGGGCTCCTGTTCGCCTATGTGGAGGTCTATGTGAAGGTGGGCAGGGTGGTCGGCGGTCTGTTCAAGGTTGTCTCCATGCTGCCGGTGGTATCGCCCCCCTTTGTGCTGAGCCTGTCCATGATCATGCTCTTCGGCAAGGCGGGGCTCATCACCCGGTTCCTGCTGGGCATCTACGACAACAGCGTCTATGGATTCTGGGGCATTGTCATTGTCCAGTCCCTGACCTTCTTCCCGGTATGCTACATGATGCTCAAGGGACTGCTGAAAAACATTGATCCCTCTCTGGAGGAGGCTGCCCGGGATATGGGCGCTTCACGGTCCAAGGTTTTTCTGACGGTGACGCTTCCTCTGCTGCTGCCGGGGCTGGGCAACGCGTTTCTGGTGACGTTCATTGAGTCCATTGCTGATTTTGCCAACCCCATGATTATCGGCGGGTCCTACGACACTCTGGCTACCACCATCTATCTCCAGATTACCGGCGCATATGACAAGGCCGGTGCGGCGGCTATGGCGGTGGTGCTGCTGTGCATCACGCTTCTGATGTTCGCGGTGCAGAAATATTACCTGGAGGCCAAGACCGCTGCAACTCTGACGGGCAAGGCATCCCGCGGCCGGATGCTTATTGGGGACAGGAGTGTGGCCATTCCCCTGACCATTCTGTGTGCGCTGGCGGCCTTCTTTGTCATCATGATGTACCTCTGCGTTCCTATCGGGGCCCTGTTCCCCACCTGGGGCTACAAATTCACCCCTTTGACCTTCAAATGGTTCGGTCAGGTGTTCACCAAGTACAAAGGCCTTCAGGCATTCCGGGACTCCTTTGTACTCTCTCTGATCTCCGCTCCCATCACGGCGCTGTTGTCCATGATTATTTCCTATCTGGTGGTCAAGCGGAAGTTCAAGGCCAAGGGATTCATTGAGGCGGTTTCCATGCTGGCCATGGCTGTGCCTGGAACGGTGCTTGGCGTGGGATATATTCGGGGCTTTTCCGGAGGGCTGTTCCATACCGGCCTCCTCTCCGGCATCTACGGCAGCGCGGCTATCCTGATTATCGTCTTTGTAGTCCGCTCCCTGCCCACAGGCACCCGCAGCGGCATCTCCGCTCTGCGGCAGATCGACAAATCCATTGAGGAGTCCGCCTACGACATGGGCGCGGACAGCTTCAAGGTCTTCATGACCGTGACTCTTCCGCTGATCAAGGACTCCTTCCTCAGCGGACTGGTGACAGCCTTCGTCCGCTCTATCACCGCCATTTCCGCCATCATTCTGCTGGTGACGCCTCAATTCCTGCTGATCACTGTGCAGATCAACGAATTTGCGGAGAAGGGATCCTACTCCATCGCCTGTGCCTTTGCCACCATTCTGATCATCATCACCTACGGCGCGGTGCTGCTGATGAACTTGTTTATCCGGTTCTTCGGCACCAGCAGAAAGTTAAAGGAGGCAGAATAAACCATGTCTAAAACCAAGAAGGGCGTGCGCCTGGAGCATATTTCCAAAATCTATCAGGACCCCAAAAGCGGCAAGGACTTTTACGCGGTGAAGGATACATCCCTGACCATTGATCCCGGCTCCTTTGTCACTCTGCTGGGTCCCTCCGGCTGCGGAAAAACCACCACGCTGCGAATGATCGCCGGCTTTGAAAGCCCCGACGAAGGGGAAATTTACCTGGGGAACGAGGCCATCAACGCCCTGACGCCCAACAAGCGAGACACAGCCATGGTGTTTCAGAGCTACGCCCTGCTGCCTCACTACAATGTATTTGACAACGTAGCATATGGCCTGAAACTGCGGAAGGTAGCCAAAGACGAGATCCATGAGCGGGTCATGAAGATTCTGGATCTGGTGGAGCTCACCGGTATGGAGGGGCGTATGACCAACCAGCTCTCCGGTGGCCAGCAGCAGCGGGTCGCCTTGGCAAGGGCGCTGGTGATCGAGCCCAGCGTGCTGCTGTTCGACGAACCGCTGAGCAATCTGGACGCCAAGCTCCGGGTTTCCATGCGTACGGAAATCCGCCGCATCCAGCAGGAGGTGGGCATCACCGCCATCTATGTCACCCATGATCAGAGCGAGGCCATGGCGCTCTCTGACAACATCATTATCATGAACAAGGGTGTGGTGGCCCAGATGGGTTCCCCGCAGGAGATCTACTACCACCCCAACAGTGAGTTTGTGGCCGACTTCATCGGTGAAGCAAACTTCCTCAGAGGCTCGTTCCAACGGCAGGAGGGCGATCACGCTGTGCTGGATGTGGAGGGTCACGCCACTCGGGTTCCCGCCAAAGCGGGAATGCGCTCTGGAGAGGATTACACAGTAGTCCTCCGTCCGGAGTCCGCAGTGCTGTCGGACAAGGGTGGACTGCCCTGCCGGGTGATTCTCTCCTGCTTCATGGGCTCTTACCAGAACTATCATGTTATGGTAGGCGGCTCCCTGGTGAAGTTGACGGACTACAATCCCAAGAATAAGAAGATTTACGCGGTAGGGGACCAGTGCTCGCTGGTATTCGACCCGGAGTCGGTACATATTCTGTAACCGCAAACAATTTCTGGACTGCGGCAGGGGAGGGGTACGTTCCACCGGATGCCGGGAACGCCCGGCGGATGGAAGCGGCGGCGTGCGGCCAGGGAACGGAACCTTTCTCCCAAAGAAAGAGGCGGGGGCGTGATGAAAATCGCGCCTCCGCCTATGCATCTCGTACTACCTTTTCTCCTCTTCAGGCTACTCCCGCTCCACATAGGCCATTCCCAAAGCTCCCGGCCCGATATGAGTTCCGATGGTGGGCCCTACGGAGCAGTAATGGAGCCGCTGGGGCAGCCGTCCTTGCTCCTTCAGCTTTGGCAGCAGCAGCTCCTCTCTGGTCCTGTCATCTGAATACAGAAAATAGGAAGGGAAATCATCATCTACCGGATGATCCGCCAGCATCTTCAGCAGATGCTTCACCGCCGCCGCCGTACCGAAGGATTTTCCCACAACACCCACCGCGCCGTCCCGAACGGCGATGGTGGGCTTCAGCTTGGTCATCGCGCCCAACCCTGCCTGGAAGCCGCTGAGCCGGCCGCCGCGGCGAAGATATTCCAGTGTGTCAACCACCGCGAAAATGCGAATCTTCTCCTTGATCGCCTCCAGCTCTCTGGCGATGGCCGCCGCCGGCAGTCCGCTGTCCCGGAGCTTGCAGGCCAGATTCACCAGAATTTGAATGCCCGCTGTGGCCGTGACGCTGTCCACGATGTAAATGGGCTCATAGCCGCACATCTCTTTGGCGATCTCCGCGCTTTGCAGAGTGCCGCTCAGCGCACCGGACAGCAAAACCACAACCGCCTGATCCCCACTGGCCTTGGCCTCCTCGAAATACCGGAGGAAAGCCGCCGGGGTGGGCTGGGAAGTGGAGGGAAAGGTTTTGCTCTCCTGGAGCAGCTGATAAAACACGTCGTTGGAAATGGTCTTTCCGGCAACGAAGGAAGCGCTGCCGAACTGGATGGTCATGGGGACAATGTCGATCTTGCGCCGCTTGGCCACAGCGGCGTCAAAGTCCGCCGAGGAATCGGTTATTACACGGATTGCCATAGAGCTCATACCTCCTGCTGTATGCTGTCAAATATATCCGCCGCCTGGCGAAGAAGGGGGAGCAGCGTGCGGATTTTCTCCTCCCCCATACGGCCCGCCAGTCGGGCCGCAAGGGCCACGCTCTGCCGGTGGCTCTCCTGATAGCGTGCCGCTCCCTCCGGCAGCAGCCGCAGCTCCACCTGCCGCCGGTCGGTCTGGGAGGGACGGCGGCTGATGAACCCCTTCCGCTCCAGGGAGCGAAGAATGACGTTCATCTGAGATTTGAGAATGTGGGTCCGGCGGCACAGCTCCCCGGCGGTCAGGCAGACGCCCTCCTCCCGGGCGCGGGCCAGCAGGCCGCAGACCAGAGCCTCGTTGAACGGCAGCCGCTCCGGCATCGTGTGAGCCGCCGCCAGCCGCTGGTTGTCAATTACGCAGGTCAGCCGCAGCCACGCCTCCAGCAGCTCTTCCTCCAGCAAACGCCACGCCTCCCTTTCAATTGGTTCATAAAGTGAACTATATGCTTCTTTTACGGTTTTGTCAAGAGGAGATTGCCGATTTTTCTCAATTTTCACCGTCACACAGGGCGCAAAAAGACCTCCGGCAGTCTGAGCTGCCGGAGGCTTTTCGGATATTTTCAGAAGTGAGCGGTTTTGGCGGATCAGCGCATCTGCCGGAGGCGGAAGGTCTGCACAAGCTGCCGGAGCACGCTGGACTGGGCGCTGAGCTCCTCGCTGGTGGCGGCGCTCTCCTCGGCAGAGGAGGAGTTGCTCTGCACCACGCCGGAAATCTGTCCTACCTGGGACTGCACCTGCTCCACCGCGTCCGCCTGCATCCGGGCGTCGGAGGCGATGGCGTTGATGGTGTCCACAATACCCTGGGCCTGGGACACGATGCCTTCCAGCTGTTTGGCGGTCGCGTTGGCCATTTGGGTTCCTTTCCCCACTGCGGCGGCGGAGCGCTCAATCAGGGCCGTGGTGGACTGGGACGCCTCCGCGCTCTTGCTGGCCAGATTGCGCACCTCGTCGGCCACAACGGCGAAGCCCTTACCCGCCGCGCCGGCCCGGGCGGCCTCCACGGCCGCGTTCAGCGCCAGAATGTTGGTCTGAAAGGCAATATCTTCTATGGTCTTGATGATCTTCCCGATCTCGTTGGAGCTGTTGTTGATCTCGCCCATGGCGGAAATCATTTCATGCATCTTCTGGTTGCCCTCGGTGAGCTGGCGGCCCATTTCCCCGGCCTGCTCCCGGGCCAGCTGGGCGCTGTCCGCTGTCTGCTTGATGCGGCCGGTGACTTCCGTCATGGCCGCCTCCAGCTCCTCCACCGCGCCGGTCTGCTCCATGGCCCCCTGGCTGAGGGCCTGGGAGGCGGTGGACATCTGGGAAGCGCCGTTGGAGACGTACTCCGCGCTGGAGACAATCTGGCCCATAGTGTCGTTGAGCTTTTGCAGAATGTCGTTGAGAGACGTGCGGATGGATGCGAAATCGCCTACGTACTCCTGGGTGATCTGAGCGGTCAGGTCGCCTCCGGCCACGGACTCCAGCATCGTGGAAATCTCCCCGATGTAATTGCGCAGGCGGCCGATGGTCATATCAAAGCTCTGGGCCAGCGTGCCGATTTCGTCGTTGGAATGAATGTCCACCGCCATGGTCTGGTGCTGGTGCAGGCCCAGATCACCCTGTTCCAGCGTCTGCGCCAGTATGGTCAGACGGAACAGCGGGCGGGAGACGGCCCGCATGATGTAAGCGCCGGCAATCATAATACCCAGAATCACGCACGTCACGCCCACCAGACAGGACAGCAGCATCGTCAGATTGATCTGTCCGGAGGCTTCCGTCATGGAGATTCCCGCGAAAATCAGGCCGTCGACCTGCCCGTTGGCATCCCGGGTGGGCACATAGGAGCACAGATGGGTTTCCCCCAGAATGGCGGCCCGTCCCACATAGGACTGCCCCTGCTCCAGCACAATCCTGGCCACATCGCCGGACAGCCGGGTGCCTACGGCGCGCTGCCCGTTCTGCTGTATGGTGGTGTAGGCCCGCTGATCGCCGTGGAAAATGGTAAATTCATATCCCATCTGCTCCTTGAGCGTATCCAGAAGGGCGGTTTTATCCTCCGGCCCGTCATAGTTGGCCAGCTCATAGGCCAGCATGTTGGTGCCGCTTATGCACTGGTCCTGCATCATGGAGATAGTCAGCCGGTAAAACATCAGAATGCACAGCGCCACAACAATGGCGATACTCGCGCCCTGTATCGCGGCCACCAGGTTTCCCACCTTGCGGCCAATGCGCTGCATTTTCTGTCCGCTTGTTCCGGATTGCCCATGGTTCGCTTTCATATTCCCTCACTCCTAAAATATTTTGATGTCAAGGTTCTCCACAGGGGAGCCGGCGGGAGTTAGCCCGCACTATTCTTTATTGTAGTAAATTCCGCCAAAAAATGCAAGCGCAGATTTTCATAATTCTGGAGAACGCTGTCCCCGCCGCACTGGACAATTTGCAAAAATTGCGCATATAGACGGCATAATTCTGCTTTTTATCCCGGATAACCGGTTAACTTCTGCATTTTTCAAGTGCCTCCGGAAGAGGCAAAGCCGCCGGCGCACAGACGCCGGCGGCTTATGAGCAGATCAATTTGTCAGGATAACACGCCCTTGCCAGAGCAGGTCAGGCTGACGGAAAGGGAGCTGGGCATGGAAAGAATTGTAAAACTTCCGCTGGCGGTTGCTGTTGCACCGGAATAGAAGGCGCTGCCGGAATTGAACGACCATGCGGAGTCATAAATGTCATACGAGTAATCCGCGCCTGTGGCTTCCGCACTGCCGCCGTCGTAGGAGAAAGTGCCGTGGACCCGGAAGGTCCACAGAATCTGATGGGCGCTATTATAGTAGTCATGGCTCTTTGTCCCGCTCTTTTGACCGGCTTCCCGGGCCGGATCCATGGCGTCATATGTAATCCTGGTAACAAGATAGGAGCCGTCTGAAAAATCTGTAACCGTTTCAGAAGGCTCAGGGGCGTCTGCCGCCAAGGCCGAAGGGAGCAGTGCCCCTGTGGACAAAAAGACAGCAAGGAGCAACGCACAAAGGATTTTCCATTTTTTCATAAGCCAGAATCTCCCATATCCGGTGAATCTTCTGTAATATAAACATCCACATATTTCAGTTGATGTCTTCCCAGATAAACAAATGCTGCCGCCAGTGTTGCCAGCAGCATCAACAGCGCCGCGATCACCGCCGCCAGCAGCCGCCGCTCCCCGGCGGGGGTCTTTCCCGCAAGGCCGTTTAAAAACTGCCGCGCGGGCAGCAGCTCACTCCCCATAGCGCATCT